>JAEUQN010000196.1 GCA_016789725.1 Blastocatellia bacterium | reverse complement strand
TGGCTTCAATCAAACAGAAGCTGGTGCCGGTTGGCGTGCTGGATGAATTTCAAACGGCGGGCGTGTTTGTGAATTGGTGGCAGAATATTCGCTATGACCTCAAAACCATTGTGAGCAGCGGTTGGAATCCCAGCCTGATCCCGGATGATTACCTGAAGGCCGAATTCTTTCAGGCCGAAGTGGAAGAACTCGCCGAACTCGAAGCCAAATTAGCCGATGCTGAGGCGCAACTGACCGAAGCGATTGAAGCGGCTGCGGAATTTTATGAGGCAGACGAGGCAGACGAAGCAGGCGAAGGTGAAGAAGATGCGGCTGAAACTTCGGCCAAACAGGTCAAGGATTCGTTGCAGGCACAGATCAGAGACCTCACATTTTCAGCCTCGGAAACTGCGGAGGGGGAACGCCTGAAACTCGAAATGCTGCTCAAACAAATCAAAGATTGCGACAAGCGCAAAAGCGACGTGAAAAAGGAAAAGAGTCAGAAAGAGTTTGAGCTTGCATTGAAGATGCAACTTAAACGCGACCCACTAGAAGAAGTAAATGACGAGATACAGCGATTACTATCGCGGAACGAACAACAGACCGCTGAATTAACCAGCATCACGCCTAAAGACACAAAAGAGCAAAAGAGCATTAAACGTAAGCTCGGTGCATTAGCGCGTGACAAAGAAACATTGGAGAAAAAGCTCAGCCGTTTGGACGCGCTGCACACTGCGATTGGCGGAACGATCACGTCGGAAGAAGCACGGAAGCTGATCCTGCAATATTTGTACGACCGCGTTGGGAACGAGTTGACCCGCTACCTGAATGCAGAAAAGCGCGCATTGATCGCACCGTTTGAAAAGCTGTGGGACAAGTATGCGGTCTCGGCGAAGTCTCTTGAAGATGAGCGGAAAGAGACAGTACAAGAATTAAATGTGTTTCTCGCTAAACTTGGTTACTTGCCATCAAAAGCAAACTGGGCATAAAGGGCAATGAAACAGAAACTTGCTGAACTGAATAACTGGACAGAGATATTCTTGGGCGACGAGAAATATTTCCAACTTGCCACTGGTGGAACTCCCTCAACAGAGAAAAAAGAGTATTGGGAAGACGGAACAATTCCTTGGCTTTCATCAGGGGAAGTGCATAAGAAAGTTGTCCGACAGGCAGATGGCAGAATAACAGAAAAAGGGTTCAGAAACTCTAATGCCCGTTTTTATCCTGTCAATTCTACGCTTATTGCATTAGCTGGACAGGGAAAGACACGTGGCACGGTAGCGATTACAGAAATTGAAGTCACTTCCAACCAATCTATTGCAGCGATTATTCCCGATGAAAGGCTGATTGAGCCACGCTACCTTTACTACAATCTCGATTCACGATACGAAGAACTCAGAGCAATTTCGGCTGGGGCAGGAAGGGCTGGGTTAAGTCTATCAATCCTTGCCAATGTGTCATTAAAATTGCCGCGAAAAGATGAGCAAGAAAAAATCGCAATTATCCTATCGCGAATAGACCAAGCGATTGAGCAGACCGAAGCCCTGATCGCCAAGCAGCAGCGCATCAAAGCTGGATTGATGCACGACCTGCTGACCAAAGGCATTGATGAACACGGCAACATCCGTTCGGAAGCGACGCACGAGTTTAAGGATTCACCGCTGGGCAGAATTCCGGTGGAGTGGGATACCCCTCAAATTGAGGATAAGCTTGCAAAAATTATTGACTACCGAGGTAAAACGCCAAACAAAGCAGATCACGGCATTCCGCTAATTACAGCGAAGATCATCAGATTAGGCTATTTGCTAGAGCCTGACGAGTTCATTCCTCCTGAGACTTACGCCAAGTGGATGACACGGGGATTACCTGCAAAAGATGATGTACTGTTCACGACGGAAGCTCCGCTAGGGAATGTCGCTCAAATTACAAACTCTAAGGTTGCTTTAGGGCAAAGAGTCTTGACCTTGCAATCTGAGCCAGACTTGAAAAGTGACTTTTTGTTTTATTTATTGCTCTATCCTTCGGTAAGGGCACAGTTTGATCGTGCATCTTCCGGTAGTACGGTCACTGGTATCAAACAGAGCCAGTTCAGGCTGATCAGAATTTTGTTGCCACAGACGATTGAAGAACAAGAAAGAATAGTTGAGATACTGAAAACACAGGATCTGTGTGTACAACAGGAATCCGTAAATCTATCGAAGCTGAGGGCACTCAAAACAGGCCTGATGCAAGACCTGCTCACTGGCAAAATTCCCGTAACGCCCTTACTCGAAACTCAGCCCCAGTATACCCAAGCTTAACGCTATGCCACGAAACGACCGCACGCCTCTGGCCATCAAATTGGACGAAAAGAACCACGTCGAAGAGCCTTTTCTCAATCAACTCGCCGGGCTGAAATGGGAAGTGATACGGCTAGAAATGAAGGGACAGAAGCCGGAAGAAAGCTTCCGCGATTCGTTTACCGAAGTTGTGATGCTGCCCAAGCTGCGCGAGGCGTTGCATCAGATCAATCCGTGGATGGATGACGACCAAGTGGAAGAAGTCGCGCGGCGCATCACAACGCCTGTCAGTAGGGACTTGCTGGAAAACAATCAGCACGTTCTCAAGCTGCTGCTGGAAGGCACAAGCGTTGGCGAAAACCGCCGCACCGGAGATAAAAGCCCGACCGTGCGTTATGTGGATTTCGAGCGGCGCGGCAACAACTCATTCATTGCCGTTTCTCAATTCAAGGTGCGCATTCCCGGCACAGATCAGCACATTATCCCGGACATCACGCTTTTCCTGAATGGCCTGCCCATCGCAGTCATTGAATGCAAATCACCAAAGGTCAAAGAAGCCATTGCCGAAGCAATTGACCAGATGCGGCGTTACAGCGAGCAACGAGGCGAGAAAGGCGAAGGCAATCCGGCGCTGTTTTATGCAAACCAATTGCTGATTGCAACCTGCCGACAAGAAGCCAAATTCGGCACGATCACCACACACACCGAAAAACACTTTTACAAATGGCTTGATCCGTTCCCGCGCACGCTGAATGATCTGGAACATCAAGGCACTTCGCCCAATGAACAGCAGCGACTTGTTGCCGGAATGCTGGATCGTGACAACCTGCTCGACATCCTGCGCACCTTCACGCTGTTCAGCACCAACGACAAAGGACAGACTATCAAGGTTGTCGGACGCTACCAGCAATTTCGCGCCGTCAAAAAGGCTGTGGAGCGGTTGCGCAATGGCAGCAACAAACGCGACCGCAGCGGCATCATCTGGCACACGCAAGGCTCTGGCAAATCGCTCACGATGATGTTTATGGTGCGTGAGATGTACCGCTATTCTGAATTGACGAAATGGAAAGTGGTTTACATCACCGACCGCACGCAACTGGAAGAGCAATTGAGCGAAACAACGCAAGCCATCGGGCTGACGGTGAACGTCGCTGAAGATATTGAGAATCTGAAGAACCTGCTACGCACCACGTCAAGTGATCTGGTAATGGGAATGATTCACAAGTTCCAGGAACGCGACCTGGAAGAGACTTTCCCCGAACTGAACGCCAGCCCGTACATCTTGGTAATGACCGACGAAGCCCATCGGTCACAGTTCAAAAAGCTCGGCGCAAATCTGGAACGTGCACTGCCCAACGCAACACGCATCGGCTACACCGGCACACCGACCGACCGAACCGAAGAGGTCTTCGGCGAGTACATTGACAAGTACACGATGCGCGAGTCTATTGACGACGGCGTGACGGTAGAGATTGTTTACGAAGGCCGCACGCATAACGCTGAGATTGCGGACAAGGAAAAGGCTGATGCTTCCTTCGCCGATGTCTTCAGCGATTATACGCTGCTGGAACGGTTACAGATTCTCGGCTTCGGATCGCGCGATGCTTATCTTGATGCTGAAACCACGATTGAGGCGAAGGCGAAGGATATGGTTGTGCATTACGTGCAACATGTCTTTCCCAACGGCTTCAAGGCGCAAGTTGTAGCCAATTCGCGCGAGGCTGCCGTTCGATACAAGACCGCGCTTGAGGCTGCGTTAACCGCTAAGATTGCAGAGCTGGAACAAAACAACCCGCTGCTAGTGAATATTGAGCGTTTGAAGAAGCTGAGAACTGCCGTTGTGATTTCCGGCAAGCATAACGACGAATTGCATATCAAAGCGCACACGAATGCCGCCGATCACAAAAGGGCGATCAAAAGTTTCAAATTGCCTTTTGACGGCGAAGACGAAGGCGTAACCGGCGAAGTCGGTTTCATCATCGTGAACAACATGCTGCTCACAGGCTTTGACGCGCCGATTGAGCAGGTGATGTATCTGGATCAAGTCATCCGCGCGCACAATCTTTTACAGGCCATTGCCCGCGTCAATCGTGTTGCCGAAAACAAAACGGCGGGCTTCATCGTGGATTACGTTGGCGTCGGTCATCACTTGCGCGAGGCACTGAAAGACTACTTTGAAAAAGAGCAGCAGGAAATTCTGGATACGCTGAAGAACGGGGAAGAGCAGATCAATGATTTGATTGCTGCCCACAAAGAGGTGAAGGACTTTTTGACCGAGCGTGGCATCGTTGAATTGAACGACCCGGATGCGTTTTATGATTTGTTCTATGACGAAGAACCACGCTATGACTATATGCTGCTGTTCCGCGAGTTTTCGCGCAGCCTAGACGCTGTTTTCCCTCGCAAAGAGGCGCTTGATTATCTGAAGGACTTCAAAGAGTTCTCTGCAATCAACGAACTAGCTGCCAAGCATCTGCGCGATCAGCGGCTGAGTATGAAGGGCATCCCGGAAAAGCTGCGCAAGCTGGCTGACCAATATCTGATTTCCAAAGGCATTGACCAGAAGATCGAACCTATCTCCATCATTGACGACGACTTTTTCAACGAAGTCGGCAAGCGCAAACGAGAGAAAACCAAAGCCGCCGAAATTGAGCACGCAATTCGCCATTTCATTGACATCAATCTGAACATTGATCCGGCGCTGTATGCTTCGTTTGCCGATACGCTAGAACAGATTTTGGCTGAGTTCAAAAACAACTGGAACGAAATTTACAAGCGGTTGGAAGAGTTACGGCAAAAGATTCGCAACGCTGAGAAAGAGCCGACGTATGGCTTGCACCGCAAGAAGCAGATGCCTTTTTTCCGCGCTTTCAAAAAGCAGTTTTTTGATGAGCAGCCGTTAACTGACGATCATATCGGCGTACTGGTTAGCCTGACGCAAGAAGTTTTTGGCAGACTGGAAACCGAATTGCAACTCAAAGGATTTTGGGACAGTATTCCAGCGATGAACCGATTGAAGGCGTCATTACAAGAGTTACTATTATCACGGGAGTTTTACGACAAACTGCCGAACATCGTGCAAAAGCGGGGCGAAATCATTTCGCGCATTATGGAAATTGCCGAATCCAACAACGACACAATTCTTTACGCGACCTGACATGAATCTCGAATACAGCATCGTCTACTCAGCAAGGAAAACGCTGCAAATTTCGGTAGAGCGTGACCGCTCTGTGATTGTTCGTGCGCCCGAAGGCACGCCCCACAACAAGATTGAGGATGCGGTTGAATCAAAGAAGCTCTGGCTCTACGAGAAGCTGAAAAATCCACAAAAGTACAAAGAAACCTCGCATTCCACTGAATTGGTTTCCGGCACTTCACTGCTTTATCTGGGCAAGGAATACCGACTGGATTTTGTCGGCGATATTTTTGATGGCGTCGTTTTTGAAAGCAAGTTTCTGATTTCACGCCGAGCCAGGATGATGGCTGCCGAGTTGCTCAAGGGTTGGTACATCGAAAGCGCCCGGTGCATCATCCGCCCGAAAGTAAAACTCCATGCGCGCCATCTGGGAGTCGAGTACAACCAAGTGCTGATCTCTGACCTGAAATACCGCTGGGGTTCCTGCACACCAAAAAACAATCTCAATTTCAATTGGCGTTTGGTGAAAGCTCCGATGAGTGTGATTGAATATGTCATCATTCACGAACTCACTCACTTACTTGAACCCAATCACACGCCACGCTTCTGGAGCATTGTTAAGACTCAATTACCGAACTACGCAAGGTCTAAGGAATGGCTCAAAAACTACGGCGATCTGTTGGAATCACGGATTTAGCATTTTGGCCTTTGTCTTCTTTGGGGCACTTGTTGCCTGACTCACTCCGAATAAATTACCTCTCTGATTCTTCCATCTCCACAAGCAAATTATCAGGATTCCAAACGTGTTCGGAGATCTGCCGATAAAGCTGGCTCCGGGCTTCTATATCCGTTTTCTTGAACGAGGCGATAGGAACGAACGGTAAGCCGCTCTTCTCTTTGAATTGCGTGAAGCCAGAATTGCGTTCGTAACACTGTGGGTGAAGCGAACGAGCCAGTAGGTTTTGAGCGTAGTAGTGCGGCAATTTTTCCTCGTATGTTATGCCACCATAGCTAGCATTGAATCGCTTGGGCAAAAGTAGTAAGCCGCCAATTCGGTTACGATATTCAATGAAATCAGCAACGTGACTAAATTCATCAAGATGCCTTTCGGGATGGTAGGCCCAGATATGTTCTACTTCGTAGCGAACTTTTCCATCACTTATATAGTCAAGATACCTTGATGGCTGACCGGATTGGGTCTCTACATAATCAGTTAGGCGGGCAAGGATACGGTGTAGGGAATAGCGATTTTGTTGGTGCAGTCGCAACCGGTCATTATTAGCAAAGGTTTCCTGCTCCTTGCTGAGGAATTCGTACAATTTCATTGCAAGTTGACCTACTGAAAGCCCACGAATCTCACGCATTACAAGAAACATTGCATATTGCATAGTCGAGTAAGCGATGCTACGAAAGTTCCACAGTCGCCAAGTAAGAAGAATGTCTAAGTATTGAGCAACTAAAGATAACTTCTGCTTTACGATGACTTCGCCATCTTCTGAGCGAAGCGGCGCTAACAAGAGAAGGTTTTGTAATGTGAACCCCTGTTGTGCGTTGTAAAGAATATGTTCTAGCCCTAGCGTAAGATTTTTTGAGGCATCAATAATTTTGAGGTATTGGCGACTATAAAAATCAAAATCGCGGTCAATAAAACGATAAAAATCCTCACTTTGTCTTAGGCCAATGGCATTTGCAGCATCACGTACCCAGCGATGAAATTCCGTCCCTATGCGGTCAAAATCCTCTGGCTTTGCCCCTTTCTTACGTTCACGTATCTTTGTGGAATATTGACTCCGTAACCAAACCTTAAAACAATCCGGTTCTACTTCTTTTCCAGCCTCGTTAAGTTGTCGAATGCGATCTCGCCACCGACGATTAGCGATTGCACGTTTATCCTCGCCTATATTGGCAAGCAAATAGCCTTTCAGCATATCAGTAGGGCTTAAGGATAAGCCCCGATCATTCATCGTTTCAAAGATTGTATAAGCATCATCATCGGAATAAGCAGTGATTTCCACTAAATGAACATTTTCCATCAACCAATCAATGAAATACGGCAGCGCTTCTTCACGTAGCTCTTCAGGAAAGCAGGATTCGAGATCACGGTAACGTTGCAATAGATTTTGTATGGATTCTGATCTCTCTGTAGGATCAAAAGGCTGTCCTTCATATAATGCCTCCATTACCGGAGTGCGATCTTCAACATCCAGATTGAACGACTTTTTGGCGTATCTTTCTGAGAAAATTAACTCATCTACATTAACCTGCTTCTCGCGCTCTTTCTGAAGATTACGCAACAGAATGAGCAATAGCGTTAGACTTGTGAGGCGTTGCTGTCCATCCACAAGATAGTTGGCGTTATCCTTTTTACTAATAATGATTGAGCCAAGAAAGTAGTGTGGGTACTCGCTAACTTTTTCGCGCGAGTGTTCGGGTTCATACTCTTCAAGGAACTTGTCACTTAGATCGTCAATCAATTCGCGTATTTGTTTCTCGTGCCATTTATACTCGCGCTGGTAATAATCAATGGAATATTTCACCCCTTTATGTAGTCGCGCAGGAAAAAACGTAGAAAAATTGACAGCCATCGCGTTCCACGAAAGCGATCAAATTTGGGCGAGAAACGGAGCGAGCTTGCCGCGCAGGTAGCGCACATAATCTGGGGCGAGCGGGGTGGCCTGCACTTCTTCCAACACCGGAACAAAATAATGCAACGACCGAATCGGTTGCAGCGGGGGCATTTGGGGATCGCGCAGACAGCGGCGGGCGACGGCCAGTAACAAGGCTCCTTCGATGACTTCCCAGGCCAAGGCTTGCGTATACCACTGCGCGGCCAAATGCCGATCCGTCAGATGGGTGCGGGCGGGTGTTTGCGGCAGGCTGACATACAAGGCCAAAACGCGGGCGACATATTCAGAGGCGGTCAGTTCACTGTTCGGCATAAGGTTGGTTGCGGCGCGCGGCAGCGGCGAGTTCGCTTTCGCGCACGCGATAGCTTTGGCCTTCGATGGTGGTGATGTCGGCGTGATGTGTCAGACGATCCAACAACGTGGCAATGCAGGTGGCGTTGGGAAAGACTTCGTTCCAGGTTTTGAAGGCGCGGTTGCTGGTAATGAGCAGCGAGCAGCGTTCATAGCGGCGGTTGACGACTTCATATAATAAGTCGGCGGCAGCGGCGTCATACGATAAATAACCGACTTCATCAATGACCAATAAAGCCGGACGCGCGTAGCTACTGAATTTGCGGCGGCGCAACTGCGGGGAATCACAACTCAGGTCAGTGAGAATTTCCGAGGCGGTGCGAAACAGCACGCGATGCCCCGCTTGCACGGCAGCGAAGGCGATGTTTTTGGCGATCATCGTTTTGCCCAGCCCGTTTGCGCCCAAGAGAATGAGATTGCGTTGCGTGGTAATAAATTCCAACGTGAGGGCGCGTTCGAGCAAGCGGCGATCAATTTTCTTGGGCCAGTGCCAATCAAAATCGGCCATCGGGCGAAAGCGTCCGAGCCGGGCTTGTGCGAGTAAGCGTTGCAGATTGCGTTGGGCGTGATCGGCGAGTTCACGCTGGGCCAGTTCTTCCAGCAGCACACGCGGCGACAAGCGTTGACGGGTGGCCCGCGCCAGAAGGTCATCGAGTTGTTCGGCGGTCGCGCGCAGATTGAGTTGGCGCAGTTGCGTTGGCAAATCAGGGGTTGGAGCCTGCGCCGTGGTCGGTGTCGGGAGCGGGTTCGTGATCAGTTTGCGTGAGTTCGTCATACGTCTCCAGGTTATGGGTGGGGATCGCCAAGTCCGCCAGATGAGGCGCACGACTCAAGTCCACGGGCAAAGGGCGGCGTGCGCCGCGTTGGCGACGGTTAAGAATGAAGGCGACGGAAGTCGCACGTGGGGTATTATTGGCGAGGGCTTCGCGCACGGCCTCGGCCAACGCCGGTGCCCCGTAATCGTCCAGCAACAATAATAATTGGGTCGTTTGCCGCGCGAGCGATTCGCCGCGCTGAAAAGCAGCCGCAAGGAACAAGGCGATGTCCGGGACGGCTTGTGCCAACCGCCCTGTCGCAGTGGCCCCCAGGGCCTTGCGTTTGGCGGCTAATAAAGCGGCGAGATGTGCGGCGTCATCAATGCGCTGATGACGGTCATACGAACGAGTGTGCCGGGCGATTTCGGCGGTGCCCGCGAGCAAGCGCACGGTGGTGGCCGAAGCGACGAGCGTGAGGGTGCGCCCCACATAGGCGGGCGGGATGGAGTAATCATTGAGATCAAAGCGCACATAGAGGGTTTTGCCACTGCGCACGCTTTGCACGAGGTCGGTCTCCAAGGGATGCGCGGGCAACGGCAACAAGCGCGCTTGCTCCGCGACCCAGACAGTTCCGACTGTGCGCCGATCATCGCCGGGCCACGGGCGTGCCAGCGTGACGCGGTCGCGCCATTCCCAGGCTTCTTCATTCAGCCGGGGCAAAGTAACGAAGGGGCGCGCGGCGAAAAAGGATTCGCGCACATAACGAATGGTGCGCTCGACGCGCCCTTTTTCATTGCCGCGACCGGGCTGACAAGGCAAGGCCGCACAATGATAATGCCCGCACAGCTCGAGCAAGCGCGGATGAAAGCGAATCTGATCGCCGTGGCGGGCCAACACCGCGCTTTTGAGATTGTCATATAACAGCGTGCGCGGTGCGCCGCCCAACCAGCGCAACGCATTGACGTGAGCTTGCAGGAAGTTCTCCAAGCGCTGATCAAAAAAGAACTCCAAATAAAATGCACGACTGTAAGAAAGCGTCAGGACAAAACAGGAAAGCTGCCGCCGCGCTTGTCCCACCCACACCGCGCCAAACGAAGCCCAATCCACTTGCGCCTGTTCACCGGGAAATGTGGTGAGGCGAAAAAACGCTTCGCGGGTGACGGGGCGCAAGTCTTTGACCGCGCGGCGGAGTTGGTGAATGGAACCCGTGAAACCCCGGTCGCGCAACATCTCCAGCAACCGCGTGGCGCGCAGCCGTGGATATTGTTGCAAGGTGGTGCGAATGAACTCGGCATACGGATCGGTCAGACGCGGCGGGAAATTGCGCGACACGGGCAGCGTCAGGCGCAAGGCGCGTTTGACGGTGTCAGGATGCAGGTCAAGTTGGGCGGCAATGGTGCCGACTTTCCAATGTTCGGCATAAAAGAGACGACGAATTTCGGTGACAGTTTCCGGTGCGATCATCGTGTTACCCAGGCGGAACGAAGGGGTTGAGCCAGTAGCCCGCTCGTCCACACCAATGACAGACAAACAGGCCGCGTCCACGTTGGCGCAACGGCGCGGTCAACGGCCAACACCAAGCGGACGCGCGTACTGTGCCGGACACGACCGGGGCGTGAGAAGCATGATCCGTCACGTTTTTTTCGGGAGTAGAAAGCGGAGCAGTGGGCGTGGGCGTCGCACCTGGCTCGGCGTGGCGTCGCACGGCCAAGCGGCGACGATAGGCGCGCTGCCGATCCCGATGATCGAGTCGCCCGGCAGGGCTGCACTGATGGCGTTGGCGCGCGGCACGGCGTTGGATGGTGCGCGCACTGCGGCGACAAGCGGCGCTGCAATAACATTGCCCGCGATCACAGGCACGACACAGAAAGAAGCGTGCGCCACAATCCCGCGCACGGCAAAAGCGTTGCCGGAACGGCACTACCGTGTCCTGCAAGCCCATTGCGCCCTCTCCTACCAAAGTGGACAAAGGCTGCGGACAATGACACTATCAGCGTCAACGTTTTTTCGGTTTGCGTGCCGTTTGTGGTAAGCAGCCCAAAACAAGACCCCGGTTGCGTCAACAGCCGGGGTTACTTATTGTGCGGGACTGGCAGCCAAAAAGGAATGTGTCGGGCAGGGGCTGCACCTACGGCGATGATAATGCGCCTGCGGCGATGCTATTGTGGCTTCGCCTTTCCACAGGGCGCGTGGAACACGATGGCTGTCAATTTTTCTACGCTTTCCAATGCTCAGTTACATATTTCACCCCTTTAAGTAATTCACGAACAGTTTTGGCTTTGCCTAGTATTTCTCTCATTAAACTGCCTCCGCCAGATTAATTTGTTGCTCTGTCGCAATAACTGTTTTCAGGTCTGCGATATGTGTTCTCGTGAAATAAATTGTCATGTCTTGCCGCGCGAGAATGACTTCAAGCTCGTTGGTAATGAGGTCTAAAAGCATGTCTTTCAATAACTCTTTCGAGCCGTTAACGTGCTGAAACATTGCTCGGTGATTTGGACAAAGTGCCAGATAATTTTGAAAGTGATGTTTTTTTAATTCTGGCAAGAACTCCACCTTTTCAAAATAAAAGTTCCCGTTGTCGAGTTTAAAAGGAAGTGGTGCCTTACAGATTTGACAGATCATTTCTCCATCGGGATTCGTGTATTGTTCGGCTAAGTATTGTGCTGTTTCTGTCTTCACGTCCTCACGGTTGATCGAAACAGAGCGACTACGGAGTTCCGTCAGGCGATCTGGTGAGTCAACAGCTTGATTGGTAACGTATACAGCACGTCGTTCGGGATTTCGGGATTGATGCTCTGGTAATTCAAATTGCTGCTGCTTCCGGCACTCTGCCAAAATTCTTTCCTGTTGATCCGCAGGTAAAGTTGAAAATTCTTTTGCACGCTCAAGGCTGCCTGCATCACCAAATCCAAGCTCTTTTGCTACATTTTCTTTCTGCTCTTTCTCATGTCTTTTCTCACGCGACAGCTTTCCAAATTCAATGGTCTTCAACCACAAATATCCTTCATCATAAGGAAATCCCTCCGGTAATAGATCTCTTTCAGCCTCTGCTGGGCGCACAAACCGTCCATCTATCTGAGGTATCCAAGGAGACTCTTTTAATAAACAAATGACCTGAGAATCGGCTTCTAAAGTTGGCTGTTGCGAATTGTTGCGATACCTTGCTTTAAGCCATTGATGCCGTTTTTGTTCGCAAGCCGTTTTCCATATCAATTGTGAGAGGGCTTTGTTTTTTAACGGTAATAACTTTTGTAACCCTTCAATAGCAAAATCCTCATTGATACCATGACTATCTGACCATCCTCCCCTTGCTTTAATAAAAATTGTTTGATAAGCAGGATTGTCAAAGCTGCGTACCTTCTTGATGTGAAGTTGCAATTGAACACCAACCTTCTCTGCAAAGCTTAAAATACGTTCGATTGGAAGTGGCCCTCGTAGGTATGATTCAGATAATTTCACTCGCTGGGTATCTGTCCCTAAACAACTGAAATACGCACTTAATCCTGTAGGCTGAGAAGGGGAATCTATGTATATCCCCCCTGGAGTGTGCCATTTTTCATCTTCTCCCTGAAAAATATAGTACGAGGCAAAGAACTCGGCCTGTTCAGGATCATTTTCAATAAGCGATATAAAGCGCTCCAAATCAATACTTTGGGGGGAGAGGTTTTTGGCAGTGTACCGTTGTTTTAGGATTGCCTGAACTTGCTCTGCTTCACCAACCTCGCGTACACCAATTTCTTGCAATAGCTTCTTAGCATCGTCTTTTTGAGACTTATTCTTACCAGAGGTGTATACGCCTATATCAACACGAGGTAAGATTTCATCATGTGCAATACCCTCACTAGGGAAATAACAGTTTTTGCCAATGCTATAGCTTCCATTACTTAGGCGTATAACCTTGAGGTCTTCCAAGCGAAATAATTCCTCAATCGGACTTAGTTCTCGGTATAGAAACGAATAGAGCTGCTGATGCCATTCTATAGACTTTTCCGCAAGCCAAGTCATAACATCCTCAGCCGTAATATTGTAGGGCGGCCCCCAGGTAAATCCTGTACCCAGTTTAACTGTGAGTAGTGATAAAAATTTATCTACGTCCCAGTCTTTAATGGCTAATCCTGCAAGAAACCGATCAACATTACTATTTTTTTGCGTTGCACTGATCGCCCATTGATAGGAGGTAGTATCGTAATCCACCAAAAACTCAATATCTTTTACTGAGAGTAGCTCCTTAAGAGCGGCTTTGGCTTGCAGCAGATGCTTTGCTGGGGCAAACGACTTAGAAAAGGTAGGAGTCAATGATTCGTTATTCATTTCCTCAATAATTGCCGTACGAATTGGCTGATAGCGTAAGGGGATAGTATCTTTCGGGTTGGGTAGTACACCTAGAAACTCTGCTGTAAGAAGATGTAACTTACGAATTTGGTGTAGTGAAGCAGCGGCTAATTTTGCGAGCTTATCGAAAAGCGGATTGTTTGCGGAGGTTTCCTTGATACTTGCACGGCTCAATTCCGGTACAAAAGGTGCGTGGAGATGAAAACGTAACCCTGACGTTTCTTTTTCCGCTGGAAAGAATACTGCAACCCTTCCTGGATCAGATGGGACAATTTTGAGTTGCTTTGCCAGTGGCTTGGTGGGATTGAATTCCCGCACCTCTGGTAAAAAATCAAGCGCGAACGCAATAGAGAGTTTATGCTGTTTGACCTCTACTTCAATATCCTCTGAGAACCGCAAGAAATGTAAACTATTCGCTGCTCTATTGTTGGTATGTTTCAAAACCTCGATATGATATTCGGAATGCTGTCTACGCTGGACTTTACTTGACACTATATCGTCTATTTTCCAGCGTATTACCTGCAATTTAGATAAGAACAATAGAGTGGTTTCATCCAGTTCAGTTAAGCCCTTAGTGATTTCTAAATAGGCCTCAGATGGGGATTTCTTCGGATTATTAAAAGGAAAGAAGAAAGATGTATTGTCTCCAAAGTTTAGTTGAAAAGGAATTGCCGATGGCAGCACTAATTCGGAAATTTTGAAGGAGAAGGTTG
>JAEUQN010000195.1 GCA_016789725.1 Blastocatellia bacterium | reverse complement strand
CTTACCGACTATGGCTGATACTATCAAATTGAAAAATGGAGATCGTTTGACCGGAACGATTGTCAAATCCGACGAAAAAGCACTGGTCATCAAAACCGATTATGCTGGCCCCGTCACCGTCAATTGGGATGCGATTCAGGATGTCGAATCAGCACAGGAACTCAACGTCTTTTCTAAAGCAGGGCAGAAATTAGTTGGCACACTCACCACGGCTGAAAACAAAATCACAGTTGCCACCAAAGACGCGGGCAAAGTTGAATTGGCCAAGAGCGACATCACTACGATGCGCAACGCCGATGAGCAGGCCTCGTGGCAAAAAGAACAAGACCGCTATGCCAACCCGAGCGTGCTGGATTTATGGGCGGGCAGTGCAGATTTCGGCATTGCATTGACGACCGGCAACTCGGCGACAACGACGACGACCGCCGGATTGGATTTGGCCCGTGTCACACGCCGCGACAAAACGACCGTGTTTTATCGGCAAGTCTCCGCGACAGATCGCAACGTCTCGCCCTCGAAAAAGATTGCGAACGCCAAGCGCGCGGGCGTGCAATACGATTTGAAATTATCGAATCGCAGCTATGTGTTTGGCTTCTCGAATTTCGATTTCGATGAATTTTTGCGGCTGGATTTGCGCTTTGCGCCCGGCGGAGGTTTTGGCTACAACGTCGTGAAAAGTGAACGCACGACCTTCGATCTGTTCGGTGGCATCGCGTACAACAAAGAAATCTTTGACGTGACGCCCGCGCCCACGACCGCCGTGCCGAAACCGACGTACACCACGTTGACGCGCGATTCGATGGAAGGCTTTGTCGGCGAAGAATGGCGCTACAAAATGAACGCGCGCACCCAGTTTTTTGAGAAGGCGACGTTCTACCCGAACTTTTCCAACCGAGGCGAATATCGCCTGAATTTCGATGCGGGAATGACGACGGCGCTCAGCAAATATCTGAGTTGGAATCTGGCCTACAGCAGCCGCTTCCTGAGCAATCCGCCGCTCGCAGGCATCAAGAAAAACGATACATTGTTGTCCACCGGCATTCGCTTCACCTTTGTGAAATAAGCTGAAGATGGGAGGAAAAGCAGCGGCTTTCGTTATCGCTGCTTTTCCCTCCACGTTCGCCGACCGCAATGCGTTCGAGCACGCTGACGTTGCAACGTAGTTCCGCCCCGTTATTGCCCGCGCCGCGCCTGCACTTCCGTGTCGGTGGCCGCGTGCCAGAGGCGAAGGGTTTTGTCTTCGCCTGTTGAGAGCAACGTCTTGCCATCGGGTGAAAATGCAACCGAATACAAATTGTTGGTGTGGCCTGTGAGTGTCAGCAATTCCTGCCCGCTTTGCGCATCCCATATCTTCACCTTCTTATCGAAGCTGCCCGTAGCGAACCGCTTGCCATCGGGCGCGAAGGATACGCTCATCACGCCCATCGCGTGGCCTTGCGTAGTCGAAATCTGACGACCCGTTTGCACTTCCCACAAACTGACATCCCCTGAATTTGTGCCGGAGGCCAATAACTTCCCATCACGTGAAAAACTGATAGACCAAGCAGGCGACGGCCCTTGCAAGACGGCTAGTTCTTTGCTGGTTGAAAGATCGAAAAGCTTGATTAAGCCGGTACGAAATTCGCCCGCCGCGATCACCTTCCCATCAGGCGAGAAAGCAACTGGCCGTCCTCCGTCTCCTTTGTCCGTGAAGACTTCAACCCCGGAATTCACGTCAACTAATTTCAAGATGTTGGAGTCGGTTACGAAGGCCAATTTACTCCCATCCCAGGAAAACGTTGGTGGCAGGCCCGCTCTTCCTTTGCCATTTACCGCAAAGCTGTGAATCAGTCGGGCTGTTTTTATCTCCCAAACTCGTATGACATTCTGATCGTCAAAGGAGACCATTTTTTGCCCATCCGCAGAATAAGTGATGATAACCCATTCTGAAGTTGTGATAGGTGTTTGTAGTAAGCCTAATTCCTGGTAGGTAGTAGCATCTCGGATGACGATTTTGCCCGTCTCGTCTGAGGTTGCAAAAGATTTTCCATCGGGTGCCCAGGCAATATCCAAAACGGACTTATCGGAAATCCTGATGGCATCTGGTTCCCGCATCGTGCTGGGATCGAGATTCCAAACCTGTAGCTCTGAATTCTTGCTCTTCGATAACAACCTTTTTCCATCAGCCAAAAAGTCGAGTGTGCCAGATGTGGTGGATTGCTTTCTGAAAACGCCAATCACGTGACCAGTTTTGACGTTCCATACCTGAACAAACTTTTCACCTTCCCCTGCCAACTTAGCCCCATCTGGGGAAAATACCAATTGCCTGTACCAAGTCTGCTGTTCCATTTGATCTTTCAATGTCATCGCCACTTTGCCAGAGCGAACGTCAAATAACCGCACCGAATTGGCCTCTTCTGGTACAGCCAGTTTCGTGCCATCTGGGGAAAGCGCCAGAAACCGAATCGGACTGGTTTTGACTTTGAATGACCGGATTTCCGTGGCGGTGTTTACCTCCCAGATTTTCACGCTCTCTTCGTTGCCGGATGCTGTAATCAATTGCTTTCCATCAGGACTAAAAAAATGATTCATGAAGAATCCCTTGTGCGCTTGAAAGGTACGCACTTCCTTGCCTGTATCTGTGTCGAGCAAGGTCACTTTGCCATCCATCCTCGTAATTGCCAGCAGCTTTCCATCCGGCGAGCATGCTAAAAAACGAAACGTATCAGACCCCAAATCAACTGTTCTAATCTCTTTGCCAGTGCTGATCTCCCACATCTTCAATTTGCCCGTGAACCCTTGGGAATACAGTGTTCTATCGTCGGGTGAGAACGCGACAAAATACAAATCTCCTTCTCCTGCCTTGAGCGTATGAAGTTTTTTCCAGGTAGCAATGTCCCACAGGGTCAATACTTCATCACCCGAACTCAGCACCGCCAGAGTTTTCCGATCATGAGACAAATACACGGTGCGAATTTTTGGCACGTCTAACGTGACCAAATCCCGGTTGACTTGTTGCCAGAGATGGAACCATTCAAAGCCGCGCTCATCTTGCTGTCCGCTTATCGGCACATTCGCACTGAGCAATTCGCGTACTCTTCCAATATTGCCGTTTTCCCAATCCTGCCCCGCCAAATTCATCTGCGCCGTATACAGCAATTTTCGTTTGGCTGCTTCCGATTCCACCGCGCGATTGCGTTGCCAGTACGCCAGCAACGCCAAGCTGCTCACCACCGCCAACATCACCGCCGCAATCGTAGCCGTACGCATCACGCCGCGCCGATACGCTGCTTTTTGCCGTTGCACTTCGGCATCCGGCAAATTCGCCAGCACCCATTCCCGATCAAACACGCGGTAGTAAATTCGATTGCGCACGTACAGCAATCCTTGCGTCACGCGCGTGATGCCGGACAAGCGCAGCACGCTGATGAGCGGATTGGTTTCGTCGTCTTTGACACGCTTGTTCTCGCGCAGCTTTTTGTACAAATCCAGCAACGCCGCGCGGTCGGCTTCGCTCTTCAGCAAGCGTTCGCGCACAAACAGCAAATTGTCATCGCGTTCGCGGGCGCGCGTCGTAAAAAATAATTCTTCGCAGAGACGGTCTACACCGCCTGCGTCCTGAACGTTCGCGTCAGCGGCGACGGCTTGGCAGAGGCGCTGCGTCAGATACGGATGCCCGCCCGTCCAATACAGAATGCGTTTGAGTAGCTTCTGTACGGTGCGTTCGTCACGGCCCAACCCGTGCGACAGCGGCGCGGCTTCGTCGTCGGTGAAATCGTTGAGTTCGATGCGCTGGCCGATATTAAAGGGCGTCGTGCGTGTGTCGCGGATCAAATCTGAAGGCGTCGCTACGCCGAGCAAGCAAAACGTCAGGCGTTCGAGTTCCGCGTCTTCGGTGCGGCGATTGTAGAGTTCGCGGATCGCGGCAAAGAACTCATCGGTCGAAAACGGCAGGCTGCGCACGGCATCAATTTCGTCTACGAAGATGACGACGCGCCCGCTGCGCTCAGGCAAGACGACTTCGCACAGCGCATTGATCCAGCGTTGCACATAGCTCAGGCGCGGATGATCCGCCCAGAAATCTTCCAATTCGTCTTCGAGGTCGAGTTGCTGACCGACTTTGCCAAGCAAGCCGTCGTACCATTGTTCGGCGCTCAGGTTTTGCCCGATGGCGGTCAAATCCAACACGACAACCTGCGCCTCAGCTTCGCGCAAACGTGCGGCAGTACGTACCATCAGTGACGACTTGCCCATTTGCCGAGAGGTCAGCACATAACAAAACTTGCCCTGCATTGCGCCGTCGTACAACGCCTGATCGGCGCGTCGCTTGACGTAACACGCGGCATCGCGGCGCAGCGTGCCTCCGGTGACATAAAAGCTATCGGTGGCGGGTTTCATTTCAGTTGTGGTCATAGCTGCAATTCCTTTCTCAAAGTTGTTTGCAGCGGGTAAGGCGGGAACCGTGGACAAAAACTGCCACGCCAATGAAAAAATATTCTTTTCGTAAATTTTTCGTGGATGACTTTGCGACTCTGCCGCAACGCACTGGCTTTTTCCGTTTCTTTCGTTATTTCTGTCTGTTCCGTCATCTCTCTTTGGCGGCGCTGTGATTGCGCTCGCTGACAACAACGCGTTCGATCATATCGCCGCGCGTAAGTTTGTCTACGGCTTCCATCCCGGCGATCACTTGCCCAAACACGGTGTAGCCGCCGTCCAGATGCGGTTGCGGCGTGTGGCAGAAAAAGAATTGGCTGCCGCCCGTGTCTTTGCCTGACAACGCCATCCCCATCGTGCCGCGTTCGTATTTTCGCGGATTGATTTCACAACGAATCTGATAGCCAGGGCCTCCGCCGCCATCGCCGCGCGGATCGCCGCCCTGTGCGACGAAGTTCGGCACGATGCGGTGAAACACGATGCCGTCGAAGTATTTTTTCTTTGCCAGTTCGATGAAGTTGTCCACCGTCATCGGCGCATCATTGGCGAACATTTGAATTTTGATGATGCCTTTGGAGGTGTGCATCGTCACGAGGATTTGTTTGGACTGCAAACGACGCACGCGCGTGTAATAGGCTTCATCGTGCGGGAGGGCAGTTGTTTCTGCCGCAACCGTTTCGCCTGCTTGCCGCAGCAAATTCGCAGTTGCGCGCCGCACGCGCGCGTCAGTATCAGCGAGCGCGGCTTTAAGCAATTGAATGGCCTGTGGCGTTTTGTATTTGCCAATCGCATTGACGAGTGCGAGCCGCGCATCGCTTTGCACATCGGCTTTGGCTTGCTCCAACGCCGCAGCCAGGGCTTTGAAATTTTCGTCGTTGAGTTCAGTCAGCGCGTTCGCGGCTGCGGCTCGCACACTGATTTCTTTATGCGTGAGTTGTCGTCGCGCGGCTGCTTGCAAACCGTCATACTTGATGCGAGACAACGCCCGCAACAACGCAGGCATTACGCGTGCTTCCAGCTTGCCTTGCTCTGCTTGCTCCCACATGGTCAGCAACGTTGCTTTCGCGCGCTCCGAACCAAGCTCTGCCAACGCCTGCGCAAAGGTCGCGGCGCTACGCCAATCGCGCGGAGTGTTGTTTTCCACTCCAACCCAAAATGCTTGGTCGCCAAATTTGACCAATTCGGATTCGATTTCGGTATACGCGCCTGTTCCAGTTGCCGCGCGCAGTTGCTGCAAAAACGGCACGATGCTTTCGTCTTTGAACGTGCCAAGCGCAGTCGCCAATTCGAGCAGCAAATTGATCTGCGCCGGTCGTGCGCTGCCATTCGTTTTCGCTTGCCGATATTGCTTCAGCAGCGTTTCGCCAAACGTGAGCAACGGTGCAACCGCACGACGATCCGCGAGCGACGCTAATCCGCGAATCGCGCTAACCTGTACGAGATCGCTTGGATCATTAAGCAATTTCGTGAGCGGCTCAAACGCGCTCGCGTCTTTGCTCAAGCCCACCGCCCGCGCACTGTTCGCACGCACATTGACGGCGCGATCCTCAAGCGTCATCAGCAGCGCAGGCACAGCAGAGTTGATCGGATGTCGCAATCGCATCAACGCATTGCCCGCTTCGGCGCGAATGTCCGCATCGCGCGATTCCAACTGCTTTGTCAACGGCGTAACGCTCGACGGTAAGCGCACGCGCATCAATGCGGTGATCGTGAGTGACGCGAGCAATTTATTGGCTGGTGTCAAGGTTGTATTCGGTGCGGGCAATTGTGCGATCAACGCTTGATTGATTTTCTCTACCAACTCTTTGCCGAGCGTATCTGCATTGGCTGGCCCCGCGTTCTGCCCCGCCCCTGGCGATGTGAGCTGAAAGCTCACAATCTTGCCCAGCGCTTCGGCGGCGCGCGCACGTACTTCGACCGCTTCGATTTTCTTCTCCAACACACTCAGCAATGCTTGCGCGGCTTTGGTGTCTTCGATTTCGCCGAGCGCAAACACGGTGATGATCCGCATTCGGCTTGTCGTCGCTGCGTCCAATGCTTTCAGCAACGCGTCAGTTCCGCGTTTGTCGCCGATGCGCCCCATCGCCAGTGCCGCGCGATAGCGCACGTCGGGCAGCTTGTGTTGCAACAACGCTTCCAATTCGCCATCGCCCAAACTGCGCGCGTCTTCCAACTGAATGATGCGGGTGTCGACATCGGGCATTGACGATTTACCCTTGGCCCAAATGGTTGGTGCAATGAGCAGCAACACAAACCAAAAGACTGTACGAATTCGCATAAAGACTCCTTGCTGTCTGAAGCCAAGCTCAAACAAGTTGTTCTTCAGCCGGAAAGCGCGGTCTGAGTATTTTTGAAAACGCGAAGCGCCTGGGTGCGCAAGCGTCCGTCACGAACTACACAGCATCGGATTGCGAACTGAAATGGAAGCGTTTGATTTTCAGCGGTGGCAGGAACAACGGCAGCCCACCGCCTTCGCCGCGACTGACGCGCTCCGGCACGCCGATGGTGTCGAGAACGCCTGCGGACAGCATTTCGATCACACTTTGATTGAAGCGAAAGTTGCGCACGGGATGTTTGATTTTGCCGCCTTCAATCCACCACAGCCCATCGCGCGTCAAGCCGGTGAAGGTCAACGTGCGCTGATCCACCGGGCGGATGTACCAGAAGCGGCTGACGAGCAAACCGCGTTCGGTGTTGGCAATGATGTCTTGCAATGTCACAGGTGTCGTCGCGCTGGTCAGAATCAGATTGACGGGGCCGGGCGTCGGCGCTTTGCTTTTTTGCTGCGCCCAGAAACGGTTGTGCGTGAGCGTTTCAATGACGCCGTTGCGCACAAGCCAGGTCTTTTCTGCCGGGATGCCTTCTGCCGTTGCCGCTGTGGCAGGGACTTCGGCGTGCATCGGATCGCTGAACAGATTCACGCGCTCGTCAAAGAATTTCTCACCCAACCGCGTCTTGCCGCCGGGCGCAGCAAAAGCACTGCGGCCTTCTTCGGCGCTGCGTGCATCCAAGCTGGCACTGAGCAACGGCACAAGATCGGCGACTGCCTGCGCTTCCAGAATCACGGTGTACGCGCCGGGATCGAGCGGCTGCGGTGCTCGTGCCGTCAGAGCTTTGTTTATTGCAGAGCGCGCAATTTGTTGCGTGTCCAATTTGGCGGCGTCGAAGTGGCTGCGCAGAAAATAGCCGGAGCCGTCGCCCGTTTGCGTGCGCGCTGTCGTCGAAAGGCTGACGCTGCTCTTTTGATCGTAAAAGAAATTGCCGTTCTTCGTCGCCGATGCGGTCGCTGTATCGGTCGCAAAATGCAGCCCCGCAAGTTGCAATGAATCTTTCTTGCCTGCTGCCAGAATGTCCGCAATCGCTTTGGCGCGGCTCGCGGGTGTGATGCGTTCGGTTACTGCTGTGTAGCCGCCTGTTGTGCGGTAGGATTGCGCGCTGAGTGACGGCAGATACTCGCGATCCACCGGCGAAATGCGCGCCATTTGTTCGGCCTGTTCGACGAGTGTTCGCAATGCGCTTTCGCTCAAATCATTTGTGCGCGACTGCCCTTTCTTTTTGCCGATCCACACGGTCAGCGCCACGCTTGTGTCGGCGCTCGCGCCGCTGGTCGTGAACGTGTTGGCGGCGAAGCGTTGATGCGTTTGCGCGCTGCTGTTGAGGCTGACTTGCGCGTCGTCGGCTTTGACGAGACCGAGAATTTTCTGGCAGATGGCTTTGGCTTCTGATTCGGTGATGAGCATTGGAATTTCCTTCGGGAAAGGTAGCGCAAACTGTTAGTTTGCTTTGTGTGATTGGCTCGTGCTTTGGAATATCAGGGCGTCTTTCTTAGACGGACGCAAACTAACAGTTCGCGCTACTCTCGTTTACTCGCGCGCCGTATTCAGCACATTGATTTGCCGGAAGCGCGCCGCCGGACAGCCGTGACTGACGGCGCTGACTTGCCCCGGCTGTCCCTTGCCGTCGCTGAACGTGCCGCCGAGTTCAAACGTAGCCGCTCCGCCCACGCCATCGCACGCGGCCCAGAAATCCGGCGTGCGCGATTGATAGACCGCTTCGCGCACCATCGCGCCGCGCTTGCCGTTTTTGATTTCGTAACAGGTCTGGCTGCCGAATTGAAAGTTGTAGCGTTGCTGATCTATCGAATAGGTCCCGCGCCCAAACATCAAAATGCCGTCTTTGACATCGGCGATCAGATCGTCCATCGAAACGGCATCCTGCGCCGCCGCGAGCGAAACATTCGGCATGCGCGGAAACGGCACGCTGTCCCAACTGTCGGCGTGCAGGCAACCATACGAAGTCTTGCGCCCAATCAGCGGAGCGAGTTCGCGTGTCGTTTGCCAATCCACGAAGACGCCGTTTTTGACGATGTCCCACCGCTGCCCCGGCACGCCTTCGTCGTCATAACCGACCGTTGCGAGTCCGTGTGGTGTGGTGCGGTCGGCGTAGAAATTGACATGCTTCGAGCCGAATTGAAATTTGCCCGTCTTGTCCGGCGTCAGAAAGCTTGTGCCTGCATAATCTGCTTCCCAACCGAGCGCGCGGTCGAGTTCCGTCGAATGCCCAACGCTTTCGTGAATGGTCAGGAACAAATGCGACGGCGCGAGCACCAAGTCATATTTGCCGGAAGCAATCGTTTTGGCTTTGAGTTTCTCAACGGCTTCGTGGCCCGCCGCTTCGGCTTCTTCCAACCACGGATACTTGTCCAGATATTCCAAGCCCATGCCGCGTCCAGAGGGCAGGGAATTGCGCGTCTGGAAATCGCCTTTGGCCTGATCCACTGCGGTGACGGTGAACGTCGGCCAACTGCGGATGAGGTTTTGCTCAATGCGCGAGCCATCCGTCGAAGCGAAGTATTTCTGCTCATTCACGAAGGATAATTGCGAATTCACAAATCGCACGCCTTTGACCGCAAGCGCACGTTCGTTGAGCTTCAGCAGGAACTGAATTTTGTCATCTAGCGGCGCATCGAACGGGTCTTGCTCAAACGCGCTGCGCCACGACGTGACGACTTTTGCGGCAGGCGCAAGACGCACCGGACGCGGCTGAAACTGCGCATTGGCGCGGGCGATTTCTGCGGCTTGCTGCGTCACGCGCCGTGCTTCCTGCGGCGTTACGATGCGGCTTGCGGCAAAGCCCCACGCGCCCTTGTACAACACGCGCACGCCGAAGCCGAAGCTGTAATTCCGGCTCACGTTTTGCACCTGTCGTTCGCGCGTGCTGATTGCTTCGTTGCGATAACGATTGATGCGAATGTCGGCATACGTTGCGCCTGCTTTGCGCGCTGCCACCATCGCCGCGTCCGCAATCGCAGCACGATCTGCGGGCGGTGCTTCTTCCGCCTGCGCGTGCCGCATCCACGTCGGCAGCGCGAGTGCGCTTGTAGCGGCGGTCGTGGAAAACAAAAAGTCGCGTCGAGAATGGGTCATAGAACACCTCTTGCGGATTGAGATTGTGATTTGAGGTTTGTTTTTTACAACGGTTGTAGGAAGGCACGCAAGGTTTGCCCGGTTGACTGACAATCGTAACCTGAATCATTCGCTATTGATTCGCCGTGTACACGCTCGTGTCGGGATGGTAAATCTTCCAATCGAACCAATAATCTTTCAGCACCGAAATCTTCTTGAGTTGTTTTCCGGCCAGCGCGCCGCTGATGGCTTTGCCTGTGAAATCCCACGTGGAGCCGGTTTCAGCATCTACGAATTGATTCTCTTTTACAAAGAATTCGAGCGTGCGTCCCTCTACCTTGCGCTCAAACGCACGGACAGATTTGTTATCCTCGCCGAGCGCGATAAAAATCGGTGTGGCATCAATCACGTTGAGAATCAGGCGTTGTTGGCGCAGGGCTTCCATCGCATACGCAATGGGTTGGTTGTTGACGACGATGCCCGCGATCAACGCGCGCGGCTTGAGTTTGTCATTTGGATCAACGGGGACGACGACGCGGAGCTTTTCGTATTCCTCTTCCCAATTCGCGGCCTCGTAATTTTTACTGACACGATCATCGGGACGCAGCACGCGGCCATTCGGATGCTCGCGTTTCCACACGGCGAACGTGATTTCATCGGTGAAGACGTTGGTGAGTTGACGGCCTTTGAATGCGCCGTGCATCGCTTCGCCCGACACCTGTTGCCACCACGTGCCGGTTTCGTCGTCGCGCATGATGAAGTTCTGATTGTTGATGCCCGCGAGGTGGAACGTCAGTTTTTTGCCTTCGATTTCGGATTCCCACACCAGACCGGTGTGACAGAGCGTTCAGTAGGTTGCCGTGATCGGCTTGCCTCCGACGACATCGCTGACGACGTGATGATAGGCCATTTGTCGCACCGGATACGCGACCGCTTCGCCGTTGATTTCGACCGCTAACACCATATCGTTGTCGTTCACAAAATTCGCTTCGGCGACGGTGGCGTAGGCGGCGTTGGGCAGAGGATTGAACATCCATTCGAAATGATTCTGGTGTGCAAACCAGGTTGCCGCCAATATCGGAGCCAGAAAAATTGGCAGGGCAATGCGACTCCACCATCGTGCGCCGCGCCAGAGCTTGATGCCGAACGCCAGTGCCATCACCGAGGCAGTGATCGTGATCCAGGGCGAAACGCGGCGCAGCCAATATGACCATTCAAGGCCCGCGCTCGTTTGCGCCTTGAACGGCATAATGACGAAGACTGGAATGGCGACGATAACGAGCGTGGTAACGACCAAAAGTAACAAGGCCATCCACAATTTCCAGCGACCTGTTTTTGATGGAGTGTTGGCTTGCATGGGAAATTACCTGAAGCAGAAATTAGTTTCCGGGTTTGCGGACATCCTCGAAACGTTTGCCATAGGTTTCTTGATATGTCTCAATCGCTTCATCTTCCGACGGCAATCGCAAGCCGTCTGTAAAGCGATTCATATATGCGAAATTGCCGCATTGCAACAACACTTCCAGCGCGCCCTGCGGCGTGAATTCTTTGACGAGCGCCTCGTAATCACTTTTCGTGATTTTCGCCGGTTCGCGCGTGATTTTGCGGGCGAAGACCACCGCCGTCAATTCGCGTGGCGTGAGGGCGGAATCATTTTTCGCCATCGCCATCAGTTTCGCGGGATCAACATTCAAGCGGCGCAAGCCCTGCACCTGATGCAGCGTGCAGTAGCGACAGCCATTCGCCATCGAAATGGCAAACGAAACATGCAATTTGATTTCGCGTGTGACGCTGTTGTATTCGCGCGTGAGGTTGGTGTACCCGCGCCACGCCTTTGTGATGTCCGGGACGAGCAAAAACGCGCGTTGGGAATTGGCAATGCCGATGCCCAATCCGTTCGGGTTTTTGGCCTGCTCCTGCGCTGCGCTCAGCGTTGTTGCCGCCAACGTCATCTGTTCATTGGAAACCAAAGAAACGCGTGCGGCGGGCGCTTCGTATTTAGGCGCGCTAACTTTCGCAACGGGTTCGTCCAGCGCCCATTTTTCGACGGGCAGGTTCGCGCCTTCGCAATACCGAATGAAGTAGTTGAAAAACGCCGTCGTCATCGTCAATTCGACGATTTGAGAGTCATTGAATTGCGCGCGCGTCGTTTGGAATTCACCATCACTGACGCCGTGAACATCGCGGGTCAACAAATCCGCATAACGAATCGCCGCCGCTTCATTCGCGTTCATGGGTTTCTCATCACTCGTTTTCAAACACGCTAACAGCTTTTGCCCTTTGTCGGACGCTCGCAGCAGTCGTTGCAAATGCACGGCTGGATATGCGCTGCCCCAAACTTGCGCAATCCGCAACCCCATCGCCATTTTGATTTCGGGCGCAATCGTGCCGCTGTACAAATATGCTTTGAAGGCTTCGGCCAGTGGTTTTGCACTCCTCGGCAGCAAGGCCAGACCGCGCGCGTAATTCGGAATTTTGCCTGCTTCCAACACATCTGCGCCTTTGATGAATTCGGCGTTGTCATCGGCGAGCGGGACGTTGGCTTGTGCCGTCTGTTTTGTTTTGGCCGCTTGATTCAACGCATCAAGCGAGATGAGTTTGTTTTGTGCAAAGGCGGTTGAGGCCGTGATGATGAGCAAGAGGGCGATGAGTTGTTTCATAGGTGTTAAGGGAGTGGAGACTCATTTCACCGCAGAGACGCAGAGGCATCGCAGAGGAAACGCGGAGAGTTGTTCCACTCGGTCTGTTCCGTAATAACTCTGCGAATCTCTGCGCAACCTCTGCGTCTCTGCGGTGAAAAAAAACTAAAAAATAAACCGCACGCCGCCTTGCAACGTGCGTGCTTCAAATGCCTGTGTAGACTTGCCGAAATTGCCGAGCGACATATCCGCATTCGGCAAATACAGGTTCACTTGATTGAAGGCATTGAAGGCTTCCAGTCGCAACTGCAATTGCTTTTTCTCGCGGACGGCGAACGTGCGTGCAAGTGATAAATCCACCGCAGAATAGCACGGACCGCGAAATGTGTTGCGTCCGAGCGTGCCGGATTGACCGGGTGTCGGAGCAGGGAAGATGTTGGCCGGAAACAAACCCGTCAGAAAATCCGCTCGGCTGAACGAAGATTTGATTGCGCCTGCGGCGGGAGCATTCGGGCGATCATAAAATCCGCCGCCGACCGCGCCGCCACCACCATCGCGGTTGTAATCGCCGCCTGCGTTTGACGCTGCGCCATTCCACACCGAAAACGGTCGTCCCGATTGCATCGCAAAAATCGTCGCGATTTGCCAGCCGTTGACGATTTGCGAAAGTGCTTTGCTGTTGACTGCCACAGTTGGCAGCCACATGAACTGCGTAGAGAAGCGATGCGGAATATCAAATAGCGACGGCCCGCGCTCGCAGCGCAAACAATCAACATCTACCGCGCCTTTGCCCGGTTCGGAGTTGTCAGCGAATTGTCCCGTCGAAGTGTCTGACGACGTGTCGAGCCATTTCGACCAGCGATAATTTGCTTGCAGGGAAAACTGCCGCGAGAGGTTGCGGCGCACTTCCAGCGTTGCCGCGTGATAGCTAGAATCCACGCCGTTCGTCACAAACAACAACGTGCTGAAGTTCGGATTGATGCGGTCTTCGCGCCCGTCCAGCAAATCTCCGGCGAACCGATTGATGTCGTCAATGCGTTCCAGATTGACGCCGCGCGTGCCGTTGTAGCCCGCTTCGACGATCCATCCGTTCCACACTTCGCGTTGCAGATTCAAGAACCAGCTTTGACTGTACTGCGTCTTGATCGTCGGATTCACGACAAAGCCAGTCGGGCGAATCGCGTTTTGTCCGGCAGGCGTGTTGACGCCGCCTTGCGGATTCAAGCCGCGCGCGAAGTCTGAATTAAAGGGAACCGGAATGCCGTATAGAATGCGCGTGCCGATGCGATTCGATGGCTGCACGACGCCCTGCAACGCATCGGGAGGCAGTGCGCGCGCGCCCGAAATGGATTGGCCGTGATGCGGTTGATACGCCAGACTGAAGCCCGCGCGGATCGCAGATTTGCCATCTCCAAACGGATCATACGCGAGGCCAACGCGCGGTGAAAAATTCGTTTTCTGCGGTGTGTACAAACGATCTACGCGCGTCAGACTGGCGTTGGCTAACCGTTCGCGGAACGTGTTGCCCTGTCCCCACACGATGGATGACAATCGCCCTTCGCGCTCGCGCACATCGCCAAAATAATCGTGTCGCAATCCCAAATTCAAATTGAGTTTTGAACTGACCTTCCAATCATCCTGGATGAAAAACGCCGTTTCGTGTTGCACAAAATAACGCGGAAAATTCGTGCGCTCGCCCGTGTTCGGATTCACCGTGAGCGTTTGGCGAAACGGTTGATCGGCAATGAAGCTGGCGATGCTGGTGAAGGTGTAGGTGCCTGCATCAGGGGCGGCGATGGACAGCCCTTTGAAGAGCCGCCGATATTCGCCGCCCAGGCGCAACGCATGCTGTCCCCCATTTAGCATGAGTACGTCGCGCAATTCGTAGGTGCGGATCTTCGTCGCGCTATTAAAGAAATCGCCCCAGCCTGCGGTGAAGCCTGTGACCGTGATATTGGGTACGACCGCGTCGTCA
>JAEUQN010000194.1 GCA_016789725.1 Blastocatellia bacterium | reverse complement strand
TGAGGACTTCCCCAACTTTGTCCTGGCCGAACGCTAGGCAATGTCACTTTGGAGTAGACTTTCATCATAGGAGGAGGGAATTATGGCAACGAATCAAGCCTTACAACCAGTCACCGAACCGAAGGCTCCAGCCTTGGTTGAAATTGAGAAGATTTTCGAGCAACTGAAAGATTTTACCGAAACTGTTGGGCGGCGCGCCTACGAGTTCTTTGAAGAGCGGGGCCGCGAAATTGGTCACGATTTAGAGGATTGGTTTCGCGCCGAATCTGAATTGATTCGGCACGTTCCAGTGGAAATCAAAGACACGGAACAAAATTTAATTGTGCGAGCAGAAGTCCCCGGCTTCAATGCGCAGGACATCAAAATCAGTGTGGATGCGCGCCAGTTGATGTTGAGCGGTAAGGTTGAAACCACAAGCGAAGAAAAGACTGAAAAGACAGTGTACAACGAACGCCGCACGCAGCAATTTTATCGCACTGTCACTTTGCCGACGGATGTGGATGCGGCCAAAGCCGTATCTTCGCTGAAAGATGGAGTCCTGGAATTGACGCTTCCCAAGGTCGCCAAGCCAGAAGCTGTGAGCATCGAAGTCAAAGTTGATTCGTGAGGATCAGCGTTGTAAGAGGAGTTTGGTATGACGCACAAAACAGATGAGGAACTTAAACACGCGGTGACCGCCGAATTGCGGTGGGATACGCGAGTAGATGAAACCGAAATCGGCGTCGCCGTGACCAATGGGATTGTCGCTTTGACAGGAACCGTCAACAGCTTTGCGAAAAAACTTGCTGCGCAAGAGGCAACGCATCGAGTTGCCGGGGTTTTGGATGTTGCCAATGACATCAAGGTCAAAGCCCCAGGCGGAGCCGTACGAACTGACGCCGAAATCGCTCAAGCGATTCGTCACGCCTTAGAATGGGATGTCTGGGTTCGGGATCAGGATATTCAAACGACGGTGTCAGATGGCTGGGTCGTGTTGGAAGGCAAGGTCGAATCCATGGCTGAGCGCGAGGATGCGGAGCGGGCGGTCAGTAAATTGGTTGGGGTTCGTGGAGTGACGAATAAGCTTGTCGTTGCGCCGCGTGTCACCGCTTCCAATGTCCAGCATTTGATTCAGGACGCGCTGGAGCGCCGGGCCGATCACGAAGCCGGTCGGATTAGCATCGCGGTTCGGGACGGAGTGATCACGTTGACGGGGAAGGTGCGGAACTACGGCGAAAAGCGCGCGATCATCGGTGCTGTGAGCCACGCCCCAGGCGTGAAATCGGTCACCGATCATTTGCAAATTTCCCCTTTTGCTTAAAGTTAGTAGTGTGTTGAGAAACCGTTTGTCACGGTAGTTAGAGTGCGCTTGGAGAGTCTTTACCACACGATGCGTGCAGAACGACAGACAGCAAAAAAAGTCTGTGCGAATTGTGTGGTGGACTCTCTTTTTTATTGAAGATTCACGGGAGCAACAGAGATGCCGTTATGGATGAAGCTGGCCTTAATCGGAGCGCTTTTTCTGGCTGCGATTATTGCGCTGGTTCTGGTGTTTAGTTCGTCTCAATGGGGCCACGCTACGACCTGATCTTAATCGCCTGTATCTTCGTGGGTAAAGGCGCGAAGATACCTATCATCCGAATTCCACAATTGCTCATCGGTGCCATCGAACACAATCTTACCTTCATTAAGCATCAGAAATTTTGTGTTGGTCAGGCACAGGCGGTCGTTTTCTTCCAACAATTCCACCGCTCCATCGGCCTGTTTTACGGCGTAATGCGAAGCCAGATAGCGCACATCTGCCAACCGATGCGTCACAAACATTGACGTCACTTCTTCCAAATCACGGAGTCGGACTGCTGCTTCACACAGCCGATGCGCTGTGGGCGGATCAAGCCCCACTGTGGGTTCGTCAAACAAAATGATCTCCGGGTTGTCTACCATCGCGCGGGCAATGGCAACCAACCGCCGCGTGCCGCCAGACAAGGCATCGGGGAACGAATCGGCCAGCTCTCCAAGCCGCGCAAATGACAACACGCGTTGGACGTGAGCGTCTATTTTTTCCTCTGACCACCCTAACTCGCGCGGGCGATAGGCAATGTTTTCATACACACTCAAACTATCGAAGAGAGCGCCTTCCTGAAAGACAATGCTCATTTTCTGTCGCACGTGGTTGAGTGCTTCTTCGTCGAATTGCGTGACCTCTTCGCCATTGATAAGGATTTCACCGGAATTGGGTTTGAGTAGCCCGAGCAGCAGTCGCAGGATCGTGGATTTGCCCGATCCCGATTGGCCTAAAACAACTTTCATCTCGCCGGAATGCACACGAAAATTGACTCCATTGAGTACAACTTTATCGCCAAAGGCCAGGCACACATTGCGAAATTCAATGCGGGCCGCTTGCGGGTCAGTGGTGGTTGTCGCTACATTCATCATTGCAATCACTAGCAACTCTGGTTCCTAATGTCCAAGGGAAAAATAGTGGGGAAAGTTCCCGAAATCGCCTCGCCTGTCATTGTGGCATGGTGGAAAATCTCGCAGCAACGAAAACGGAACAACGATTGCTAATTTTCTAGTGAGCTTATGACTGCCGAACATTTACAAACTTCAGCCCCGTTGCCTTGCGTCCTGGAATTCCGCGAGGTGTCCATTTCTTTTGATGATCGTCCATTGTTGGAGCACATCAGTTTTACCGTACCGCGCGGCGCAATGCGAATTTTGGTTGGCCCTTCCAACTGCGGCAAATCAACCATCCTCAAGCTTGCCATTGGCTTGCTGCAACCGGACAGCGGGCAAATCTTTTTGCTAGGTGAGGAAATTTCTGCTGAACCGGAAGAGCAATTATTTTCTCTGCGCGATCACATCGGAGTGGTTTTGCAAACCGACGCCTTGTTTTCAATCAGTGTGGCGGACAATGTGGCCTATCGGTTACCGCATTTGGGCTGGCAGGAGGACGAGGTCGAGGCTGAAGTGCGCCGTGTTTTAAATATCGTAGGATTGGATGATGCCTATGATTTGATGCCGGAAGCCTTATCGGGTGGAATGAGTCGGCGGGCGGCGATTGCCCGCGCCATCGCCGGTTCGCCAGAGGTTATGTTTTACGATTCGCCCTGTTCTGGACTTGATCCGATCACCAGTCGTCGGCTTTTGCGCGAAGTTCTGCGACAACGCGATCTTGAGCAGGTCAGTTCAATTTACGTGACGCAAAACCTGGATGAAGTTCGCTATCTCTGCTCGCATTTGTACGAAGTAAATGCGCAGGGTGAAGGCGTAGTACGCGCCGCGAATGACGCGTTTTGCCTGACCTCAACGCGCGTTATGATGCTCACGGATGGGCAGCTTATTTTCAACGACCGGGACGAATTGTTCTGGTCTTCCACTGATGAGCGAATTCGTCAATTTCTGGACTAATTTGAATGCCTCCCGCCATAAAAAAGCCAAGCTGGATCGCTTGGCTTGAGTGGAATCACCTAAGATTTTATTCAGGATGTAGGTTGTATTGCGCTATCGGATCGTTGTTGGCTGATCGCCCTTATTGTGCCGGGAGCATGCATTTTGTATCGTCACCCAGAAATGCCGCGTCGGCGTGGATTTTATCGTCAGCCAGAGCAATGCCATCGGCAAGCGCAATGCCATCAGATTGTATCCTGCCATCGGCCAGAGCGATCCCATCGGCGAGGGCAATCCCATCAGCCAAAGCGATTCCATCGGCGAGAGCAATGCCATCGGCAAGCGCAATGCCGCTGCTTGTGATATTGACTACACCTGGATAAAAGGCGACGCCATCGGAGGTTGCTCCCTCCACCCGGATGATGGCTCCGTCCGTATACGATGAGGCATCCGCAAGCAGCCCACCGAGCGCATAAATGCTTTGCCATTTTGTCATCAAGGCACTACCTGTCAGAAAGCCCCAATTCGTAATAATGCCACCAGACCATTTGAAGGTTTCTCCGGCAATTGTGCTTTGAAGAGAGGGGAGTGACTGTGTGAGTAACGAACTGCCGACTGTTTTGGGTAAAGTTGTTTTGACGATCTTCGCAATGCGCATGGCCCCGTCAACATTGAGTAAGCCTGCGCCCTGCTCAAACATGTTGGCCCCCTGAAGTGGTTGCGCCGTGTACATCAAAATCGCTTTGACCAGGTTCGGAGTGAGACTGGGATTGGCTTGAAGTATTAAAGCTGCGGTGCCTGCAACCACCGGAGCCGACATCGAAGTCCCGCTCAAGTACATCATCCGCAGGCCGTTCAAATCAAGCGGCGAGGCATTTAGCGACGGATAGACGCGTAGGATATTGTTATGACTGGAAAGACTGGTTTGATGTCCTTTCGAGGAAGCTCCAATCAATTTGTTCCCCGGAGCAATCAAGTCAGGTTTGATCAGGTTATCGTAATGTCTGACGCCGTTCTCGTCCGTCGTATAACCACGAGTCGGGCCACGTGAACTGTACGTTGCCACCCCATCGTCTGACCGTTTGTCAGTTCCGAACGTATTTGCTGCGCCGACTGTGATGACTGAGGGGTCAATGCCGGGCGAATGAATCGCTCCATAGATTTTATTGCCTGCCGCATCTTTTCCATCGTTGCCTGCTGCGGCGATAACTACAAGTCCAGCATTTACCGCGCGACGCGCAGCCAAACACAACGGATCGTTTTTGTAACTGTCTTTCGCCGCCGCCCCTAAACTCAGGTTGACGACTCGCAGGTTATAAGCCTTCTTATTGGTCACACACCAATTCAAGGCCGTAATGACTGTACTTGTGGCTCCTTGTCCATTATCTTCCAGCACCCGCAGATTGTAGAGATCAGACCCCGGCGCAATCCCTTCGTAATAGCCCTGTAAGGGTCCAGAGCCTCCACCGAGCATTGAAGCAACGTGGGTCCCGTGTCCATAGGGGTCAGCGCCAGCATCAAGTCCGGTGACCAGTGTTACTTTGTTGACCAGCCCTCCAACCAGGCCCGGCATGCGGGCGAGCATTAAGTGACTTGTCTCGACGCCGCTATCAATGATGGCAATACCGACACCTCGGCCATCATAAGACGAGAATAGCGAAGCTTTACGGCTTTGCGCTGTGCCTGTGGTTGCGCTGAGGTGACCGTTTGAACGGACCGGGCGATCCGGGCTGACGTAGGCGACCTCGTTCTGGGCGGCCAGTTGGCGGATTGCGGTGCGAGGCGCTTCAATCGTGGCTAATCCCATTGCGTTGAGCTTTCGACTGATGCGACCTTTCAGCAATGCTAATTTTTCTTGTAACACAATGTCAGGCGTTCCCGGATTGAGTTGGACAATGAAGCTTTGTGTTTCTTCCGGGGCCGTTTCTGTCGTTGGGAGTGAGACTCCATTCACCCGAACTCGGCCCGACTCAGGTGCCTCATCGGATGATTGCTTTCGGTTTTGCCGCAGGCGACGAATTTCTGAAAGTGTTTTCCCCTGCAAGCGGGCTACTTCGACTTCGGCATCTTGTTCCAGCAAGGCGACAAGATCAGGAGCGAGTTTTGGCTTGGCTTTTTGTTTTCCTCGTGATTGTTGTTTATTAGTTGATGATTGCGCCACCACGTTCAGTGACGTTAACGGGAGGCAGAGCGCCACCGTGAGTGAAACGGAGAGAAGTTTTTTTATCACCATATTCATACCTGTGCAGTAGGGCAGGTGAATTTGAAATGAAAATTGTCGGGGAAACATGATGGAATTCTGATGATTGCCGTGACAACTGGAAAGTCCTGCGAATTCGCCCTGCGAGGACATTCTTTAGCAGCGACTTGGCAAGAGTTCAGACAAGAACCGTGATCTGGTGGGATGGTGCAATCCTGGTTTGCAGCGGTGATTGTGTGTACCGAATGATATTTTGACACCATATTCTTGTCACACGCGTTAGATCATCACACGGAGAAAGGACACAGATTTTCCACAACGATGATTTTCTTCTCAACGTTTTTTCCCGAAGCGGAGTAGTTCACAATGACAGAGCAAGATGGAGGTTGAAGAGATGAGCAGCAACGTTGCCGACATCGCTCTTGTGATGGAACAAATTTCCCAGAGCAGTCGCTACGACACGAACACGATCATTGAACGCGCGCAGAGAGGCGATGCGGTAGCCTTTGAGCAATTACTGCTCGCCCATCAACAACGTGTGATGGCAACAGCGTGGCGCATGCTTGGCAATGTCGAGGATGCGCGCGACGCGGCACAGGAAGTGTTTTTGCGGCTCTACAAACATTTACCCAAATACGACGCGCAACAGGAATTCGCGGGCTGGCTCTATCGTATTGTCATCAATGTTTGCCACGACGTGGCGCGCAAACGTGGGAATCGGTATTTGTCCTTTGAAGCGGAACAGGAAGCGGGAAAGTTGCCGATTTTAGCGAGCTGCGATGATTCCGAACGCGCGGCGATCCAGGCTGAAGAACAGGCAATTGTGATGCGGGCTTTATCCACGCTGAGTGAGAAAGAACGCGCCGCGATTGTATTGCGCGATTTGGAAGGGATTTCGACCGAAGAAGTCGCGCGAATTTTAGGGTCGTCCGCAACGACCGTGCGTTCGCAAATCAGCGCGGCGCGCACCAAGATCAAACAATACCGCGACCGCTTCCTGAAAGGAGGTCATCGCTAATGATGAACTGCAAAAAAGCTGAACAACTCATCCCGTTATTTATCGAAGCCGATTTGGATGCTGCCGAGATGCAGCAGGTGAGTCACCACCTCGAAACATGTGCCGCTTGCCGTGCGACCGTCGCCGAATTTGAAGCGAGCCAGTCGTTGCTGCGATCCGTGGCGATGCCTGCATTTGACGAAGCGATGTTCGTCGAGGTGCGGAGCGCCGTAATGAAGCGCATTGCTCAACCCGCTACGCGCCCAGCATTCGCTGCGTGGTGGCAACCGATTTGGAATTGGAAATTCGCGTTCGCGGCGGCTGTAATTTTGCTGGTCGTTGGTGTGGCAATCCGTCAGCGCGGTGGGAAATCCATTGATAATCCGGTGGCGAGTGGGGCGAATGTCTCTAAATCTGACTTGGCTGTCGTGCGCAAATCGCCAGACATAAAAACACCTCCCGCCGCGCAACCGTTTCAGCCCCGAATGGGGCGCAAGCATCAAGCCCAAGGTGGAGTTCGCGGAAGTGAACGCCACCCTGAGAACAGCGCAATAAAACAGCTCAGTCCTGAAAGGGCGACAATCGTTGATGGTCAAATTGCCTCAGCCGTTATCGCCCCATCTGTGACTAGCGAGGCTGTTTCCATCTTTCCCAGGGTTGACACCCTGGGCTTTACTCTGCCGCCGCCGCCGCCTGCTGAGAATGCAATTCTGCCGCCTGACAAAAACACCAATGAACCCGAAATGCTTAGGATGGAGTTTCAAACGGCAGACCCGAACATTCGCATCCTCTGGCTCACACCGAAAGAACCTGCGCGGACGACTCCCGCAGAAGACTCTAAATAACGTTGGAGAATATCTATGAAAAGCAAAGCACTGATCCTGATCCTGACATTTATCTTTTCGTTTTCTGCGCTGGCGCAAACAAATAATGAACCAGCCAAAGAAGACCCAAGCAAGTTTCAAGTGAAGCTGTTCGAGGTTAAACATAAATTCCCGAATACGTTGGTCAATGCAATCGCTGCTTTGGGAAGTGGGCGACCCGGTTCCCGCATTGATCCAAACAATGAACTCAAAACGATCACTGTGCGCGATCTGCCGGAAAATATTGCGGCTATCGAGGCGGCGCTCAAACGGCTGGATGTTCCTGATCCTGCGCCGATTAGCATTCAACTGCAAATTTATTTGATTGCCGCCTCCGACGAAGCAGGGGATTCCACGCCATTTCCCAAAGAGATTGATCCTGTCTTAACGCAACTCAAAGCCACTCTGAGGTATAAGCATTATCGTTTCGTTGATACGTTTCTCAATCGTGTCAACGATGGGGGAAGTATTGAATCCAGCGGGACGAAGCAGGCGATTACTGGTGGTAATCCGGTCTTTATGCAATGCAAAATGTCATCCGTCCGGTTGGCGACTGACAGCACGGGAAATCAAGCAATTCGCATCGGCAGATTTAACTTTGGCTTACGCGTTCCGTTGCAAACCCGTCCGGGAGAAATTCAATATCAAGATATCGGAATCAACACAGAACTCAGCCTGAGCGAAGGCGGATTATATGTGGTTGGCACTACGAATATGGGCGCAGCCGATAGCGCGATGATTGTGGTTGTGAGTGCCAAGAAGGTGAAATAACTTTCAACAAAATCCGGTTTCTGCCAATGGGCGATCTGCACGGGTCGCCCTTTTCGCTTTGCACTCCATTCAACTCCGCGCTATAACTTCCTTCGTAAAAACGTTCCCAAATCCAAAATCTGAAAGGTCAAGATCGAATGCTCAAAGCTGCCTTGCTTACATTCCTGATTACAACCATCACGCTTGCCCAACGCAACGAACCGCGTCCTGAAGCGATTCCGCTCTGGCCCGGTGGTGCGCCACTTGCCAAAGGTTCTGCGCCTGCGGACATTCCTTCGATCCAGATTTATAAACCTGCGCAGCACCTGGCGACGGGCGCGGCCATGGTCGTTTGTCCGGGCGGTGGTTATGGAGGACTGGCCGATCACGAAGGCTATGATTACGCGAAGTTTTTGAATGGCATCGGCATCACGGTTGCCGTGTTGAAATATCGCGTCGCGCCGTATCAACATCCTGCGCCGATGCTGGACGCGTCGCGGGCGATTCGGTATTTGCGGTCGAAGGCAGACGAATTGAAACTTGATCCGAACCGCATTGGCATTATGGGTTCGTCGGCGGGAGGACATTTGACAGCGACGCTGGCGACGCATTTTGACGACGGCGATAAAAACGCGAGTGATCTGATTGATCGTGTCAGTTCGCGGCCTGACGTAGCGATTCTGTGCTATCCGGTCATCACGCTTACCAACGAAGCGTTTGTGCATAAAGGCTCGCGTAAAAATTTACTCGGCGAAACGCCTGATTCCAAGCTGGTCGAATTGATGTCGAATGAGAAACAAGTCACCGCCAAGACGCCGCCGACATTTCTCTTTCACACAATGGATGATGCGGCGGTCGCTGTCGAAAACAGCATTCTGTTTGCCGAAGCCTTGCGCAAAAACAAAGTGCCATACGAAATGCACATCTATGAGCATGGACGCCATGGTGTTGGCTTAGCGCCGTATGACAACTCATTGAATTCGTGGCCGAAACTGCTGGAAAACTGGTTGCGGCTGCGCGGTTTTATCAAGCAGATGTGATGGTGCCGCGCCGCGAGATAGGAGGTTTTATGATGTCTGTTCCCTCACCAAAACCTGAGCGGATCATCACACCGACTACGGCTGCGGAATATGTCAACACGCTGGCGCATTATTATCGCGGCGAGATGGCTCGCATGCAGAGCTGGCGCGACCGTATGGACCGCACGACGAACTGGGCAATTACGGTGGTTGCGGCGTTGCTCTCGGTTTCGCTTTCGTCAGCGCAGGCGCATCACGGTGTTTTGCTGTTTGGCATGGTGCTGGTGTATTTGTTGCTGGTGATTGAATCGCGGCGCTATCGGTTCTTTGATGTCTATCGGCGGCGCGTGCGTCTGGTCGAGCGCAATTACTATGGTGCAATCTTTGTGGCTGACAATTTTCAGGAATACGACTGGATGCGCGAATTAGGCCGCGATATTCGCAATCCGCAATTTTACATGTCGTTGCATCAGGCGATGGCGCGGCGGCTGCGGCGCAATTACGGCTGGGTATTTTTGATTTTGCTGCTGGCGTGGATTTTGAAAACCACGACCAGCGTCTTACAGCCGAAAAGCGGACAGGCCGAATTTATCAGTTCGACGATGGAGTTTTTTCACAACAGCGCCATCGGCTATATTCGCGGCTGGATTGTCATTCTGGTCGTGATTGGATTTTATGGCTGGCTTGGCTATATCGCATTCAAATACAAGAAAGCGGACGGGGAATTATCGTACAGTCCCGTTCACGTCTAAACCTGAAGAAGGAGTTCACCCTTATGCTTGAAGACCTCAATAGCTTATTTCCCGAAAAGAAAGTCAATCGGCGCGGCTTTATGGCGACTTCGCTTTGCACCGGCTTTGCGCTCGCCGTCCAGCCCATCAATGCGCAGGAGGTTATCACCACCGACACGAATGGCATTGTGGCCGGCGAAGTCAAAATTCCGACGAAAGATGTCGAAATCCCCGCGTATCACGCGATGCCAGCGAAAGGCAAAAACTTTCCGACCGTGTTGGTTGTGCAGGAAATATTTGGTGTTCACGAACATATCAAAGACATCTGCCGCCGTTTCGCCAAACTTGGTTTTTTGGCGATTGCGCCTGAAATGTATTTTCGGCAAGGCGATGTGTCGAAGTTACAAATGAATCAGATTTTCCCGGTCGTGCAAAAAGTCCCGGATGCACAGGTGCTGTCGGACCTGGACGCCGCCGTTGTGTGGGCTGGCAAGAACAAAGGCAATACCAGGAAGCTCGGCATCACGGGTTTTTGCTGGGGCGGGCGCATCGTGTGGCTCTATGCCGCACACAATCCCAAAGTGAAAGCGGGTGTCGCTTGGTATGGCCGATTAGTTCCACCGACCCCGCGCCTTGATTTACAACCGAAACACCCGACGGAAATTGCAGCGTCGCTGAAAGTGCCAGTGCTTGGATTATATGCCGGCAAAGACGGCGGCATTCCGCTCGCTTCCGTGGATCAGATGAAAGCGGAACTGGCGAAAGGCAAAAGTAAGTCGGAGTTTGTTGTTTACCCTGAGGCGCAACACGGCTTCCACGCTGATTATCGTCCGAGCTACAAAAAAGACGATGCCCAAGAGGCCTGGAAACGATTGCTGTCGTGGTTTAAGAAACATGGAGCGGCATAACCATGAGCTATACCTTTCGCATCACAGGCAAAAAGAAAATAAAACTCAAGAGTTTTGATCCTGAATACGATGCTGGACTCACGCGCGAAGAAGCCGACGCCAAAACAGCAGCGTTGTGCAAAGAGATGATGGAGTTGCAGGAATTGCTGTATGCGGCGAGTGATCACAGCGTGTTGATTGTGCTGCAAGGCCGCGACACCAGCGGCAAAGACGGCACGATTCGCGTGGTGACGGGGCCACTAAATTCGTTAGCATGCAACGTGGCATCGTTCAAGGTGCCGACCGCGAACGAACTTGCGCACGACTTTCTTTGGCGCGTCCACCAACAAACGCCGGGGCGCGGGCAAATGACAATTTTCAATCGCTCGCATTACGAAGACGTGCTGGTCGTGCGGGTTCACAATCTTGCCCCCAAAAAGGTTTGGAAAGCACGCTACGACCACATCAACAACTTTGAGCAGTTGCTCGTGGATTCCAATACGATTGTGCTGAAGTTCTATTTGCACATTAGCAAAGAGGAACAAGAGGCACGGTTGCTCGAACGCGAACAGGATGCAACGAAAGCGTGGAAGCTGTCGGCGGGCGATTGGAAGGAGCGCGAATATTGGGACGATTACACCGCCGCGTACGAAGACGCGATCAATGAATGCAGCACGAAAGACGCGCCCTGGCACATCGTTCCCGCCAATAAAAAATGGTTCCGCAACCTGGCAGTAGCCGAGACGATTGTGGACGCGCTGAAACCGTACAAGAAAGCGTGGCTGAAAAAACTGGACGCGATGGGCGCAGAAGAGAAGGCGTTAATCGAAGAATTTCGACGTGAGAAACAGACCACGAAGTAGCAAGGAACCACACATAAAAAGCAAAAAGCCACTGAGTCACAGTGGCTTTTTTTATCTGGTTGCGGGGGTAGGATTTGAACCTACGACCTTTGGGTTATGAGCCCAACGAGCTACCAGGCTGCTCCACCCCGCGTCAAATCGAAGTTGGGAGGTTACTCGTCACATCCTTCTTTGTCAAGCGAGCCAAACTGGTTTTGCAAACTTAATTTTGCTCGCTATGATGCGCATTATGAGCACACAAGAATTTACGCTGACACAACAGGAACAACGACAACTGGATGAGGAAGGATATGTCATCCTGCGAGATTTTTTATCCCCCGCGCGTTTGGAGGCGTTACGCCAACGTTGTGAGGAGATTTATGCTGCGCAGGGAGACAGCGCCGGGGCCGAATATCGGCAGGAACCACAGACGCGACGGCTGGCGAATCTGGTGAATTGTGGCGAACTCTTTGAGCAATTGGTGTCTGATCCGAACCTTTTGCCCTACGTGCGCCACGTCATCAAAGACGAGATCAAACTCAGCAGCCTGAATTTTCGCTCGGCCAACCCGCATTCCGATTGGACGCAGCCGTTGCATTGCGATGTCGGTGCAGTGCCGGACGAAAAAGGCTTTTGGATTTGCAATACGATCTGGTTGCTTGACGATTTTACGGCGGACAATGGCACGACACGTTTTGTCCCCGGCTCGCACAAAGTCGGGCAATTGCCGGAGAAAGTGTTAGCCGATGCGTCCGCCCCCCACCCGGACGAACAACTGCTGCTCGAAAAAGCTGGCACGGTCGTCGTGATGAACACACATATGTGGCACGGCGCAACGGCCAATCGGACTGCGAATCATCGCCGCGCTTTGCATAGCTTTTACTGCCGCTGGGACAAACCGCAGCAGCAATATCAAAAAGAATTGTTGAGCCGGGAAGTGCAGGATCGGCTGAGTCCATCACTGCGCAAATTGCTCGCGCTGGATGATCCGTTGAATGATGAATTGAGCTCCAAGTTCAGTCGCGCGAGCGGGTTTATGAAATAGTGATTCGTCAACATCGTTGTAGAGCGATTGGCTAAATCGCGGCGGCTGCCCTGGTCAGCAGCGATTTGGCAAATCGCTCTACATGCGCGCGCAACATTATTTCTTCGCCTCCGCCGTCCAGTTCGTCACGAGGAAGCGATCTCCCTCCGCCGTCACCGTATAACCGCCGCCCGCCCGCACGGGCGCAAGATCAAAGAGCGCCCGGGGCGCGGTCGCCTCGAAGCTGCCGCCCGGCTTCACCTCCACCGCCATCAACTTCCCGTCAGCGGAAACGTAGTACAACTCTTTGCCATCGCTGCGCCACAGTGATCTCAATCCGCCATTGGTCGAAATCTGCCATTTGCCACCCGAAACGGGAAAGGTCTGCACGTACACCTCGGGCCTTCCCTGATCGTTTGAGGCGTAAGCGATCCAGCGCCCGTCGGGCGAGAAACTTCCATCTCTCTCGATGAACGGCGTCTGCAAAAACACGGTGGGCTGTCGGTCTGCCGCCATCGGTAGCACCCAAATATCAGTATTCGTTTTCGGCTCATCCCGAGTGTAGAGAAGAAAGCGGCCATCCGCCGACCAACTGCCGGAACCTAAGTTAACGTCTGATTTAAGCAGCACCTCTTCCGCCCCGACTCCGCTCGACAACTTTTGATAGATCTGCCAGGCCCCGCCGCGAGTCGCAGTCCAGGCGATGCGACTGCCATCGGACGACCAGGCCGGATAGCGATCTTCGCCCGAATCGAAGGTCAGCCGCGAACTGAGGCCCCGCGCGAGGTCTATCACGTAGATGTCCCAGTTGCGGGTCTACGGATCACGTCGCCCCACCGCGACCCGTTTCCCGTCGGGCGACAGACTGGGAGATTCATACTCGCCCACTGGCCCGACCGTGCCGAGCGGCTTGCCCGTGCGATCCAGCCAGGTCAGTTGCCGAGTGTCGGTGAGCGTGTTTGGATCGTAGACCAGGCTGCCGTTGTCGGAGACGGAAAAGAACCCGTTTCCCCAAAGGGAAACTCTTACCTTGTCCGCGATCACGAAAGGCTCGCCCGTGTGTTTCAGGCTGTCAGCATCGAAAGGCGCGGCGAGCAAGGCGCCTGCGCGCGCAAAAAGCAGATGACCGTTGGCATAGCTCGCCTGTGAATCCGTCGCCAACAGGCGCGTGGTCTCCTGACTGTCGAGCGCGGCAAGATGAAGCTCCATCGCTCCCGGCTGAGTGGTGAGAACGAGGAAGTGGCGACCGTCAGGTAAAAAGACTGGCCCGCGGTAAAGATTCGGCTGTTTTGCACGCAGTGTCGGCGCCGGCTCGCCGCCCGTCGCCGGGACACGATAAATCGCTACACGGCCCGAGAAGAGAATGACCCCGTCGCGATTCCACGTGCCCTCAGACCCGCTGTTTGCTGGCAACTGGCACAGCGTTTGTGACGCACCGCCCGCGAGATCAAGTTTCCTGAGTTGGCCCCCGGCAGCGAAACCAATTGAGCGGCTGTCCGGCGACCAGAAAGGAATGCCGTTAACGCCCTCCGTGCCGGGCAACTGTTGCGCCGTGAGCGAACCCAGCGGACGCAGCCAAAGACTGCTCTTGCCTTCGACGACCGCAACGAAAACCAGTTGGCGGCCATCGGGGGAAAGCACCGGTCCCGCAATGGCCGTAGCCTTCTCTGGCGCGGCGATGGCAGCGATGAAGGAGACCGGCGCAGCGGGCGGCGACTGGCGCAGATACTTCACGGCGAAGGGCAGCGCTGCCAATGCGACCAGCACCGCCACCGCTGTGGTTGCCATCCAGATGCGGTCTGGGTACGCCCGCGCCCCCGCGTGCTGGCCTGACGAATTGTCCTTTGACATCGAAGCGTCACCTT
>JAEUQN010000193.1 GCA_016789725.1 Blastocatellia bacterium | reverse complement strand
GTTGGTGACACTAGATCGTTCATGGATTTTTGCACGAGCGCGGCGTGAAAGTGACCGGGATCGAGCGTCATCAATTTGTACTTCGCCGCAGTGGCAGCAGGTTTGGAATCTGTCATGGCAGGTTTGTTGGCATCCGGCTGTGAGTCGCATGCGGTGAATAAACACAGCCCAAAACTCAGGGCAAGGAAAAGGAATCTGGTTTTCATCGGAAAGTCTCAATTGGGATGAAGTTGCTATTTATCCACGAAGGAGCACGAAGGAGCACGAAGAGAAAATCACTTTGTATCCTGCTTCGTGAACCTTCGTGTGTCTTCGTGGAAGAGAAAAGCGATTTAGAAATTATCGCTCCACGCGTACGCTTCGATGCAGGCCATTTCGCCTTCTTTCGTGCGCGCATCTTTGACGCCGTGTTCCATTCCAACGACGCCTTTGAAGCCTTTGCTGTGAATGTGTTTGAAGATGTTGCGATAGTTCATTTCGCCCGTCGTCGGCTCTTTGCGTCCGGGATTGTCGCCAACTTGGAAGTACGCAACTTCGTCATAGGCCAGATCAATATTCGGGATGATGTTTCCCTCGGTGATTTGCTGGTGATACATATCGTAAAGAATCTTGACCGAAGGCGAATTGCAGGCGCGGCAAATCAGATAGCCTTGCGAAATCTTAGTCAGAAAGAGCTTCGGATGGTCGCGGCGCGTGTTCAGCGGTTCCATCACCATCACCAGTCCGGCCTTTTCGCAAATGTCGGCGCATCGGCGAAACATATCAATCACGCTGGCAGTTTGATAATCCCAATCGAGCCGTTCGTCGTGACAACCCGGCACAACCGTACACCATTTGGCGTTGCATCGTTTGGCGATTTCGACAGCTTCGCGGATTTCTTTCAGGATTGGCTCGCGCATCTCCGGCTTCCAGGTGGTGACGGCAAAAGTCGGATTGGCGAAATCTTTGGTGGCGACAAATACGCCCATTGTCATTTTCAGATCGGCGAGGCCGCGTCCGATTTTTTCCTGATCGGCAATCGGGCGTTGCGGCATCCCGTTGTCTTCGATGGCGTTGAAGCCCTGGTCTTTGAAGAACTGCAATTGCGTCAGCAAATCATCGCCCGTGTGGTTTTTGAACATGCCGAAATGCGGGGCATAGTTCAACTTGAAATTGTGTTTCGGGGCAGGTGTTGAGGCGCTCAGGTTGATGTCGGTTAGCGTCGTCGCCGCTGTCGCGGTGAGACCCGTGGCAATAAAATCTCGTCGGTTCATTTTTCCTCCAGATAGTTTGATAGGAATTACGCTCGCTACAATAAATCGAATGGCAGGGGATTGGCAATAACGCGCGAAACGACTATCTTTACGAAGTGTACGTTCACCCTTTATCCACGAAGTCACACGAAGAAGCACGAAGAAGAATCAGACAGGATTGACCTGATGAACAAGATGACTGCGATATTGGCAATAATCCTGAAAATCTTGTGAATCAGGTCGGAAAAAACTTCGTGCTCTTTCGTGTGACTTCGTGGAAGAAAATAAGCAAGAAAGGAATCCTCGCATGCCCGTCAAAGAAGATTTTGCCAAATCGTTTGGTCAAGGCTGGATCAGCGGTTATCTCTCGGTCTTTTTCGGCGTCCTCTCATTCATCGCCGTCTTGTGTTTCATGTTTCCGTCGTATCTGACGACGCCGGATTTGCGCAAAGCCTATCCGGTCGAAATCCTGCGCGTCATTCTGATGGTACTGTTGATCGCCTCGTTTATTTTGGGCCTGGTCAGCTTTTTGCTGAATAAACAAAAGCGATTGGCGGTTACTGGTATTTTGTTTTCAGCGGCAGCCATTATGCTCGGCGGATGGAAGGTCGAAGCGGGTGCCGTGCATGAAAGCCCGTTCCCGATTGGACTGGATTGGCTTGTGCTGGATTTGGTCTTGCTTGCGGTGATCTTCATTCCGATTGAAGCCTTATTCCCGCAAAAAGTGCAGCAATACACGTTGCACGGCGAATGGAAAACGGATTTCACGTACTTCGTCATCAGCCATTTGTTTGTGCAAATCTTCGGCATCATCGCGCAAGCGCCTGCGACGATTCTGTTCGGCGATCTTGGCTTGAAAGGCTTTCAGTCCAAGGTCCAGGCTACGCCATTCGTCGTGCAACTTTTCCTCGCGTTGTTTTGCACGGATGTCGTGCAATATTGGGCGCACCGCATCTTTCACGAAAACGAACGACTGTGGATGTTCCATTCCATTCATCATTCCACGATAGCGATGGATTGGTTGGCCGGATCGCGCACCCACTTCATAGACATGTTTGCCGTGCGCGCGGCATCGTTTATTCCTGTGTATTTGTTGGGCATCACGCCCGGTGTGTTTGCCGTGTACATCGTGATCATTTCGTTTCATGCGGTCTTCATTCACGCCAATGTGAATTGGAAGTTTGGCTGGCTGAAGCACATTATTTCGACGCCACAATTTCACCATTGGCATCACACGTCTGATCCGGCGGCCTACAACAAAAACTACGCCGTGTTCTTTTCGTTTATTGATCGGATGTTTGGGACGTTTTATTTGCCGGGCGATGAGTTCCCGAAAGAGTATGGTGTGAATATGCCGAATTACCCGAAAGGGTTTGTGGCGCAGTTTGGGTATCCGTTTCGGGGGAAATGAAGCAAACTCAAACTGGAAGATTGAATGCGAGTCGAATCACGCGGCGCACATCGCGGCAATTGGCTATGGCTATTTTCGCATCTGCTTTCGTCGCTGTTCGTCCTGGATACCGATAGGCGACAGAAAAGGGATTCAAGCTGGCAAGCGGTGTTGATAACACAATCCAATTTGGTTCGATTGTCACCGCGATTTGCAAGAGGGTGGTGAGATCATGAATTTTTGGAATTGCCGAGCCTGCTTCTTCTAAACGCGCTTTGAGATATTTCTCTGCGGCTTGTTGCGTGTGATAACAGACTGCATCGTAGCTTGGATTCTTGCGCACGCGCTACAAACTCAGCGCGGCGTTCCAATCACCTTCTGCCTTCTCGATCCATTCAATTGTCAGGGGCTGCATAGATCAATTTCCCTTTGTCCATAATTTCTTTGACGAAGCGGTCTCCGATCTTCAATCGTTCTTGAAGCTGCTGCTTACTGTAAACGAACAAGTCCAAGGGCAAACATAGTTTCAGTGTTGTAACAATATGGACAGCTTGCCCGATTGCGCTTCTACCTTCGTATGGCATCACGACCAGCAGATCAATGTCAGACTCCGGCGTCGGTTTTCCGTAGGCTTGCGAGCCGAACAGAATGATTTTCTCCGGCTGAAACACAGTTACGATGCGGTCACAAATGTGCTGTATAAATGCCTTTCGTTGACGCGGCGACGCCCAGCTTTTTTCCCAATCACCAAAGAAAAGTGGTTCGTACAGATGGCTTGCGTCAGCCAGATGGCTTGCGTCAGCCGTGCCTCGAACGGCAGCGCGTTTCTTGTCGGATACTTGCGTTACAATTTCACTCATCTGTCAGGCCTCGTCTCTGCTTTTCACGCTGGACATTTTCAATCGTGCGCCGCGAAAAGTAAATTCATTCTTGCCGTCAGGCTCGTGTTCTTTTCGTGTATAGATCGGATGTTTGGGACGTTTTATTTGCCGGGCGATGAGTTCCCGAAAGAGTATGGCGTGAATATGCCGAATTATCCGAAAGGGTTTCTTGCGCAGTTTGGATATCCGTTTCGGGGGAAATAACGATGTGTTAAATTACTACCCTTGAATCCTACCCTTCGCAGTCGTAACTTCCTGATATTTGACTTTACATTCATCAAAAAAAGTAGGAGTCTCTGAATATCTCTCGATCAGCCATTCAAGGAATTCGGGGCTATACCTAGGACTGCCATATAACGGCTTATAATAAAACATTGGTATGTTGGTAATATTATGAACCACTTTCACACATAGAAAATCATGTGTATTTATGGATCGGGTGCCATATAGTCGTTCGTTGAATTTTCTAATTATGTCAACCTGCCTGTCAGGGTGCGTTTCGTTAGGGTCAAGCCGTCTATTTATAGGAGCAGATATGTCATCTGTTAGCCTTACCGCTTGAGAGTAGCCCGAATATGAATCCTGAGGTTTTGTCGGAACTATCATTATGGTTGACCCCTGAGGTGCCTCAACTACCTTTCTAATGCCTTCCAACCAGGAGGATTTTACGTTATCGATTTCTCTATTCAAAAATCTTTGTAGATCATCTGAGGTGCAAGGCTCACTTTTAGCACCGTGACGAAAGTAAACTGTACCAACACTGAAAGCTAATTTGGGTTTGCCATCTAGTCCTTGATAATTTCCAGGAGATATGAATACGAGCGGTATTGAAACGCCCCTAACTTCGATTGCGACAATTGTATATTCACTTTTGAAAACAGGTTTTATATTGAAGTCGCTAAAATGCTTTCCCGTATAAGAGAAAATTTTATCAGTTACTTTTGCAGGATCATAATTGATAACTGGGGTGACGTCTTTATTAGCGATTTCACCCTCATCATTGACTCCAATGAGTAAAACCCCGCCTCCGGAATTCGCCATTGCGACGATGTCCTTTATGACTTCACACCAATCCCCCTTTGATGTGACATCAATATGCTCTTTGAAATCTACCTTTTCTGTCTCTGGTTCAGAATTAAGGGCTAGTTCGATGGTCTCACTCATAATTTCCTCATCGCAAAGCGTCTGTAGATTTGTTAATTTCCGGTTTTAGAATTTCCTACGTTGGCTGAATTCGGTGTTCTTCAATTAGTAATTTCTTTCGTCGCCCGCATCAGTTCGTAGTGAAGCGATTCGGATGCAGATGCTGGTTCGGCTTTTCGGTGAAACGCGGCGGAATATAGCATCGCGGGCAAACGCCGTGCAATGCTTTTTTCGGGGAACGCCAGGGGGGTGGGGGTGCGAAGCGTATGGCGTGCTGCGGCCTCGGCTAATCTCAAATCTCAAATTTCAGGCCAGACATTTTGGCATAAAGTATGGGCAGAAAATGGTAAGCCCAAATCAACAAGTCAACGTCGCTGGCAACCAAGAGTAAGCCAAGAAAACGATAGAATGCTTTCCTCGCCTTTGGCAGAGAGATTTGATTGATCTCGGTTGATTGCATAAATACGCCTATCCTATAGAACTTAAGAAAAAGTTTTTCTCAGTGGAGGAACAATCACCACAATTATCCCTTGTCCCTTCTTCATTGCTCATTGAATGCAGTGACAAACTTCCTGTGCATCCAATGAACAATGAACGATTGATAAGGGGTAATTCCTTCTGCCATCCGAGACGGTTTGGCAACACGCGGAAACTCTTTTTCTTGGATGCTATAGTTTCACAGATTGTGAAGACTGACAGGCCGGACATAAACCTGATGGGCGTCTGAACGCTCTACGAATAAATTGTGCCGCTTGTATCCGCGCCGCGTTTTTACAGCAACAAAACTTATCGCGCATAGTAGCCCAGGCGTGAAGTGGCGCGGCAATCTTTGCAGTTGGCTTTTACTCGCACGGTACGATAGCCGCCATCACGGTTTCCATTTTGGGGCGTATAAAAGATCACATATTGACTGCGTAATTCGTCGGCGACTTGTTGATAGACATCGCTGAGTTCGGCAAAACCTTTGGGCAGGAACAATCGCCCGCCGGTTTCTTCGGTAAGCTTCAGCAGCCATTGCTCGCTTTGTTCCAATGCCGCCAGCGACATCTGCAAGCCATCCACTCGAATGCGATTGGGCGCGGAAACAGGGTTGCCGTACGACTCCAATTCGCGTTGCTCGGTGCTGCGTTGAATCTCGGTTTTGCTCACGACGTACACGGGCGTTTCGGCCTCGATCAATGCGCGCAGCGCCTGCGCTTGCGTTTTGTGACCGCGCCCGCTGTCAATGCCGTCAGTCAATACAATGATTGCTTTGCGTCCTGTGATGCGGTTGAGTTGGTCGCGCGCGGCAAGCCATAATGCGTCATTGAAGTTTGTGAACATTCCAGTCGTTAGCCGATTTAAGGCACGTTTCAGCGCATTGCGGTTCATTGACCAGTCCATCACCAGTTCCACTTTGTCATCGAACTTGATGAGCGAAAGCTGATCGTTGGGATCAAGTCGCGCGGCAAAATTCATTGCCGCCTGCTTGAAATCCTCTATTTCGCGCGTGACGCTGCTGCTGGTATCAATCAGCAAGACAACGTGGACCGGCAATTGTTTCAGACTAAACGAAGTGATCGGTTGCTGTGCATTGTCTTCGTAGATGGAAAAGTTACTGGCTTTGAGGTTTGGCACGAATTGCCCCGAACGATCACGCACGGTGACCGGCAACAACACTTCGCGCGTGTCAATTTTGAGGACTGCTTCTGTTTCGGAAGACTTGCTGGATTGTGATGGCGAGGGTTGCGCTGAAACCGTAGCGAAGAAAAAAGTGAGCAGAGAAATGCAGAAAAAACAGCGTTTCATCAGGGGCGGTAAAAATTATTTGCTATCGTCCATCGCTTCGCGCATCGCTTTGAGGACTTTGTCGCTCACACGATTTTTGCGTAGTTCTATGACTGCCTGGGGCGAGAGGTCGAACTCCACTTGTTCCAGTTCAATCTTGCGCAAAATTGTGCCTTCGGAAAAGCCTGCTTGCACCATATCAATGACGTTTTTATTGTTGATGCGCGGCGCGCGTTCGAGTTTTGGTTCGCTGCTTTCGGTTGGCGGTTTGATGATGCGAACAGTTGCTGAGCCAGAAGTTTCACTGGAACCGGAACGCTCCCCATTTAAGCCGCCACGACTGCGCGTTTGACTTTGCCCGCCAGAGCGTGAGCCGAAAATCTCGGTGTCTCTTGAGCTGCCCGTCGAATCATTTCGTTTCATTTCGGGCAACGACAGGCGTGGCGAGGATTTGAAAAACGCTTCGTCGTCGGCATTGAAAAATTCGTCATCGCGCAAGGTGAAGGCGTCTACTCCGCCCGATTGTAAGGCCTGCCGCTGAATCATCGCCTGAATGACATCTTCATTGACGCCATTTTTTTTCAATTGAATTAGCTTGGTCGAAGACAAATCAAAATTCACTGGTGACGTTCGCATGAGGGTCACAATCGTTTTCTCTTTGAAGCCTGCTTTGACCAAATTGATGATGGACTCGTTGGTTAAGATTTCGCGGGGAGGCGGGGTTGATTGCTTCGGCGCAGGCGTGGTTCCGCGTGAGGTTTGCGCCGACACAGAAAGAGTGAGTGAGGCCATGAAGACGAACAGGAGGCTCGTGAATCGTTTCATAAAAACTCCCTTACTTTCTGAACTGATGATATGCCCAGCTAATGCGCCGCACATAGTTCATCGTTTCTCGATATGGCGGCACGCGATAACCATAGCGCACGACCGCTTCTTCGCCTGCGTTGTAACCCGCTAAGGCCAGATTGATGTCGCCATTAAATCGTTGCAATAAAGTCTTGAGGTAGCGCGTCCCTGCCTCAACATTTTCAACTGGATCGTGAATATTGCGGACACCTAATTGCCGCGCTGTGCCGGGCATTAATTGCATCAGGCCGCGCGCGCCTGCGCTGGAAACCGCTCGATAATTGAAGCCTGATTCCTGCTGCATCACCAGATAAATCAACAATGGGTCAACGTTGTGTCGCGTCGCGTTTGCCGCGATCAGTTGATCCAATCCTGAATGTTTGGTGGTGAAATTAAAGGGCGGTGGCCCAACTGGTTTGGCGGGCGCTGCTGTCGAGGGACGATAATCTTTCAGCACCTGGGCGACATCCGTTTTGTCAATGAATGCCTGAATGGTGCCAAGCCGATATGCAATGCGATCTCCTATTTCCCAGACAGCATCTGCATCCAGTTGCAGCCCGTCTTTGAAAACGATGCGTGTGACAGGCTTGGCATTTGGATCAGGTGGCGGCACCGCTGTTGGTGCGGGCGTCATTGTTTCAGACTGTCGAGGCGCGCGACGCGATGACCTTTGCGTCGGAGCAAAAGGTGCTGTCGTCGCTCCTGTGGCCTCTTTGCCTCGCATTACTTCTGAAACAGGGATTGAGCGAATGACTTGTCCTTGACGATACCAAATCTCATTATTGCGCTCCCACGAATCATCTACCTTAATGACTGTGCCATCGCGCAATCGCAACTCATCGGCCAGGACGGTGCCGCCGCAGAAAAGACAGCACAGCGCGACGGCTACGCCTTTGAGATTTGAGATGTGAGATTTGAGATTCAAAACGATTTGAGATTCAAAACTATCGGTCGTCTTCCTGATTTTTCTCAGCGGTCTGGACGCGTTGCGTGCTGTTGGACAGTTTCCGATACTGATCTTGTAGTACTGCGGCTTCGCGGGCGCGTCCAACACGGTCATAAACCTGAGCGAGACTGGTCATTGTGACGAGCGAATTGGGTTGCAGTTTGAGCGCGGCCTCGAATTGTTCGATGGCTTGTTGATAGCGTCCCTGTTGACTGTAAATGTAGCCGAGATTCAGGAACGCACCGTGTTCGCCAACGGCTTTGACAAATTGCTCGCGGGCCTTGCCAAATTCGCCGCGTCGGCCAAATGCGAGGCCGAGATTGTTTTGAATGCGGCGATCATCGGGCGTGAATTTCAAGGCCTTCTGATACCACTTGATTGCTTGTTTATCGTTACTGCTCAAGTAATACGAATAGCCCAAATTGTTCAGGAAGCGGGCATTGATCGGTTCGAGCTTGGTGGCTTTTTTGTATTCGTCCTGAGCTTCTTTGAATTGCCCTTTTTCGTCGTAGCAAACGCCGAGCAGATTATAGGCTTCGGAGTTGTTGGGCTGCATTCCCACGACGGCTGTCAATTTGGCAATGGCTGCATCGAGCTGCTTCTTCTCGTGCAGATCAACGGCTTGATCGAAGATGGCCGCCGCTTCGCGTTCAATCGCCGTAGCGACAGCGGCATCGGTCTTGACGACTGGCTCGCTTTTGGGCGTGTTGGCCTTGGCGATATTGTTGTCATTGCGGCGAAATAAACGGGCGAAGAGTCGGACAGGTGCGGTGACAATTTTCTTAAAAGTCAGTCCATCCTTTTGCACAGCATCACTGGGCGGCGCAACAGTCGGAGCTGAGTCGAACGCCTGCGCTGTTTGCGGGCCTTCTTCATGGAGAACGCTATCCCAGTCAACATAGGTCAGGCTGAGTGAAACCGCGAGACCAAAGCTGATGAGGAGCGAGAAAAGAACCGCGCGTTCTTTCAGGCTTTTCCAGAGGTTGTTCGTTTTCATACGGAATTTATCCTCTCTGACTGTAGCTGGGGCAATAATAATAACGACCATCACTCCTGCAAAGACGAGGGTGATTTGTGAGAGAAACGCGCCTATTTTCGGCTTATTCTGATGTTGAGGCAAGAAAATTCCTTCAAATTGAAGGACTTCGCCGGATTTATTTTTCGACGCGCAATTCGTCTCCCAGGCGTAAATGATGCCGGGCAATCGCGTGAGCGGGCAATTCAATGACGCTGGCGGCGCGTGTCGCAGGCAGCGTCAGACGAAATGGGCGAAGGTTTTCGACGAGCTTGACGATGCGTAATTGACGATCCAGAAAAAGCACATCAATGGCAAATCGCATCCAGAAAGTATGAACGCTATTGCACGGACGCAGCCACAAGGCTTCATTGACCGAGAGACCTTTGCGTCCCATCAGTCCACGTAACCGTTTCAGTGCGGTGTTTGCCAGAACAAGATTGTCTGCCAGACAAATTCCAGTTGCTTGATGATATAGCTTCAACTTGAACTGTGACACTGGGGGAAGGTGAGGTTAGATGTCATAGTCATCATCCTGTTCGCGCATCCTGCGCTTGACGACTATCACTCCAAGGATAGCAGCAATGACCAATAAAATGGCTAGGATAATCCAGTTCAGTGTAAGGTCATCGGGGTTCGTTGGGGATTGTTGGAGCAATGCAACCAACATTAGCATGTGGAATCTCCTGATATAAATTCGAGCTAAGGGGCGACCATCATCGGATTAATAACTTCCGATATCGAAATCGTCATCTTGTTCCCGCATCCGACGTTTAATAACAATCATTCCCAGCACGGCGGCAATGACCAATAAGACTGCCAGGATAATCCAATTCAATGTCAAATCGTCGGGTTGAACTGGTACTTGTTGGAGCAACGTAGTCAATAACATGAAGTACCTCCTGTACGGTGTCTGCACAAGCGAATAACGCTGGCAGGAACTCAATCAATATCCTCCGACAGAACCGGGGCGTCAAGAACTGCTAGATGAACGCTGATCTGCCAGGGAAATGCTTCAGGTTGTCGCTATAAAAAACGACTCGCCCTCAGGCTTACTTGCTCAATTGGTCAAGTGCCCGATAAAGCGTAATCAAAGCTGGTCCGAGAAGCACAATTAGTAACGCGGGAAAGATAAATAAGAGTAACGGAAAAATCAACTTGATCGAGGCTTTTGAGACCATCTCTTCGGCGCGCTGCCGACGTTTCGTCCGCATTGAATCCGCAAACACGCGCAACGAAGAGGCAATCGAGGTCCCGAAGCGGTCGCTTTGAATCAGCATCGCAACCAGTGATTTGATGTCATCTACGCCCGTCCGATCTCCCAGATTTCGCAGTGCCTCATCGCGCGGTTTGCCCGCTCGAATTTCTCGATTGGTGATCGCCAGTTCGTTGGAGAGAACTGGCTCGACCAGTTCCATTTCGCGGCCAACGCGTTGTAGCGCAGCATTCAGCCCTAATCCTGCTTCGACGCAAACCACCATTAAATCAATAGCGTCTGGCAAGGCGCGCGCAATCTTCTCCTGCCGCTTGGTAATCAACCGCGACAAAATGAACGACGGAATAAATAAGCCGAAAATCGCACTCAGTAGAACCAACGCCACGAATTGTGGCCCGCGCTGATAATTGATCGATAGCAAAAGTACTAACACTAAAACCGGAAGAATGATGGCAGCCGTGACCCGAATCGCGGTGTAGACCTGAACCGAGTTTTCTGATGTAAATCCGCCTTTTACCAAACGCCGCCGGAGTCGTCGCACATTGCGGTTTGACGGGCGCGTCATCTTGTACACAGGTTTGGCTACGCGTTCGACGATGACCGTGTTCACCTTGCGGGCAACCTGTGGTGACGCCGATTCCCGATCCAATCGCGGGTTGATTTCGCGCAACCGTTCATCAAAGGGGCTGACCGGGCGTGCCAACCAGTAATACACAGCCATTCCTGCGCCCACAAAAGTCATCATGATCGCAATGTAAAAAACTAAGAGCATAACGAGTCGTGTGATTTACGGAGACAGCAGTGTCTCTGAAATTTGAGATGCTGCCACCTTTTCAGATTTCGATTTTCACGATGCGCCGAATAATCATCCAGCCAATAATTTGCATCACGATCCCAGCCCCTAAAATGTATACGCCCATGGGATGATCGTAGAGTGATTGTAAGTATTTGGGGTTGGCTGCATTGATCCAGAAAAACAAAATAAATGGCAGCGCGCTGACAATATAACCAGAAAGCCGGGCCTGTGCGGTTTTGACGCGAATCTCACCTTGCATGCGGAATCGCTCACGAATGGTGTGGCTAATGTTCGCCAGTACCTCAGACAGATTACCACCAACTTCGCGTTGAATCAGAATCGCTGTCACGCACAACTTCAAATCCATAATGGGAATGCGCTCGGCCAGGTTTTCCAGCGCGACTTTCATGCTCAAGCCGAGGTTTTGCTCCTCGTATGCTTTGCCAAATTCGCGGGCGACTGGATCTGGCATTTCAGTTGCAATTGCTTGGAGGGCAGAGCTGAAACTATGTCCTGCTTGTAATGATCGCACCATCATTTCAATGGCTTCAGGCAACTGTTCGAGGAACAATTTGAATCGTTTTCGTCGCCGCTGTAGCACGTAAAACAGTGGCAAGAGGCTGACCACGATCAAGCTTACTAACCAAACAAAAAATGAACGTTGGGCCAGGGCAGGAATGATGGCGACCACAAAGCCTGCAATTAAACTGCCGACAACAAATTTGTAGACGGTGACGTTATTGAATTCTGCCTGCCGCAAAATCGTCTGGAGTTGATTGAAAATCTCAAAGCGTAGGAGTAATTGATGGAAGACCGGAATATCACTGAGTAGTTCCTGCTTGAGTTCCTGAATATCCCGTTGACTGACGACTGCCGGGCCGCGTTCATCAATCAGCTTTTGCAATCGTTCCTCAACGCGCCGATGATACCGTTCCAGATCGCGGCTGACGTAGAAGTAGAATGCAACCGTCAGAAAAATAAAGGTCAGTGAAGCAAAGATAATACCTAGTATTTCCATAGACCCTCAAATCTCGGCAAAAAGAAGCGGTGAGAGGTCATAACCATACACCGCCAGTTTATCACTGCATTGCGGACGAATGCCTGAAGCCATGAAATAGCCTTGTACCTCGCGCTGCCGTCCCAGGCCCGTGCGGCGGTAGCTGAAGAGTTCCTGCATTGAGATGATCTCGCCTTCCATTCCGGTGATTTCTGAAATGCTAATGATTTTGCGTGTGCCATCTGTCAGGCGTGTGACCTGAATGACCAAATCCAGCGCGGCACAAATTTGCTGGCGCATGGATTTATCTGACAGTCGCAGGCCGGCAATGGAAATCATCGTTTCCAATCGTGCCAGCGCATCGCGCGGCGAATTGGCGTGGATGGTGGTCATGCTGCCATCGTGGCCGGTGTTCATCGCTTGCAGCATGTCAATGGCTTCCTCGCCACGGACTTCGCCGATGATGATGCGGTCGGGACGCATACGCAGAGCGTTTTTCAGCAATTGCCGCTGTGAAATTTCACCGCGCCCTTCGATGTTGGGCGGACGTGTTTCCAGGCGCACTACGTGTGGTTGCTGCAAACGCAATTCTGCGGAATCCTCAATTGTTACCAGTCGCTCCTCCGTCGGAATGAAGGCCGAGAGGCAATTGAGCAGTGTGGTTTTGCCAGAACCCGTACCGCCAGAGATGAGGATGTTCAATCGCGACTTGGCGCAAGCATTTAAAAACTCTGCCATTGCTGGCGTCAGTGTTTCATAATCCAGCAGGTTATCCATCGTCAGTGGATTGACCCCGAAACGACGAATTGAAAGCACTGGACCATTCAACGAGAGCGGCGGGATAATGGCGTTGACGCGCGAACCATCCGGTAATCGTGCGTCCACCATGGGCGACGACTCATCAATGCGCCGCCCAATGCGCGAGACAATCCGATCAATAATTTGCAGTAAATGGGCGTCATCCTTGAAAGAGGCCTCGATGCGCTCTAACATTCCTGCGCGCTCGATGTAAACATTGCCTGAGCCGTTAACTAAAATATCGGAAATCGTGCGATCTGCGAGCAATGGTTCCAGCGGCCCAAAGCCAAACAACTCATCATAAACCTCGGTTTGCAATCGCTCCCGGTCAATGGCACTGAGGACGGTTTTTTCCTGGCCCAGAATAATGTCAAGGAAGTGATTGACCTTGCTTTGTCGTTCTGTAGCATCCGCTGTTTCCAGCTTGGCGAGCGGCAGTCGAGGGATCAGCAGGCGGTGGACACGGGCTTTGAGTTCCTGATATTCGTTGGAGGCCGTCCCACGGGAATAGGTTCGTTCTTGTTCGAGGCGGTCTTTGAGCGAGGCCATAATCGCAAATTATCCAGAGGTTTTATGGGGCGGCCTATTTTCGGGCGAAAGGGAACCAGCTAGTACGCGAGACGGGGCGCGCATCTTCTTCAACCTGAATATCTGCCAGCTTGGAAGCCAGTTTGGTAAATTCCGCTTGCAACCGCGATTGTGTTTTCGATTGCACCAACGGTTCTCCCATATTGATTGAGGAAATAGCAGCTTTGTAATCGTTGGATAGCACCGCGTCAATCGAATGTTCCAGCACCTTTTCGATTTGCCCAATCTCGAATTCCGGCGATTTGGTGTACCGATTCAGAACGACTTTAATCCGGCTTTTTTCATAGCCAAGTCGCCGGAAAATATCAAGCGCACGTTTGGCACTGCGAATGGATGGAATGTCGAGGGTCAGTAATAACACTAAATCATCAGCCAAATCCAAAGCGGCAATCGTATTTTCGCTTAAGGTATGTTGCGGATCAATCAATACATAGCCCGGCTGCGCGCGAAGCATCGTGATAATTTGAGTAACGTGTTCGGGGCGCACATCCTCGTCACGACCCACTTCAGTTGGTGCGGCCAGTAATGAAAGCAACTTACCACGCGAGGTGAGATAACTGTTCAGCAATGTATCATCCAGCCGATCAAAGTTCCGCACCACATCATAAATTGTATAGGGCGTGTTTTCGATACCGAGATAGGTTGGCTGATCGCCTGCTTGCAGATTCAAATCCACAATTGTTGCGTGACTGCGGCTCAGGCGCGATAACGCGACCGCGAGGTTGGCTGTCACAAAAGTGGTGCCACACCCACCTTTGCTGGAGTACACTGCAATGACGCGTCCCTGTTGGCTTTCTTCCGTCGAACGTAAGCGGGCCTGTTCAATTTTTGCAAAGACTTCGTTGATTTCAGTTTCGGTGAGGGGTTGGCGCAGGAATTCGGTTGCGCCAGATCGGAACGATTGAAGGATTACATCAGAAGAGGTTTCTTCGCTTGAACAAATGACCGCTGTCTCGGGGTTTTCTTGCCGTAGTCGCTCGACCATTTGCAGGCTTTTTGGTAAGTCCCCGTTGAGCATCACCAGTGCTGCTTGAGGGCGCAACCGATTGATTTGCTCAATGGCCTGCATATTGTTGGCGAGTTCTGCCACGATGGAGATTGGCACACTACTCGCGCTGCGCATCCTCGTGCGTTCCTGTTGAGTCAAACTCCGGCCAATAA
>JAEUQN010000192.1 GCA_016789725.1 Blastocatellia bacterium | reverse complement strand
AACCCTTGGCCTTGAAAATTCGGCGCAACGGCTAACGAGCGGAGCAGGCCGTAAGAGCCATATTTTTCCAGCCCCACGCAACCTACTACGCGCTCGTCAGCTCGCGCAATCAGAAAGTCTGCAAAATGTTCGGCAACTCCTTCAGTTGGAAGCTTTACTTCTTCCAGTAAGGCGAGAACATCGGGCAGGTCAGACAGTGTTGACGGCACAATTGGATGCTTCACGTTTGATTCCACCTATATTCACCACTGCGGATGTATCACAGCACATGGTCGTTTCTGGCAATTGATCCTGCAATACGACAAATACCTCCCATCGGTAGCCATTTGGATCTGTCAGCCAGATTTTATCCTGAATGGCATAACAACAATTGGTTTGCATCTCATCTTCCGTCAAAAGACCTCGTTGTTGCAACCGCTCCCGCAGCGCAAGGACGGTTTCGGTGCTGCCGACCTGAATTCCCAAATGGTTGAGCGCGCCTAATTCCCTGACAGGGTTTTCGTTCAGCGTGAAATTTACCGCTGGCTCAGCAATATCGAACTTCGCATAGCCTGTCCGTAATTTCACTGGCTCCACGCCCCACAAGGCGCGGTAAAAGGCGAGCGATTCTTGCAGATTGTTGACATTTAAGGCGATGTGTACTTTTGGTGTCATAGGTTCTCCTTGATTATTATATGTGTTTTACCATATGTATTGCGGATTTTGGGTGTGTTGGATGTATTTGTCAAGGCGTATTTACTTTTGCGATGGTTTTTTTTATACTCCCTCGCAATGGCAGCAATAAAAACAGACAACTCCAAGCGGTGGTTAGCGCAAATGGAATCGCTTTTCAAAGCTTGTGCCGATCAAACACGATTGCGCATTTTGAATCTGCTGGCGTGTGAAGGCGAAATTTGCGTTTGTCACCTGGTAGACGTTTTGCAGACGAATCAGCCAAAAGTCTCACGACATCTGGCGTATTTGAAACGGGTGGGATTGGTTACAGATCGGAAGGATGGGCTATGGGTTCATTATCGGCTGGCTACGCCGTTGGCTGAGTATGCAGAGCGTCTTTTAGCCTGTCTGAATGGTTGTTGCGGGGAGGTGCCGGAAATGCAGCAGGATGTGATGAGCTTACGATCTGTACGGGGGGCGCAACCGCTGGTAAAGCTTTCGCGCCGCACGCTGGCAGACAGTCAGGCTGTCACAAAGATCAGGACGGAAAATGAAAACGTTGCACCGCGTGAACCAGAAATCGAAATTGAATTGCTGTGATGGCTTAGGCGAACAATTCTTCAATCAGCAATTCTGTCCGGCGCACTTCATAACGTGCTTTTCCCAGACATCCTGCCGAGTTCAGCTTCATCATCACAAAATAATCTTCGTTCAAAATCTTGGTCAGTAGAACAGATTGATTGGTGATGGTCAGTAGTTCGTTCAGCTTTCCCAGCCCCGTGTCGGTGGCGGTTGCCCGCGAGCGATTCAATACGACGGCGTATTCAGCAGCGAGCGCATCAAAATCCGCGTCTTTTTCCTCGCCGATGCGTTCGATGATGATGCCGTCTGTCCCGACCAGCAGGACCATTTCCGCGCCTTCCGTGCGAGCAGATAATTGATTAAGCAATTGTGTGAACAAAGTCGTGATCCTTTCGATGACGGCTCATTCAGCCAGACAAATCATACCGAAGCCGTAGCCGGATTGAAATCGGCTACGGCTTCGCCAAGGTTATTTGGGGAATGAATTGGGCGTTGCCACAGTTGGCACGTCCATCGGGCGATAGATGCGCGGCGTGATGAAGAATAGAATCTCATCGGTTTGCCGGCTGACCTGTCGCCGCTTGAATAATTCACCCAGACCAGGAATCCGCGAGACACCGGGTGTCCGCTGCTGTGCGTTGCTTTCGACGTCAATGTTGATGCCGCCGATGATCGTTGTGCCGCCGTCAGGAACCAGCACCGTCGTTTCGGCTCGCTGCGTGTTGATGCCTGGGGCCGAACGCGTCGCAATGGCGGTGTTGACCGAATTGTTTTCCGCGACGACTTTCAGCAGCACGTTACCGGAGTCGTTGATTTGCGGCGTGATTTCCAGTCGCAATGCAGCCGTAACGAACGTGACTGTCAACGTATTGTTGCTTTCAGTTTGCACGGGAATCTGTACACCGTTGACGATGTTTGCGGTCGTATTGTTTTGTGCTGTCACGCGTGGCGACGAAATGGTCTTGACGTTGCCTTTGCTTTCGGCTGCCGTCAGTAACAGCGAGATTTGCGCGGTTCCCAACAATCCGGTCGTCAAACCGAGAACGGAGGAAGCGCCGGCTGCCCGGATTGAATCCAGAGGTCCAGTTGTTCCGTTCAGTCCGCCCGGCGTTCCAAATGGATTGATGCCGGTGTAGTTGCCAGCGGTGTTTCCGGTTCCAGTCGTGGTTCCGGTGCCGCCGGGCAAGGTGCTGAAGCTGCCCAGTGAGCCGCGATTGTTATTGACCGCGACTGCGCCGAGTTGGACGCCGAGATCGCGTGCGAAGTTACGATTGGCGATCACGATGCGAGATTCGATTTCGACTTGTGGTTCCGGTACATCAAGTTTGGCGATGATCCCTTTGATGGCATCGACGTTGTCCGGCACATCTGTAATGATGAGCGTATTCGTGCGCGGATCAGCCTGAATCTTGCCGCGTGACGATAAACGACTGGTGATGATTCCGTCCAGGCCAGAGCCGCCAGCCGTGCTGGCTGCGCCGGAGGCCGAGCCGCTGGTTCCTGACGCACTGGAGGCAGAAGCACTTGCGCTGCTCGCACCGCTGCCGCCACCGCCGCCGGTTGCCGCTCTCGCGTATTTCAAGCGTACCATTGCTGTCGTCAGCGGCGTTGCGTCCTCACGAGCTTTGAGCTGCTCTTGTTTCAGACGATCTTCCAGCGCGATGGTCTCTTGCGACATGACACGCAGAATACTGCCTTCGACTTTGACGCCGAGCCGGTTGGCGCGCAACAACGCTTCCATAGCCTGATTCCACGGGACATTTTGCAACGTGACCGTGATCGGAATTTCTTTCACCGATTGGTCAAGCACAAAGTTCACTTTGTAGGTGTCAGTAATGAACCGCAGGAAATCGCGGATGTCTATGACCTTGCCTTGTGTCGAACGGAGATCGAGATTGATGGCCTCGCCCAGAAAATCGGGGCGCGAATAATCCGCCGGATTAAACGATTTGGTTTGTGAAGAGGTCGTCGGTTGCACTGCTTCGCGCGGACGGGCTGTAGGCGCAGGCGGTGGCGTGGTTACAGGTGGCGTTGTCACAGGTGGTGTGGCCGGTGAAGTGATCGGCGTGGTTGCCGGTTTGTTCGCTGGTGAAGTGATCGGCGCAGGCGTTGGCTTATTTGCCGTCGCCACGGATTTTTCAGTGTTGGTGGCTTTGATCGGTGTCGCCGCAACAGGAGGCGCAGGCGTTGGTGTCACTGCCGGACGCGTGAGTGGTGTCGGAGTTGCGGTCACGACTTTGGCGAGTCCTTTTTTCTCTGGACCTGGAGCTTCTTTAGGTGCGACTTCCTTAGTCGTCGCGGTTGTTGGTTGAACTGGCGGCGTGACCGTTGTTGGCTGTGGTTGCTGAGCAACGACCGGCGTTTTGGCGGCGACCAGAGTTTTTGTAACAACAGGTGTTTTGGCGACGACTGGAGTTTTTTGGCGAGCGGCCTTGGGCAGTGGCGGTGCGTCATTACCTTTGGCGAGCAGCATTTTCGGGGCGGGCGCAAATTGGCGCGCCAGCAAGGAGGCTGTCAACCGTGGTTTGATTGCCTTTGCCGAGAGTTTCGGACTTGCCGGAAGTTGAACTGGCATTGGTTTCAGTGCCGCTCCACCTGTGAGAACAGGTGCTTTGCTGGCAGCCTTGTTGGTGTTTGCTTCAACGACCGAAGTTACGGGAGCTGCGGTTGTGCTGAGCGGTGCTTTCGGTTGACTTGAAGGCTTTGAAATCGCGGTTGTTTTTACTGCTGGAGCGGTCAGGTTTGCAGCAACAGTGGGTGCCGATTTGCCCTCCGGTACCGCCGCTTTGGTGGGGGCCGTTGAATTCAGTTGCTTTTGAGTGAGTCCATTTAGATTGGCCGCCAATGTCGGTGCAACTTTCGGTTCGCCAAACCAGACGCGAATGGTTCCGCCGTCATCATTGATTTCAAATGGTTGTGGCTTGGCACCATCAAACACAATTCGCACCGCATCATCCATTTTGCCCAGGCGGACGCGCTTCAAATCTGCCATCCCAATTTGAATGACTCCCGGTACATCGGTGCTAACGTTCTGCACGTCAATCACCAAACGGTACGGGCTTGGTAAGGTGAAATAGCTGAATTGCGCTTTTCCATCGAGTTCGATGGTCGCCAGCACCAGGCCGCCACGGCTGTAGTCCTTTGTGACCTTGATACTGCGAATGGCGCTGGCGTTGGGCAGGCGCGAAGTATTTTCAGCCGCCTTGGGTGTTTTGGGTTCGACCGTATTGGGGTAGGAAGTTTCAGCGATCATCACCGCATTTTTATTGGGATTGGTGACGGTTCGGTTACGCGTCTCGTGCCCTTCGGCCAGTGTGCCGACGCTCAATAATAGCGTGCCAACAACCGCACTGCGGATGAGCGATTGACTGGCAATTAGTATTTCTTTGCAAAACATAAATCCTCCTGCAAGGCCTCAATGAATATTGAGCGTTGGATTTTGAATAACGATTAGGTAAACAAATTACTTACTTGGCGTTTGCGGCAGGCAAAGCGCGCAATTCTTCGACTTGGCGCACTGTCCCGTTATCGAGCCGCACAGTTTTGATGAACTTGATCCCTGTGGGCAAAATTTCCTTGATGTAGCCATCAAAGGTTTTCCATCCGGTGCGCGCAAAAAAGGTCTGTTGTTTTTGCGTGATGCTTTCGACTACGAATGCGCCGTAGCCGTCTTCATTCCGAAAAATGCCCGTGACCGACAGCTCTTCAGTCAGGTATGGTGCGAGTTTGCCGGGTTCTGCGCCGCGTCCTTCGTAATAATCGCGCAACAGCTTTTTGTGATCGGTCATGCGATTGTCAATGCTTGGCGCGGGGATCGGTTTCGGCTCTGGCTTGGGAATCACTACTGCTTTGGGTTTCGCTGGTGGGCGAATCAACTTCGCCGGGACGAGGAACGGATCGCGTCGTGTTGAGGGCGTTGAGGGTTTACCTGCGGACTCTTCATCGGATGACATCGCTGATTTGTCGTTGGTTGCCGTTTTGGTTGGCTTCGCTGGCTCGTTGGCTTTGTCTGGCGTTCTGGTGGTATCTGCATTGCCCTTCCAGACAAAGGCGAAAGTCATGACAAAGGTTACGGAAATGCGAATTAAAGTACTTCTGAAAATTGTCATACGATCAAAGTCTTCACTGATCATTGAGGTCACCTCTGGTTAGCTGATAGGTTGTGGCGGAGGCGCTGTTCCTGCTGCGGGAGGTGGCGCGCTGCCGGGCGCAGCACCGGCATTTTCCGGTTTCGCAGGCGCGAGCGGTTTCAGGTTATTCACGTCTTGTTTCTCCGCATACAAGGCCGAGAGGATGAAGGTCGCCGAAAGGGTTTGTCCTTCACGCTGTTCGTTGAGAGCCGTAATCGTAAGATTGCTAATGTTGACGACGCGTTTGAGTTCAGAGATCGCCCCAAAGAAATTTTTCAAATTGGGATAATTCCCGGTCAGGCTCACCGAGATTTGTTTCATGCGATAGAAATCTTTTGTGACATCGCCTTTGCCTTCCTTGTCGGTTGGGGAAAACGAAACGACGGTAAGCTTGTTGCTACGCGCCGTGATTTGCAGGTTTTCCAAGGCGCGTGACAATTCAACATCTTCGGGCAACAACTCTTTCGTTTGATCGTACTCGGCTTTCAATTGCTCGAACTTCGCCTTGAATTCCGGCAATCGTGATTCGACGATGGCGGCCTGAACGTTTGAGCTGTGTAAATCCTCGCGTCTTTGAATCAACTCTGCCGTTTCGGCTTTGGTTGACGCCAGCACAAAATAATCGAAGGCATACCAGATGCCTGACGCAATGACCAGCATCACAAAAAATCTGGCAAGCCAATGGAGGTCGTTGAATTTATCTAACATCTTCTTTTACCTTAGAGACGAGTTGGGACGTTACTGTGTTCCGATGGGATCATTCGTTATTGAACTTTATTTGTAGTTGGCGATGGTTGTGGCGCGGTTGCTGCTTGCTCTTTCCCTGGTTCAGTGGGGGTTGGATTGAGGAGCAGGTTTTGAGGATTGTAGGCGCAGCGGATCGTGAAGCGAACTACTTCTTTGGAAGCTTCCTTGACCGGCGACTTGCTGGGCGCTCCATCCTTTGAAAATTCGGGATTCGTGCCACGTCCAATATCAAGTGTGAATTTGGTGAACCAACCGTCAGAAAATTCCAGATTCTTGGCAAATTGCGTGACCTGAATTTCGTTGGGCGAATAGCCGCTGAGGGTAAATGTATCTTCCTTTTTATCCTTGTCCGCTTTGACCTGCGCGATGGAGGTGAGGCGGAATTGACCGTCGGCTGGAAGTTTTCCGTCCATCATTTGCAGCAATCGCTGCGGCCCCGTTTGCTCTGCGCGCAACCGCATGATCGCGTTGATGCGTTCCTCAACGGCCTTGTTTTTGTCTTGCAGTTCTTTCGCTTGTTTGGTGAGCGGGACCAACCGATCCGCCGTCGCTTGTTCGGCATCCACTTCAGTTTTGACGCGCGAGTGATCGCGCATCGTCACAATCCAATCCAATCCAATTGCCCCCAGACAAAGGCTGATCGCAGAGATCAATAACACCATCTGCTGTGTCCCGCGATTGCTAATCGCACTTTCGACTACATCCAGATTGCTGTTTTCGACTGCACTGTTGAGAAGGTTGATTCTAATCATAAGTTCCTAGCTGTTAGCCGATAGCGATTAGCCACTTGCGATTGGTTGAGCCTGCCGATGCGGAACATCTCACCCATCGTTCATGACGATCTACTTATCCATCGCTGCGCAGCGCTAGTCCGACTGCCACTGCCATATCCGGGGCATATTCGCGTAAATATTCGCCGTCGAATTTATCGTTGTTGACGTTAAGGTTGCGGAAGGGGTCAAACGGCTCCACATAGATGCCGAATCGCTCAGACAAATACGGCACCAGATTGGCGACTTTGGAGCCTCCGCCAGCCACCAGCATCCCGACAATTTTTTCGCCTTCAGGAGATTGTTGATGAAAGAAGTCCAGCGTGCGTTGAATTTCACCTGCCAGGATTTCAGTCACTCCCTGCAAGACCTGAAACGCATCGTCAATGGAAGCTGAACATCCTTCAGGAATGTTTCCGCGCTTGAGTATTTCAGCATCCTCGAAGGTTAGATTGAATTTTTTCTGCAACGTATCAGTGTATTGATTCCCGCCCATTGAAACGTCGCGGGTAAAGATGGAAGCGGCTCCGCGCACAATGTTAATGTTGGTGACGCTTGCCCCGATGTTGAGTAACACCACGGTTTGATTGGCTCCCGGAACGTAATTGATCTCATACGCGTTTTGCAGCGCGAAGGAATCCACATCCACAATCGAAGTTGTTTTTCCGGCCTGCGCGATGACCTGGGTTAATTGCGAAACCATATCTTTTTTGCAGGCCACCAGCAGCACATCCATCATTTCGCTTTCGGCATCACCTTCCAGAACGTGATAATCCAAATTGACATCTTGAATATCGAAGGGAATATGTTGTTGTGCTTCCCAATTGATTTGGTCGCGCAATTCCTCCAGCCCCATCACTGGCAGATTGATTTTCTTGACGATGACCGCATTACCGGATAGTGAAGTCGCAATTTGTTGGCCCTGAATTTTTTGTTCCGTGAAGACCCGGCTGATGCAATCGGAGACGTGGTTTCCGTCAATGATTTGCCCATCTACGATAGTGTCAGGCAATAAATCAATTTGGGCGATATTGACCAACTCGTAGTGACCTTTGTTGGATTTGACTTCAGCGATTTTGATTCGACTTGAACCAATGTCTAACCCGACGACACCTTTGCTTTTGCCAATTGCAGATAGTGAAAAAGAGGAAAAGGATTTGGGCAGATTGAATGATGGTAATGAGATCATGAATGACTCCGAATTGGCTCTATGTTGGGTAACAACTTCGTGTGTCAATGACGACCAATGATGGCGACCTCTGCCGTCACCATACACGAATAAGTTGACAAAGATGAATTGACACAACTAACAGAAGCCGAACGGTCGGCAGGTTGCCTGGGCCTAATCTTCCGCTTCACAAACGCCTTTTCGGTGAACGCTTGTGCCTCAGTCAAAGCAACGCACTAAGCAGTTCAGGGGAACTTCGTGATTTCAATTCTTGGGTTGATTAGAAAAATGATTTAGGAGGCTTTGGGGGGCAGCGCCCGGGAGGATCACTGCCTTAAAACGCGGCTACAAGTACCATCCCTACCGGTGGGTTGTCAATAAGTTTCTTCTTTGAAGGAAGGTAAGATCAAGGGACTAAAACAGATAGAAGAGGCAAGCTGAAAAGACTTACTCGCGGCAGGTCGTAGGCAAGATTGATCAATAACAAAGGCTTCCCAGAATTCTGGGAAGCCTTTGTTATCAGTTGCCCTGATTGTTCTTACTTCGCGCCAAAAACAGTTGGTGGAAACTTCGGATTGATTTTATAACTGCTGATGTTCCACTCTTCGTATTCATAATTGGCTTCGGCTTTGGTCAGATGATGGGGAAGCGTGAATCCTTTGACCGACTTGAATTCCCCGAACGTCCAGCGGTATTCCACTTCTGGGGCGTTTTCCAAAGCCTCTTCAAATTGTTTGCGGCGTTTTTCAACCTCCGCCCAGCGTTCGACCTGGAGCTGTGCCTGTTCTTCGGGCGTTAATTTCTTCGGCGTTTGCGTGGGGCGTTGTGGAGGCGTGTTGATCGCCAGACGCGCCATCGCCCGAACGGCATGCGAAAGTTGTTTCGCTCGATACGAGAGCGCCACAAGACGGTGCGTTTTCTGGTCAATATACAGGCGTGCGGCGAATCCATCCTCGCCTTTCACGTCAACCATTTCTGCCGTACCATCGGGTTCAGTATGTTCGCCCGCATAACGATATTCCAATGCCTTCTCAGACGGTGTGCGCAACAACAAACTCAGTAGCACCCGCGTGAAATCTGCACGGCGGCGAGCTTGTGCCTGAGGGGCAGGACTATTTTCCCGGAATGCATCTCCGCCGCTCGCCGGATTGGGAACGCTGTAGGTCAAAGCATTTTCATCCTGCATCACGGTGACAGTCGTGAATGGTTGTCGGCTCTCGCGCCGCCGAAATTTGTCGGGCAGCAGGATGTCGTATTCGATGTCGCTCTCGAAGTAGGCCGCTCCAATTGTGCGGCTGGACGTATAAAGAACCGAAAGGGTTTGAAGTGATTTGAGTTGCGCTTCAGACGCGATTGCGGCGCGAGCTTGAAGCAGAATTTGTTGAGCCTTGGTTTGTGGGTCTGAAGATTGTGCGAGCGCCCCAACTGTAAGCGCCAGCAGACACATCGTTGCGGGGATCAAGGTACGCATATTTTCCTTTTTGAAATAGGGTGAACGTTACTTGCGAAGAAATTATAAAATAGCAATCCCACGAACGCCAGCCGCTCGTGGGATTACTACAAACGTAAGTTAGAAGCTGAATCGCAGGCCAACTTCCAATTGCCGCGCTCCGGCTGCACTGTTGGATTTGCCAAAGTACGGTGAACTTAAGACACCGCTGAATTGGCCGTAATTCACTTTATTCAGCAGATTCGAGACTTGCGTGAACAACTGCAAATTGAAGCGACCGGATTCATTGCCGCCGCCAAACATCCCACCACCAGGGCCGCCGCCAAATCCGCCGCGTGGTCCGCCGCCCATTCCGCCACCTGTGGGGCCACTTGCGCCACCGACTTCGCGTTTGCCAAAGCTGAACGTTTTCGAGAGGTTCAGGTTGACATTGAATGAGCCGGGGCCAACCGCGCTGACACCGTTGGGATAATAGGTTTGCAGATACTGTTGCAAATTGGTCGGCAGCAACGAATATGAACTTGCGGCCAGCCCGGAATTGCGGCCAATGCCTGCCGGACGATCATTGATTTCGGTATCGCCATTGCTATCAGTACCCGTCGTGATATTGAACGGAGACCCCGATGATGCTGTGATGAACGGCGCTAAGCGAAAGCCTTTTGGCAACGTAACGCTGCCGCCGATGAACGCTACGTGACGGCGGTCGGTGAAGGCTGGTCCCCACTCTGAACGCAAATCGTAGTTGTTGGCTGGCAATGACAACGCGCCATCCGCATCGCTGTTTGTGTGCGAATAGGTGTAATTGCTGAAGACTTGAAACATCTTGCCGAAACGTCGTTGCAGTCCAAACGTGACGCCTTGGTATTCTGACTTCGCGGACGATTCGATTTGATAAATGTTGCCTTGCGTGGGATCAGGGCGCAGGCCTGTTTCTGCTAACGGCGCATTGATGTTGCGCGTGCGGAATTGATGCAAACCTTTCGTGTAATTGTACGTCACTGAGCTGACCCAGCCGCCGGGCAATTGCCGTTCGACGCTGCCCATCAAATTGATCGTGTAAGGAGTCTTGAGCGCAGGATCAAGCGTGCGAATGACGGTGCGTGTTGAGCTGACGGTCGGATCACTTGCGAATGGATCAAGCCAGACGGGATTGCGAATGACGATGCTTTGTTGTGCGACGCCGTTGTACCGCAGCGTGTTTTCAAACAGGTTGTCAGTTAAGCGGCTGTAGAAAATTCCGCCGCCCAAACGAATCGTTGTCTTGCGATCTTTGAAGGGCGACCACGCCAGGCCGAGGCGCGGTGCAAAGTTATTTTTGTCACTGACGTTCGATTGAAATTCGTGTCGCAGTCCGAGTGACAATGTCAACGTTGGTTTGATGCGCCAGTCATCCTGCACAAACCACGCTGCCTGGTATTGGCTAAAGTTCAACTGCGGATCGCCTTGATTGATCGTGAACTGGGTCGGGCGCACGAGCGCGCTGGTCGGATCATTTGGATCAACACGTTCGCCATTCAGCACGGCGCGATATTGGTCGAGACTGGAGAAGGTGTACGTGCCGTTGAAGTTCGAAGCGTTATACACATCGTAGGTGCCATATTGAAATTGCAGACCGCCTTTGACCGTGTGTTTTTTGTGCGTGAAGGTCAGGTATTCCTGCCATTCCAAATTGTTTTCCTGCCGCGTGTTGGGGCAGCACGTCGAACCGCCACCATTGAAGGCATCCAGCACATTGATGGCCACGCCTTGCGATACGGCGGTGGTATGGCTGTTTTCGCGTTGATAGCGCAGCCGTGATTCCAGAATCAACTTAGGGCTGATGATGAACGTTTCGCTTAATTGCAGTGTATGATTCGCGTTCTCGGAATTCGAGCCGCGTTCTGGCAGGAGATACGTGCTGCCGCTGCTCAAATTGTTACCGCCACCACCAAAGCCGCCGCCGCCAAAACCACCGCCACCACCGAAGCGCACGGCAAATTCACGATTGAGCGACGTGTTGCCAAAGCGATTGTAACTGACATTCAACGTGTTCCGGTCGTTCAGCAAAAAGTCTGTGCGCACGTTGAAGAACAAGTTGCTGTTCGGAGCTTTGACGTTGGCTGTGTATAAGCCGTCGAGTGTTGTGGCGTTGACGTTGTTGCTACCTTCCAGCGTGCGTCGCTCGACGTTGAGGAAGAAAGAGATTTTCTTTTTGACCAAGGGGCCGCCCAGATTGAATTGCAAACGATTCTGGCCCAAATCCGGCTTCGTTGCCGCGAAGGCGTTGCGCGCGTCTAATGCTGAGTTGCGGAAGTTCAAGCCAAACGTGCCGCGCCATTGATCGCTGCCGGGCTTGGTGACGATGTCCACGCGTCCCATTCCGGGCGTCGAGGATTCCGCCGAGAAGGGGTTCTGATTGACGCGGATTTGCAGAATATTTTCGCGCGAAGGCAGTCGTCCATTGGTGAACCCATCCACATAAATCGTCGCGCCGCCCTGTCCACCGCTCGCGCCGCCGCCGCCTGTGCCGACAAGTCCGTTGAGGTAATTGCGAAGATCGTCTTCATTGTCCGGCAGATTATCGGTGATGAATTTTTCATCCAGCACGATAGCGTTCATGTTCTTTTCAGGATCAGTCGTGTCAGCGGGGTCTTCGGCAGAGACTGTGATTTCAGTCATGACCTCTGCAATCTTCATAACGACCTTGTGCGTTGCGGTTGCGGCTGCGATTTGCAGGTCAGCTTTGACGTAAGGCTGAAAGCCATCAAACTCGACTTTCAATTGATACAGACCCGGAACGACATCAGGAATGGCGTATGAACCACTGCCATCGGCGACGACGGTGCGCGTTTGGCCGTTCGTACTTGTTATGGTGATTTTAGCGCCGGGAATCACGGCATCGGTATCGTCTACGACCTGACCGTGAAAGTTGATTTTATTTTGTGCGAAGGTTGGGAGGGCCAAGAACAATCCAGCCGTGAGAACCAGGAGACAATGGGCGAAGAAGTTTTTCATAACAAATCTACTCTCTCTTACAAAGAAAATTAACAACACAAATCGTTATTCTGACGCGCAGGATCATGCCCAAGAACGATGTAAATGTGTTAAGGCTGAGGCAAAGTGTTTGTAAGAGATGTAAATTGAGCGGAGAAGCTTAAAGTGGAGGAAAAGTATTTGTAAGAGATGTAAATTGTCGGTCCTGTTTGCCAATGCCCGCGTGTAGGCCGGGCATTGGCAAACGCGATTTTAGAGAATCTGTTCGCCCGCGCTCACCGGTTGTTTGCGTGATGTTCCATTGCGCTCAAGGGCGGCTCGCAGCTCTTCAATGCGAACAGGTTTGCTGATGTAGTCGTCCATTCCAGCGGCCAGACATTCTTCGCGGTCGCCCTGAATCGCATTCGCTGTCATAGCAATAATACGTGGTCGGTTGTGCGGCCATTGTGCGCAAATGCGACGTGTGGCATCCAGTCCATCCATTTCTGGCATGTGAACGTCCATCAGAACCAGATCGTATTGCTGCCGCCGAATTGCTTCAATCGCTTCTATTCCATTGCTGGCAACATCGGCGCGATAGCCAAACCGGTCCAACACGCGTAACGCGACTTTCTGATTGATGGCATTATCTTCGGCCAACAGGATGCGCAACGGAAGCCGTTGAGAGAGTTCTGCGTCCAGTTTGGAAGGCGGTGGGGGTGTTATTTTTAGGGGACGCTGATGAACGAGTGTCGTGACGATCACATCGTAAAGTTGAGAAGGTTTGATAGGTTTTGTGAGGAAGGCTGAAAAATCCAATTCGCCATACTGTTCTTTGAGTTGGCGACTACTGGTAGCCAACGAGGTCAGCATGATTAAAGGTGTCTTGTGCTGGGTTTCTAACGAACGAATCTCAACGGAAAGCATAGCTCCATCCATACTTGGCATGTGCATGTCCAAAATCATCAGGTCGTAGATTTCTCCTTCCTGCAATTGTGCCAAGGCTTCTGCTCCGGTGGCGACTGCTTCGGGAATCATGCCCCAGGAACGGGTTTGCAAGGTCAGGATGCGGCGGTTCGTTTCGTTGTCGTCCACAATGAGTACGCGTTTGCCCGAAAGCTGCGGCTGTTCTCTGCGCAGGTGCAAACGCACTGTAGTCGGGGCGGCTGCCGCGACGATTTTGAAAAAGAAGGTCGAGCCTGCTCCTGACTGACTTTCCACCCACATTGTACCGCCCATCATTTCGCTCAATCGTCGGCTGATCGCCAATCCCAGTCCTGTTCCGCCGTACTGCCGAGTTGTGGAGGAATCCACCTGGCTGAAGGATTTGAAGAGCCGATCCAGGCGATCCGGTGGAATCCCGATGCCGGTGTCGCGTACCGCGAATTGCACCTCGTACTGATCGTTTTCCAGACGTTGCGACGAAACCGAAACTACGATTTCACCCGCGTTCGTGAATTTCACCGCGTTGCTCAGCAGGTTCACCAAAATCTGTCGCAGCCGGGTCACATCGCCGACAATATCGTGCGGTGTGTTTTCATCAATGATATAGGCCAGTTCAAGCTCTTTTTCCGATGCTTTGGACGACAACAGGTCCATTGATTCTTCAATGCAATTGGCGATACTGAATGCCTGCTGTTCCAGGTCCAGCTTGCCGCTTTCAATTTTTGAGAAATCAAGAATGTCGTTGATGATGGTGAGCAGCGCGTCGCTGCTGGTGCGCACGATTTCGACAAACTCACGTTGTTCGTTATTTAATTGCGTGTCCAGCAACAATCCGGTCATCCCAATGACCGCATTCATCGGCGTGCGAATTTCGTGCGACATATTTGCCAGAAACTCGCTTTTAGAGCGCGTCGCTGCTTCGGCAGCTTCTTTCGCGCGCTGCATTTCCAGCGCGATCATTTGTTGCAACGTAATGTCTGTCGCTACACCCAACAGGTGTTGTGCAGTGCCATCTTCAGCGGTGATCGGGATTTTATTGACCTGCATCCAGTGCCGTTTTCCATTCTTGTCCGTGAATTCCTCGATGATGAATTTTTCGATCTTGGAGTCCAGCACTTGCAAATCATCCTGTCGGAATTTTTCGACCTCTTCTTCCTGAGAATTGAAATCGGCATCGGTTTTGCCAATGAGTTCGTCTACGGTTGAGCCGTAGGCGTTAGCCAGTGACTGATTCGCTAAAATGAAGTGACCCTCGCGGTCTTTGGCGAAAATGAAACTTGGGATCAGGTCAATAATTTTTCGCAGGAAGGTCTTTTGTTCTTGCAGGAGGGAGCGTTGTTGACGCAATTCACGCGTATTCAATTCGACCAGGATTTCCAGCTCCTCCTCGCGTGCTTTCAGATTCTTGAAG
>JAEUQN010000191.1 GCA_016789725.1 Blastocatellia bacterium | reverse complement strand
CTTAAGGCGCTGGATAAATATGGCATGGTGATTTACATCAGCAGCTTTTCCAAAGTTGGCTTTCCGGGTTTGCGCGTTGGATGGATGGTTGCGCCGCGCCCCTTGATTGAGCATCTGAATGCGCTTAAACAACGATCCGATGTGCATGCCAGTATGCTGTCGCAAGCGGCGATTTACGAATTTGCGCGGCAGGGATTACTGAATAAACACGTGCGCCGCGTCAAAAAAATCTATGCCGAACGGCGCGATGCCATGCTGGCGGCATTGACCAAATATTTTCCGGCAGAGGCTGAATGGACGAAACCTGATGGCGGCATGACGGTTTGGTTACGCTTGCCCGAATCGCTGAACACGGGTCAACTGCTGATGGAAGCGGCAAAACAAGGCGTGATCTTCAGCCCCGGCGAATATTTTTACGCCAGTCAGCCGCAACGCAATTTCATGCGCCTGAGCTTCACGATGACAGACGCGATGCACATTGAAATTGCGATCAAGCGGCTTGGCACGCTCATCAAATCCCAACTGATAAATTGGAAGAGTCATCGCGGCATTTTGGTGGCGGAAGGTCGCCGCGCGTTGATGTAATGGATGCCAAGAACACACTTGTAAAGGTTCATCTATGACGCCAATCATTCGCGCGGAGACAGATGATCACTTTGTCGCCGCTCGCGCCCTCTTTGAAGAATATGCCGCTTCGCTCGGCATAGATTTGTGCTTTCAAAATTTTGACGAGGAACTGAAAACGCTGGCCCGGCAATACGGCACGCCCGATGGTTGTTTGTTGTTAGCCAGTGAGGCGGATCAGGCGATAGGTTGTGTGGCCCTGCGCAGGCTGGATGCGGATGGATGCGAGATGAAACGGCTCTATGTCAAACCACCGTTTCGCCATCTGAAAATCGGCAAATTATTGGTCGCCACAATCATCGAAGAGGCCACCAGGCTTGGTTACAGTGGGGTGCGGCTTGATACGCTCCCTTCGATGACAACGGCGCAAAAGCTTTACTCCGGCTTTGGCTTCCGCCAGATTGCGCCCTATTGCTTTAACCCAATCCCAGGAACCATCTTTATGGAGCTTCAGTTACCCAACGGTGATTCCACTTTTTCAGCGAGGTCGTGATGGAACAATTCAACCCCACAGCCAAAACCACTCTTAAACGATTGCCCAAACGCGGCGTCTTTGATCGCGCGGTCGTGAATCAAATCCTCGACGAAGCGTTTATTTGCCATGTCGGTTTTGTCGTAGATGGTCAGCCGTTCGTCATCCCAACGGGCTACGGGCGCATCGAAAACAAGTTATACCTTCACGGCTCCGCCGCCAGCCGGATGCTGCGTTCAATGGCTGGAGGTGTCGAGATTTGTGTGACCGTCACTTTGCTTGACGGCTTGGTGCTGGCGCGCACGGCATTTCATCATTCCTTCAACTATCGTTCGGTGATGATCTTCGGACGCGCAGTATTGGTCGAAGACGCCGATGAAAAAATGGCGGCACTCAAAGCTTTCACCGAGCAGGTGATCCCCGGTCGCTGGGACGATGTGCGGGAGCCGAATTCACAGGAAATGAAAGCGACTTCGGTGCTGGTTCTACCGCTGGAGGAGGTCTCCGCCAAAGTTCGCACGGGGCCGCCGCTGGATGATGAAGAGGATATGGATTGGCCAGTGTGGGCGGGCGTGATCCCACTTCAGTTGCGGGCCTTGCTTCCCCTTGATGCACCGGATTTGCGCGTCAAAGCGGAGCTGCCCGCCTATGCCTCAAACTACAGTCGAACGTGAGGATACCTGTTATGCCATTGGACATGAGAGATCGTTGCGAAAAATGCGAGCAAACTTTAGCAATGAACGGCGAGGCGTTTATTTGCAGTTATGAATGCACGTTCTGTGCGGATTGCGCGCTGGCGATGGTACACACTTGCCCGAATTGCCGTGGCGAGTTGGTTGCCCGCCCCAAACGAAAGGTCAAAGGGGATGTCTGACCAGGTGATTGATGCCACCACCGAACAAGTGCGAGGGACCAAGGCCCACATCAGTTTGGCGAATGGTTTACAACGCCTGGAAGCCAATACAAGTGCGCGTTTTGTGACGCTGTTCGAGCATGGCAGTTTACAAGTTGAATTGTATGCGCCGCGCGATCACGATCCACAAACGCCGCACGCACGCGATGAAATCTATGTCGTGGCACAAGGCAGCGGAGTGTTTTTTGATGGCGAGGAGCGGCGCGCATTTCAAAGGGGCGATTGTCTCTTTGTCCCGGCGGGCAACGTGCATCGCTTTGAAGATTTCACGAATGACTTTGCGGTGTGGGTGATGTTTTATGGGCCTGAAGGTGGCGAAGCATCCACACGCCCATCACTTCGTTTTGAATAAATCCTTGCCTTCCGCGTTGGGTAACTTCACGCCTAACAGTCCGGCCAATGTCGGCGCGATGTCGCGCATATCTATTCGGTCAAAGACCTTGCCATTAGGAACGCCTGCACCAGCGATGAAAAAGGACGAATCCATTTCTCGCAATTCGCGCAAATAACCGTGTGAACCGCCGCCTTTAATATTGCGCTGTAACACTGCCTCGAAACTGCCGCTGGTCGCATATCCCGGCTTCATCCCGACAATAAACGCCGCTTCAGGAAAGCCGCCCATCTGCCGCGCTTCTGCCGTTTCTACGATACGGTGAATGCCATTTGCGGGGTCAGCGGCAAGTTGCTGCAACACTGCCCGAACTTTCGCACGCGTCGTCTCATCCTGATTATTTTTAAGCATCACGACAGTGCTGCCGCCGCCGCCCCACGAAATCGCCTGCCAATCCTTGAGCTTGCTGTTTTCGACTTCGAGCAGGCCTGCTTGTCGCAGCGCGGCATTCACCGACAGCGCATTTTTATAGGGAGCGAAGCCGTGATCTGACACCACGCACACAACCGCATTTTTATTGGCTTTGATGGCGGCCTGCCAGACTTTACCAATCATCGCGTCAATCGCTTCGATGGTGTCGTAGGCTTCACGCGTGTACGGTCCGTTCGCGTGCTGCACTTCGTCGAGTACGCTGAAATAGGCAGTGTGAAAGCGCGGCTTTTTGTTGGCGATGACCCAGGCATTGAACTCTGCACGCCGATTGTCAGCCTCAATCGTGTACAGGTAGCCCGCCGGATACGTTCCGACGACTTTTTCGCCCGCTTCCAGCAAGCCCGGCGTCGAAAGAGCTTTGAGCAATTTGTGATCGTCTTCGGTCGTCGCGCGCCAGAACTGCGCAATGTTGTATTTGACCGGCGCACCCACCGTGACGGGCCAATCTACGCTGGACGTAATGCCGCCCGCTTTGCTCACCGCCTCCCAAAGGGTCAGTGCTTTGATGTCTTCGGCGTACCACATCCAGCCGCTTTGATTTTTGCCGAAGGGATCAAACGGCGAATTGTAGAGGATACCGTGTTTACTGGGCGAAACGCCCGTGACCATCGTCGTGTGGCTCGGATACGTGACCGTGGGCAGCACACCAGTGACGGCTTTGGCGTACGCGCCTTGGGCCAGGATGCGGCGCAGATGGGGAACCTTTAGTTTGTGTTGATCGGCATCCAGAATGTAATCGGGCTTCAAGCCATCAATCGAAATCAATACAACCGGAACACCGCGCGATTGCGCGAACGAGGCAAGCCCCAGAAAACAAAGACAACCGATCATCAGGGCGATTCGTTTCATAGTACAGAAAACCACAAGGGTCACGAAGAACACGAAGAAACGTTGCGTTTCGAGTTTTAAGCTACAACGTTCTGACGGCCAGTCACCGACTCGCAGCCCCTGATTTCTCTTCGTGCTCTTCGGGGTGAAAATCGTTTGTGGGCATTACAAACGGCAAATCAACAGCTCGCGCTCATAGATCATTTCTGACGGCAAATGATCGTGCAATTCAATAAACAGCTCTTCGTGTTTGAGAACCTCCTGATGCCATTGTTTGAGGTTGACGGCTTGCAAGGACTCGAATTGTTCGCGCGAAAAATCCAGCCCTTCCCATTCCATATCTTCGTAACGCGGCATCCAGCCAATCGGCGTTTCCTGTCCGATGACGCGCCCGCGCGCACGCTCTGTAATCCATTTCAGCACGCGCATATTTTCGCTGAAGCCGGGCCACATGAAATTACCGTTTTCATCGCGGCGGAACCAGTTGACATGAAAGACACGTGGCGTGGATTTCAAGCGGCGCTGCATCTTCAACCAGTGTCGGAAATAATCGCCCATGTGATAGCCGCAGAACGGCAACATCGCCATCGGATCACGGCGCACAACCCCCACCGTTCCGGCGGCGGCGGCGGTCATTTCCGAGCCAACTGTCGCGCCAATATATACGCCTGAACTCCAATTAAACGCCTGATAGACCAGTGGCAACACCGAAGCGCGACGGCCACCAAAGACAATCGCACTGATCGGTACGCCTTCGGGGTTTTCCCAATCAGGATCAATCGTCGGGCATTGCGACGCGGGCGCAGTGAAGCGGGCGTTCGGGTGTGCAGCTTTCGCGCCCGTTTCTTTGGCAATTTGCGGCGTCCACAAATTGCCTTTCCAATCCAAACATTCGGCGGGTGGCTCGTCCGTCATTCCTTCCCACCACACGCCTCCTTCGGGCGTGAGCGCGACGTTGGTGAAAATGGTGTTGCGTGACAGCGAAGCCATCGCGTTCGGATTCGTTTTGACGGAGGTGCCGGGCGCTACGCCAAAGAAACCTTTTTCGGGGTTGATCGCCCGCAAACGACCTTCCTCATCCGGCCACAACCACGCAATATCATCGCCGACGGTCCAAACCTTCCAGCCTTCAAAACTAGCGGGCGGAATCAGCATCGCAAAATTCGTTTTGCCACACGCACTGGGGAAAGCCGCAGCGACGTAGGTTTTCTCGCCGTTTGGATTTTCGACGCCAAGGATCAGCATGTGTTCTGCCATCCAGCCTTCATCGCGCGCAATATTGGACGCGATGCGCAGCGCGAAACATTTTTTGCCGAGCAAAGCATTGCCGCCATAGCCTGACCCATACGACCATATCTCGCGCGTCTCAGGAAAATGCACAATGTATTTTTCCTGATTGCACGGCCACGGCACATCGTGAGCACCCGGCGCAAGCGGCATTCCAACGGAGTGCATGCACGGCACGACGCGCTTTTCGTCTTTGTCAATTTCCTGAAACACCGGCACGCCCACGCGCGCCATAATGCGCATATTGACCACGGCGTAAGGTGAATCCGTAATCTGTACGCCGATTTGCGCGCGCGGCGAATCCAGCGGCCCCATGCTAAACGCCAGTACGTACATCGTGCGGCCCTGCATACAGCCATCAAACAACGATTTCAATTTGCGTCGCATTTTGTACGGGTCTTCCCAATTGTTGGTTGGTCCCGCGTTATCTTTGGAAAGCGAGCAAATAAAGGTGCGCTCTTCAACGCGCGCGACATCGCTGGCGTCCGAACGGGCGTAATAACAGCCCGGCCATAGCTCTTCATTGAGCTTAATGAAGGTGCCGCCAGCGACAAGCTGCGCGCACAACTCTTCGTTTTCTTCGTCAGAACCATTGACCCAATGAATGTTGGCGGGCTTAGTAAGTCGCGCCATTTTTTCGACCCAACGTAACAGGTGAACATTTTTGCTGAGCGGAGTGGCGTATTTGCCATCCCCGTCAGCGACTGGAGTCGCGGACTTAGGTTTCATAAATAAAGCCTCACAGAAATGCTCAAATGAGCAGGATGGAGCGGGGAGTAGCGATAAATAGTCAGTTGCATAGGCTCATCAAAGGATAAGTGCAATTTATTATGAAGAAAAAATTTTACGACGTCGAGAGCAGAAGACGCATTCCACTTTTTGCAGATGGCGAGAACATCATTGGTCATAAAAAAGGGGGAGCGTGAATTCGCTCCCCCGGAAAAAGATGAAATCAGTAATTCGCTTAGAAAATAAACTTCAACGCGAATTCCACGTTTCGTGGCGGACTGATCGTGCTGGTCACAATTCCGAACGTGTTTTGTGCGCTGAAATTGCTGGCCGGGGGGTTAAAGCTGGGGTGATTGGAGAAGTTGAAAAACTCGGTGCGGAAATCAAGGTATTTGCTTTCCGTCAGATAGAATTTTTTCCCTACGCCAAAGTCCCAGTTGCCATAGCCCGGCGCACGAATAATGCCGACGCCGGCACTGCCGAAAGTGCCTGAGGCTTGCTGTTGGAAGGCCGCTTTATTGAACCAGTTATCAATCGTCTGGTTGTCGGCTTTGGGATTGGCAATCAAATTGGGACGTGCCGCACCACGCGGATTTTGCAACGACTGGTCATTCGCCGTCACCGTAATCGGGAAGCCCGTATGGGCACTCAGGATGCTGGTGACTTGCCAACCACCTAACACTGCCTGTGCGGCAGGATGCCAATCAGAGCCGAAGGAACGGCCTTTGCCAATCGGCAATTCATAACTACCCGACCACACGATGTTATGCGTAGCGTCGAAAAACGCCGGGCCGTAGTTGTAGCCACGACGATTGTAGTGGTTTGCTGAATATGCACCTTGTGCCGCAACGCCACCGCTACCGTAATACCCAAGGTTATCGGTCATTGTCTTGCTGTAGGTGTACGACAGCATGAACTCGAAGCCTTTCGCCAACCGTTGACGTCCCATGACCTGCAAAGCGTGATAGTTGCTGATCGCCCACGAATCCGTACCGCTGATTTGTGTAACGGCTGGCAACACGCTGTAAAGCGGACGACGCAGATTGAAGTTCACCCAGGTCGAAGGCGCCCCCGTACCAGGCAACGGTTGGTTCCAGTCGGTCGGCGCAACCAGGTGTGTCGCATTGTGGCCGACATAACCAGCCGAGACAGAAGCCGTGTTGCTCAACTGATATTCGAGCGTCAGGTTCCATTGTTGAGTGAATTGCGGACGCAGATCAGGATTCCAAACACGAATCAAGCCTGAAGGAATGTTGCGAATGGTGACGTCCGTGAAGCCTCTGGTGATTGTTCCCGCCCCAGTGGACGAGTCATAGCTTTGATCTGCCTCCGAGAACAACGGCGGATTGAGTGGCAGACGCAGGTTTGATCCGGTGCCTTCCATGTATTGCGTGATGCCGTAGCCCGCGCGAACAACCAACTTGTTATTGAACATTTCCGGCGTCCAGGCCAAACCAATGCGCGGCTCGAAGCCTTTGCGGAAAGGTTTGTACAACGCGCGGCTATTACCATCTCGTCCGGCAAACAATTGCTTGCCAGTAATTAAGTCAAAGTTCGATTGGCGATCTGCGACTTCGACCACGGGCGAGGTATATTCCCAACGCATACCGAGATTGAGTGTCAGGTTGTTGCGGACTTTGAAGTCGTCCTGGAAAAATGCGCCAATACGATTCTGCCGATGTCCCCAGGTTCCGCTTTGACTGCCGATGCTCTTATTGGCCAGCAGATCAAGCAGGAAATCCGCAAAGGCAACACCGGTGAAAATGCCGTTGTAAGTGAAGCCGCCGAGTAATCCATTGTTGCCCGGATAGAAGCGGTTTTGTTGATAACGCAGCCATTGTCCGCCCATTTTGAACGAGTGGCGACCGCGCAGAATCGTCAGGTTATCGCCGTAGTGAAACGTGTTGGTCACGTTGTCTTCATTGACCGCGCGCGAGCCAACCGAGATGCCGTTTCCGGCAGAAATCAAAGCCAGACCGGGGATGATCTGATTGCCCGGAATGCCAAATTTCGCATTGGCATTGCCGATGCCAGCCCAGTCATTGAAGTCGCTGATAAAGACGGCGCGGTTGAACCCGATGCGGGCTTCGTTAATAACGGTCGAACTGATTGTCCGCGTCCAGTTGAGCGCGATGTTTTGTGGGCGTTGGACACTTTGTCCTGTGATGTTTGTCGGCAGTGCGCCTTTCGTTGTCGCGGCATCACCGAACTGAAAGGAATACCGACCGGAGAAATTGTCTTTATCACTGATACGCCAGTCAATCTTGGCATCCACTTGCGGGTTATTCAATTCGTTTGCCGTCACAACGTTGATTAAGCCCACACCCGTTCCGGCCTGCTGTGTCGTAGGCAGTGGGTGCAGATTAGTGTCAGCGAAAAGGGCTTTCGCCGTGGCGCTGAAGCGGCTCGTTGGAATTTGATTATTGGTGAAACACGCCGTCCGGTCAGCCGTGGTGCAAGCGCCCGTTTTGAGTGGATCACGAATCGGCTGGGTAAACGCGGAAAGATCACCATTGCGCCACGCAACCGGCGTCACGGCTGCTGTGCCGGGGCCGCCTGTGCGTTGAATCGTCTGCTGATAGGCCGCAAAGAAAAAGAGCTTCTCTTTCATGATCGGGCCGCCAAACGTACCACCAAAAATATTCTGCCGCAGTTTGGCTTTCTTTAGCTGATTCGTCGGCGTGCTGTTGCGATTGTTCGCCCAGGTGTTCGCATCCAACGCATCGTTGCGGAAGAACTCAAACACATTCCCGTGAAATTCATTCGTCCCGGATTTCATCGTCGCATTGATGGTCGCACCTGTGACGTTTCCGAACTCCGACGAAGAATTGCTGGTCTCGACGCGGAATTCCGCAATCGCGTCAATATTCGGTTTGTAGCCGATGCGGTTGTCAATCGTTTCATCTACGGAGACACCGTCAAAGAGGAACGAATTTCCCTGCTCACGGTTACCATTGACGTACGGGCGGCCTTGTCCATTCGGGCTGTTGAATCCGCCGGGATTCGGATTGATGGTGCCGGGGACCAGCAATGTCAGTTGTTGAAAGTTGCGACCATTGAGCGGCAACGTGGTCGTCGTATTGCCAGAGATCACACCGCCCACTGTTGTGGTTTCAGTTTGCAGCACGGGCGCGGCATCGGTGATCGTGACCGTGTCATTGACGGCCCCAACCTGCATCGCCAGATTGATGCGGGCGGTTTGGTTGATCTCCAACTTGATTTCGTTAGAAACCAATTTTTTGAACCCGCTGGCTTCGACCGTGATGACATAGTTGCCCACCGGTAAAAACGGTAAGGTATAAATTCCCGCGTCTGTCGTGGTTGCGGTGTATTCGAGTTTTGTTCCTTGATTGGTAGCGATGACTTTTGCGTTGGGCAAGGCTCCGCCATTCTGATCGGAAATGCTGCCGGTTAACGTTGCGGTAAACGTCTGAGCAGTACCCGAAACGGAAAGCGTGAGCATCATTGCCAACGTGCAGAACATCGCAATCATTGCGAATTTCCTGGTTTCTTTCGTAGACATTATTAACTCCTGGGTTTTAAGGAATGCCGGCTGAAACGATTGCCAGCGCGTAGACATTCGAATAGAAAAGCAACGAGAATTTCAGGTATGTATTTTTAGGCGGGCGATTGGGAGTACCGACAGATCCTTCGCCTCTATCATCCCGGCAATCTACTCAACAAAGCTAGGGAAAGTTATACCCGTGAGAGAACCTGTGCGTCAAGTCTCCCTTGAGGCATAAGTGCGTTCCGTTTTTTTCTGATGCTGAAATCCAACTTCTCAATCCCTCCGTAGGGTTTAGTGAGAGCCGATTGGCTCGAATCTCAAGTGAAAAAGGAACACTCAGGGCAACGGCAACTCAATCGGAAAGAATTCTTAGTACCAGCTTGCGCTATCTTCACGTTCGGGATAGAAGACAAGCTGGCAGCAGAAACCGTCTATTTCGACGCAACGATTCTGCTTCGACAATTTGGCGTACTCGCCTGACACCCGATTCACAAAGGAGACCTTATCACATGGAAGAACAACCGACTGCGGGAATGCCCGCCTTACCACCGCCTATCGCCATCCTACAGATGATTGGTGGCTACTGGATTTCACGAATGCTTTATGTGGCAACGGAACTTGGAATTGCTGATCTCATTGACGAACGACCTCGCCCGGCTTCAGAACTGGCTGACGCGACAGGCATGCATCCACGTGCGCTCTATCGAGTTTTGCGCGCGCTGGCTGGTGTAGGTCTTTTTACTGAAGACGAAGCAGGTAACTTTCACCTCACCCCGATTGGTCACACGATGTGCCGCAATGCCCTGGACTCAATGCGGGCGATGATCTTGAGCGAACTCGAGGGCGAGCATTTCGACGCGTGGACGAATTTGGCGCAGAGTGTGAAAACCGGCGAGATTGCCTTCGATCATAAATACGGCCAGAACGTCTGGGAATACTATGCTGAAACCCCGGCCCGTGCGGCGATCTTTAACGAATCCATGACCAACGTGAGCGAAGCAACCAACGCAGCCGTTGTCGCCGCGTATGACTTTTCGTCGATCCGCAAACTCGTGGATATTGCGGGTGGACACGGCAGCTTATTGGCAGGAATTCTCAGCGCCAATCCCCATCTGCACGGCGTATTGTTCGACCAGCCACACGTGGTAAATGGTTCGGGCGCAAAACTGGCCCACCTGTCGGATCGGTGCGAAGTGATCGGCGGCAATATGTTTCAGGAAGTGCCGAGCGGTGGCGATGCGTACCTGATGAAATGGATCATTCACGATTGGGATGACGAACGCTCGCTGACCATCCTGAAAAATTGTCATCGCGCGATGCCGGAAAACGGCAAGCTGCTGTTGGTCGAAATGATTGTTCCCCCCGGCAATGAAATGCACTTTGCCAAGCTGCTCGACATCAATATGCTGGTGATGACGGGCGGATGCGAGCGCACCGAGACGGAGTACGCGGAACTCTTTGCTCAGGCCGGATTCAAACTCACGCGAATTGTCCCAACCGCAGGCCCTACCTGTGTTATTGAGGCGGTGCGGGTCTGAAATATAGGACAGGCCACCTGCCTGTCTTTCTTGTTACAGTGACAGGCAAACCGCTTGTCCCGTCTTTTCAGAGGAGAACACTATGAACGAACAAAATAATATTGCGTTGATTCAACAAGCCTTTGCCTGCTTTGGACAGGGCGATGTTCCAGGCATTCTCAACACGCTTTCTGAGGATGTCGTCTGGCAGGTGGCACCCGTTGAAAATGCTCCGTACACAGGCACGCGCAACGGCCATGCGGGCGCGGCGGAATTCTTTTCTCTGATGGCGCAATGCGAAGACACCTTACAATTCGAGCCACGCGACTTTATTGCTCAGGGCGATCACGTCGTCGTTCGCGGACAATATGCCGGGCGCGCCAAGACGACCGGGCGAAAATTTGAAACCTACTTCATTCAAATCTTCGTCGTGCGTGACGGCAAGATCGTAAGCTTTGATGAATATACCGACACGGCAGCCATCGCCAATGCGTTTGCGAAAGCCCAGAGTGCTTAATTCTTTTTTCGAGAGGAGTATGAGTTATGCGAATGATGCTCAAAGCTTCATTTCCCGCCGAGGCCAGCAACAAGGCGATCCACAATGGTTCGTTCCCGCTCATCATGGAAAAAGTGATGGCGAAACTTCAGCCAGAAGCAACGTATTTCCTGGCCCTTCAGGGCAAACGAACGATGCTGGCGTTCTTTGATTTGAAAGACGCTTCGATGATTCCTCAAATTGCCGAGCCTTTGTTTTCAGGGATGAATGCCGAGGTGGATTTTATTCCGGTGATGGTGCCGTCCGATTTACAGGCAGGCCTGACAGCGGCTTTGGCAGGCTAGTCCATTCAAAAAAAAACGAGGAGCGGTCACGAAATTGAATCGTGACCGCTCCTCGTGTCATTCCGCTTTAGAAATTAAAGCGCGCGCCAAATTGCATCTGACGCGGATCAAAGGATGATGTGAAACCTAACGGATCGGTCGGTCGCAAGCCTTGTTTCCCGCGCAACCGATAGTTCGTCAGATTCACCGCCCCCGCTGTTGTGCAGGGAACCAAATTGGCACCATCCGAAGTGGTACACGCCGCTCCCAACACGTTGTTGATCCCCGCAAAATTCGTGCGATTCAGCATATTGAACCACTCTACAGTCAGTTCCAGGAACCGATTTTCTTTCGCAAAGAGGCGACGTCCGACCCGCAGATCAAAGCTATAAAAAGCTTCTCCCTTACCGGTGTAACGTCCCGCCAGGCCGGGGCGATCACTTTGTGAACGGCCATCGGCGTTGCTGTCAATTCCCGTCAACAAATTGAACGGGCGACCACTTTGCGCCACGAAAATCGGTGACATCACCCAGTTCCTCAGCACTGCATTCTCGGCTGAGCTTTGCAACACCCCGCTCAACACCAACCGATGCCGCTGGTCAAACGCCGAGAGGGAACGATCCAAGCGTAAATTCAGCGGATTTTGTGCGGACCAGTCGCTATTGAAATCCACCACTTCGTCAATGGATTTCGCCAACGTATAGTGCGCATTGATGCTGAAATTGCGGCTGAAGCGACGTTGCAATTGCGCCGTGAACGCGTGATAGAACGAACTCGCGGTGTTTTCGTAGATGTTGTCTTGCAGGATGAGCGGGTTACGCATGTCACTTGTTAACCCGGCGGCAGCCTGCGCCGCCGAGGGGAACCGAATGAACGTCGGCCCGCCCAACGGATTCAGCGGATTGACCGGCCCCGTCGCCTTGAATTGATTGATGTCGCGGTTGCGGGACAAATGAATTCCACGCACGAATTGATAAGACGTTTCCAGCGAGAAGCCCTTGCCCAGGTCGCGTTGAATACCGAGGCTGGCTTGATAGGTCGTTGGATTGCGATAGCCCGGCCCAATACGGAAGCGAACTTCCAGTGCCGACCCCGGTCCCGGCACAATCGGGCGACGCGGAACGCCCACCGGAACAGAGGTGGCCGGAGCGAGAATATTGGCAAGATCACTGACGAGCACGCGACGGGAAAAATTGTTCGTGGCGGCCAGCAAACCCTGATACACATCGAAAGAACGCGGCAACCCAAAGCCATTCGTGGTCGGAGTCGCCAGGACAATGTAGATCGTGCTGGGATCATTGGTCGCGGCCAACTGCGTCGTAACGTTGGAAATTGCCGAGTTCAGAAAGCCGACGAACGTTCCGGCTCCACCACGAATGACGGTCTTGCCATCGCCCCAGGGGTCCCACGAAAAACCTACGCGTGGTTGCCAGTCTTTGTAGGACGTTGGAATCGTCAACGCCTCGTCGTGAATCGCGTAGCGCACACCATAACTGAGCGTCAATCGTTGCGACGCCTTCCAGGAATCCTGTCCATAAATCGCAAAGCGATTGAAGGTTTGGTTGAGTTGGGTGTTACCGAAGCCTTGCTGATAGACAATTGGCAAACCCAGATTGAACGATTGCAACGAGGTCATCGGCACTTCAAACACGTCTGCCAGTCCGTTGCCATTGCCATCGCGGAAGGGTGAGCCGGGCGCGGTGAGAATGAATTGATTGAGAGGATTGGCGACCTGTGCCGCGCCGGTAGCTCCAAGCAAATTCGCCGTGGGAATGGCCGCACCAAAGTTGAAGCGCCCCCCCATAAACGTTTCGTTGTCTGAGGTCAAGCGATGCATAAAAACGGAACCACCAAATTTGATGGTGTGATTGCCGCTCAGATACGTCACGTTATCGTAAACATCGTAGTGTCGTTCGATGTTGATGGAGGGCAAAAAGATTTGGCGTCCAAAGGCCCCAAACCCTTCGATATTGAATTCCGGCCCAATCGGAGCATTGGGCAAGAAGTCGCTGCGCGTGTAGCTGTATTGCAGCTTGAGTTCATTGAATAGCGTTGGGGCAAACTGGCTGTTGAGTGAGCCGACCACACCGCCATTCAGAGCATCATACGTGCGCCCGCGTGAAAACGCCGTCAACGCGCCAGTAGATTGATTTTCAAAGCGAGCATCCGTGACATTGAAACGCAAATAGCCGTTGTTGCGGTCGCTGAACACGTGATCCAGTCGCGCCGAATACTGCGTTTGCTGCTCATCAATCGGGAACTGCCCGCTGGCCTCCGTAAAAAGCTTGACGGTGTTCGCATAATTCGTCGTCGTCAAAGCGCCGCGCAATTGCGCCGCGCCTGTTTTCAAAGCTGCCGGAGCCGCGCTATTGGCAATGAAATCAAACAACGCCGCCTGTTGCCGAACCGTTGCATTTTGCGAACTGGAATTGATCTGAAATAGATTGGGGTCGGTCAGCAAATTGATGAAGGCCGTGCGCTCCTGACTCAACCGCTCCACCACACCAAAGAAAAAGGTCTTATCGGATTTGATCGGGCCGCCCAACGAGCCGCCATATTGTTGCCGATTGAAGGGGGATTTTCCGCTCGGGTTGTAATCAAACGCATTGCGAGCATCGAACCGTTGGTCGCGGAACAATCCGAATAAGCTGCCGTGAAAATTATTCCCGCCCGATTTGGAAACGATGTTGACCACGCCGCCGGATGCGCCGCCGAATTCCGCGCTGTAGCTGTTGCGCACGACTTGAAATTCCTGCACGCCTTCCTGGCTAATCGTGGCCTGAACGCCGCCGGAAGAACTCAAGGTCTCCGCGCCGTCCACTTGCACCATGTTCCCGCGCCCGTTGTTGCCGCCAAAAGACAAGCCGGATTGCGGCGTTTGCGCCACGCGATAATCCTGTGCATCGGAGATATTTTCCGCACTGGCGACGCCTGGCGTCAGCAACGCGTAATCCAAAAAGTTGCGGCGATTGATCGGCAGGTTAGCGATCTGTTTGGCTTCGACGGTGGAGGCTTGTTCAGAGCGTTGTGTCTCGACGACTTCGACGCCGGCCACGACATCAATTTCTGCCTGCACTGCGCCCGTGCCAAGTTTGATCGGAATATCCGCCTGCTGACCAACGGTTAATTCTATTCTGGTGCTGCTGGCGGTAAAGCCCGCCGCTTCGATTTTGAGTTCATAAAGACTGGGCAATAACCCGATGAAGATGTAATTTCCTTCACCATCGGTCACCCCGGATTTGGTAGTGCCTTTGGCAACGTCGGTGAGTGTCGCCTTCGCATTCGGAATCGCTGCGCCAGTGCTGTCCGTAA
>JAEUQN010000190.1:3755-14843 GCA_016789725.1 Blastocatellia bacterium | reverse complement strand
TCGTCATTTCTGTCACCTGGCTCGGCGCTTCGATGTCTTGGCCGAGCACCATCGGGGCAACGTAATCGCGGATGGTTGACCAGGCGCTTTCGGCAGATTCGTGGTTATAAAAGGGATTCTCGCCAACTGTGCATTCGCCCCAGCCCGTTAAGCCTTCGCTGTAGACTTTGACAAGAATGATGCGGCGTTCAGTAGTTTGCCCGAAGCTGGTTTCAAAGGGGGCTACGAGCGGCAATTGGATTTCCCGTAATTCAATGCGTTCGATTTTCATGCGTGTTTCTTTCTCCTAAAAATGAACGGCGATTATAGCCTGTGCGGCGGACAAGAGCGCAACTCATTCGGCTTTAGAGGTGGAAAAAGCCTGCGGTTGTTGTTACGATACGCCTTTGTTAGCCCTGAAAAATCGAACGAGTGATCCACGAAAGGCTGATTCCATACAACTATGCCAGCATCTGACATTTCCACGATTTTCGAGACGGAGTTTGGCGCGAACGCGACCTACGTCACTGAACTATTCCGACAATACCAACAAAACCCCAGCGCAGTAGATGAAGCGTGGGGGGCCTATTTCTTCTCGCTGTTGCAGGTCACCGGCCCCGGAGCCTTAAGCGCGGTGACGGCACAACCAACGCCAGCCGCTGCTTCCAATGGACCATCGGCAGTGGCTCCCGCCCCAGAACCAGCCCCCAAGACTCCGACGAAAACGCCCGAAGTCCCCGCCAACCGAATGCAGATTCGTGGCCCGGCATTGAAGATTGTCGAGAATATGGATGCGAGTTTGTCGGTTCCGACTGCCACTTCGCAGCGACAAGTGCAACTCAAAGTTCTCGATGAAAATCGCACGCTGCTCAATCGCTATTTGGCACAACGCGGTCGCAAGGCTTCATACACGCATTTGGTCGCCTGGGCGATTGTCAAAGCCATAGGCAAATTCCCACAGATGAACGATGGCTTTGAGGAAATCGAAGGCGTGGCCTATCGCATCAAACGCGAAGATGTGAACATCGGCATCGCGGTGGATATGCAGAAAAAAGATGGCTCGCGCTCGCTGCTTGTCCCCAATATCAAAGCCGCCAATAAAATGACGTTCCTGCAATTTCTCGATGCGTATCAGGATGTCGTCATTCGTGCGCGCGACAACAAATTAACGGTCGCCGATTTTCAAGATACGACGATTTCGTTGACGAATCCCGGCACGATTGGCACAACAGCTTCCAATCCGCGTCTGATGCGAGGACAAGGTGCCATCATTGCAACGGGCGCGATTGATTATCCGCCGGAATATTCCGCGATGACGCCCAAGGCCTTGTCACAACTCGGCATCAGCAAAGCCTTCACGCTCACCAGCACCTACGATCACCGCATTATTCAGGGCGCAGAATCAGGCGCGTTTCTCGCCGAAATCCACGAACTCCTGCTCGGCAAAAACAACTTCTTCGACGCCATCTTTGCAGAACTCAGCATTCCATACAAACCGTTTCGCTGGTCGGTGGATTTGAACCCGATGCTGCTCGGTGGCGACCGCATGCAGGAAGAAATCAAGAAGCAGGTACATCTGTTTCAATTGATTTATGCCCATCGCATTCGGGGGCATCTGATCGCGGATATTGACCCCTTGAATCTGGTGCCGATTCAGGAACATCCTGAATTAGACCTGACGACTTATGGCTTGACGATTTGGGATTTGGATCGTGAGTTTTTCACCGATGGACTGGGCGGCACGGAACGCGCGACATTGCGGCAAATCCTCGACATGCTGCATCGGTATTATTGCGATACGGTCGGCTATGAATACCGTCACATGCTGAGCACTGCTCCGAAAGCCTGGTTGCAAAAACGTATCGAAAGCGACCCCGCGCCGATTCCGGCAGAAGTCCGCAAGCGAATCTTGTGGAAACTGATTTCATCAGAGCAATTCGAGCGGTTCCTGCACACAAAATATGTCGGGCAAAAACGCTTCTCGATTGAAGGCTGCGACGCCGCCATTCCGGTCCTCGATCAATTGATCGAAGGTGCTGCCGCACGCGGTGTGAACGAAGTCGTGATCGGCATGGCGCATCGCGGACGATTGACTGTGATGGCAAATATCGGGCGTTTTGCTGAACGCATTTTCACCGCGTTTGAAGGCACGGTGCATCCGAAATTTCCGGGCGATGAAGGCGACGTGAAATATCATCAAGGGGCAGCCGGAACCCGTCAGGCCGCAGGCCGCGAAGTGATGGTCACGATTGCCTCCAACCCCAGCCACCTTGAATTCGTTGATCCGGTTGTCGAAGGCATGGCGCGCGCGAAACAAGACGCCTTATGGCTTGATAAAGAGCCGGCGCGCGATCAAGTGTTGCCGATTTTAATTCACGGTGATGCGGCATTTTCAGGGCAAGGCGTCGTAATGGAAACGCTGAACCTCGCGGACCTGAAAGGCTATCGCACTGGCGGCACGATTCACCTCGTCATCAACAATCAAATCGGTTTCACCACCACCCCCGAATCCAGCCGCTCTTCGCTTTATTCCACTGATGTGGCGAAGATGACGCGCTGCCCGATTTTCCACGTCAACGCAGATGACCCGGATGCGGCCTACCGCACGTTGCAATTGGCGCTCGATTTTCGTAAGGAATTCCGCCGCGATGTCGTGATTGATTTGATCGGTTTCCGGCGACACGGTCACAACGAAGGCGACGAACCCAGTTATACCCAGCCGTTAATGTATCAAAAGGTCAAAGAGCATCCCGGCGTACGCGAATTGTATGCCCAGAAACTCATCCGCGAAGGCGTGCTGACGCGCGAAGAAGCAGATGCACTAATTGCTAAACGCGTGCAAGGCTACGAAGAAATTCACGCCAGCGCCAAAGCCACCGTCGCCAAGCGAAACAAACCCACCAAGCTCAAAGCGGTTCCACCCGAAGATGATGGCTCTGAGGTTTTAGCAACGGGCGTTGCGCGCGAAGTCCTGAATGAGGTTTCAAATGCACTGAGCCTGGTGCCGCAGAGTTTCAATGTGAACCCCAAGATGGTGAGCCAACTGGCGCGGCGCGCCAAAATGGGCGCGGGCGAAACACCGATTGATTGGGGCTTTGCTGAAGGATTGGCGTTCGGTTCGTTATTGCTCGAAGGCACGTCGGTGCGCCTCTCCGGGCAGGACAGCGGGCGCGGCACGTTCAGCCAACGACACGCGGTTCTCTACGATACGCACAACGGTACGCCCTGGACACCACTGGAAACATTGGCGAAAGACAAAGCCCGCTTCGAGGTCTTCGATAGTTCGCTGTCCGAAGCAGGCGTGCTGGGCTACGAGTACGGCTATTCGGTTGTTGCGCCGAATACATTGACGCTGTGGGAAGCACAATTCGGTGATTTTGCCAACGGCGCACAAGTCCAAATTGACCAGTTCATTGTCGCGGGCGAAGATAAATGGCAACAGCCGACGCGTTTGGTGATGCTGTTACCGCACGGCTACGAAGGCCAGGGACCAGAACATTCCAGCGCGCGGCTCGAACGATTCCTGCAACTCTGCGCTGAAAATAATATTCAGGTTTGCTATCCAACCACCCCGTCACAGTATTTTCATTTGCTCCGCCGTCAGATGCGGCAAGAGGCACATAAGCCTTTGATCGTGATGACGCCCAAGAGTCTTTTGCGGTCGCCACAAGCGGTTTCGACCATTGATGAATTCACGACCACTGGTTTTCGCGCCGTCCTCGCCGATGCGGTGGCGAACGCGGAGAATATTAAGCGGCTTGTGTTGTGCAGCGGCAAGGTCTATTACGATCTCAAAGCCGAAGCTGAGCAACAGGGCTTTGACCACGTTGCGCTCCTGCGCGTCGAACAGTTTTACCCGTTCCCAAAACAGGCCTTGGAAAACTGGTTCGCGCAATTTACCAATGCGACCGAAATCGTCTGGACCCAGGAAGAGCCGCAAAATATGGGTGGTTGGACGTATATGCAGCCAAGGTTGGAAGCTCTGACCGGACGCCGCAAGGTCCGTTACGCCGGACGCAGCGCCAGTGCCAGTCCGTCAACCGGCAATTACATTATTCACGGGCTGGAGCAGGCGAAGCTGGTGAAAGATGCGCTAGGCATCAAGTAAATTTTTGACAACCAAGGAAGATTACGGAACGGACGAAAGAGCGGGGAAAAGATTAAAGCCCAGCCTGAAGCAGCCGTGCTGAGCGCAATTACTTTTGTTCTTTCGTTTCCGGCTATGTCGTTATTTTCTGTCTGTTTCGTAATCCCTTCTTCTCTTCATAATGCAAAAACAAAATCTTATCTTCGGCCTCGTCGGGATCGTGATTGGGGTAGTGCTTGGCTACTTCACCACGCAATCCATCAATAAAAATGCGACGCCTGCAACCAATAGCGCAGCGGCGGCGGCTCCGCAAGCTCCTGCCGGGATGCCTCAGGAAGTCTTGGCAATGCTTAAGAAGGCCAATGATGAGCCCAATAATTTTGAGGCTCAGGTTCAGGTGGCGATGCTGTATCGCCAAATCGGTCGCCGTGAAAAAGAAGTTGAATTCCTGCAACGTGCCGCCAAACTCAAACCAACCGATGCCACAGTGCTGCAAAGCCTGACACAAACGCTGATTGAAACCGGCAATAAAGCCGACGCAGAAAGCACGCTTAAGCAACTTGAAAAAGCCGATCCAAAAAATGCCGCCCTCGCGGAACTCAAGAAACAATTGAGCGCCAAGTGAGCAAAGTCTCACGCATTCGGTTTTCTCCTCCTACGTGATTCGACAAAAAGTTGATTCAGCCTCGCGCGCGGATTTACTTTCCCCGGCGAGATACAGTTAAATTGGCATTCGTTCGCAGTTCAATGATCGCCATTCGTAAGTTCCATAACGAAGGCTCTCTCTCTATGGAAATGCCCACGATCCCCCTTGTGGTAGAAGACTTTCTAGCAGTCATTCTTTCTGGGCTGGGAATCTTCCTCATCGCTCGATTGATTGCGCGGTTGGATCGCACTTGTGGACATCTTGCTTCGCTTGGGTTCCTGCTCGTTGTACTCGGCGGTTTCTTCTCAGCGGTCGGTAAACTGACTCTGGCAACCACAGAACTCTATATTCCGGTTTTCAACCATACTCGGTTGATCCTGCTGGCTCCGGGGTTTGTGTTACTGGCCTGGGCTACCTGGAAGACCTTCAATAGCGGCCCCAGCGGAACGCCGGTTTGGGTCGTACCGGTCATCGTCATTATCGTTGGCTGCGGTGCGGCAGCGGTCAGCGCGCTGAGCAAAGGAGGGCGCCGATGGTTTTTTATTTTGCTTGGGTTGACAATCCTCGCGCAGGCTGCCGTAATCACCCTGCTAATTTGGCAAGCGCAGCGCCGAAAACTGGCAACGGTCGTGGCTTTTTTCGTCTGCGCCTTAATGATGATTTTACTGCAAGCCGGATTAGCCATACCTTCGGAAAAAAGCAGTACCTGGCAGTGGATGGAACAAATTAATCACACGCTCCTGTGGATGGTAGTAGGCTATGCCGTCTGGCAATTGGAGCAGAACATTATCAAGAAAACCATTCCATCATAATGAGCACCTAGTGCTTTGTAATTCAAGTTATTGGAGGTAACGCGATTTGACAAATCGCGGAGTTTCTCTTGGCGGTACACGCGATTTGCCAAATCGCGCTACGACTTTCCCGAAAAACTAAAATTACACAGCACTAGTTGCACTTATATTTTAACTTCAACCAATTAGCAGAGGCTCCGACAAATGAACCGCAAAACCTGTCTTTTGTTCTTTTTGTTGCCCTTCTTTCTTCTGACTGCCGTCGCAGCTCAAAGCAAAACTGAAAACGTGATTCTGATTACTCTTGACGGTGCTCGTACACAGGAGATTTTTGGGGGTCTTGATCTGGAAATTCTGAAGGCCAAAACCACGCGCGGCAAAATCGAAGACACCGAACTTTACAAAAAATACTGGGCCGCGACGCCCGAAGAACGACGCTCGAAACTGATGCCGTTTTTCTGGAATACGCTGATGAAAGAACACGGCTCTATTGCCGGTAATCGCAGTCTGGGCAGCGCCGTGATGACGACGAATAAGATGTGGTTTTCATATCCTGGCTATTCAGAAATCCTGACCGGACAGGCACACGATGATGTCATCAAGAGCAACGACAAAAAACGTAACCCCTATCCGAGCGTGCTGGAATTCCTGAAGCACAAACTCAAGCTGAATAAGACGCAGGTTGCGTTATTTGGTTCGTGGGATGTTTTCAACTGGATCGGCGAACATGAAGAAGGAGCCATCACCATCAATGCCGGACACGAACCCTATGACCTCATCAACACGCCGGAAATACGCGTGCTGAGCCAATTACAAAACGAAAGACTCAGTCCGTGGGGTGGCGTGCGATTTGATTACTTCACGGTGAAATTGGCGCTCGCGCACTTACAGAAATTTAAGCCCCGTGTGCTACACCTTGCGCTGGGTGAAACGGACGATTGGGCGCACGAAGGCGCATATGCGCATGTATTGAGCGCATTGGAGCGCAATGACCGACAGTTGAAAGAGCTGTGGGATTATTTGCAAAACACACCGAAGTACAAAGGCAAAACTTCCATCCTTATTACCGTAGATCACGGGCGCGGCAAGACCATTAAAGATTGGACCGATCACGGCGAGAGGGTTCCCGAGGCGCAATACATCTGGATGGCTTTCATCAGTCCCGACTCTTCCTTGCGCGGCGAATGGAAGAATGCCGAAACCGTTTACCAGAATCAGGCGGCGGCTACGCTGTGTCGCTGGCTGAAGTTTGATTACAGCGAAAATAATGCACAAGCAGGCAAATCAATTGCTGCTGTTACTAATCATCAATAACTAAATAACTGATCCCACTCCCCTATTAACCCAAGAGGAAAATATGAATCACGAAAAAAATTATGGCCCTCGCAAGGCATTAAGCAGGTGTTTGCTACTTCTGCTCATCGCCTTACTAGCGACGGGTTCGTTACTCGCCCAGTCCACGTTCGGAACCATCCTTGGGACAGTCAAGGACAGCTCCGGCAGCATTGTCCCCAACGCCACCGTGACGATTTTCAATGTTGACGAAAATACCAGTCGCACGGTGATCACAAATGCCAACGGAGATTATGAAGCGGTCAACACTAAACCGGGCCGCTATCGTATTGAAATTTCGGTTACAGGATTTGAAGCCTTCAAAACCTCTGAAGTCGCGCTGGTCGCCCGTCAAACACTCCGCATTGACGCGACACTCAGCACTGGCAAAGTCACAGAGCAAGTCAACGTCACAGCCAACGCAGGCGCGATTACCACTGAGACACAAACGATTTCTTCATCTTTTGAATCCCAGAAAATTCTTAACCTGCCCGCCAATTATCGAGCCGCTGGCAGCACCAGTCCCTACATTCTGATTGCCGCCTTGCCTGGCGTGCAGGCCGACAACGGCAACAATTTTTCGATTCAGGGCGCACTGCCTTCGCAATCACAATTTTCGCTCGATGGCATTTCCACCACGAACGTGCGTGGCAATGCGCCATTGACCCAAGCCTTCCCTTCTGCTGAATCCATTGCGGAAATCAAAGTGCAGGGCGTCGGCAATGCAGCCGAATATGGTCAGGTTGGTGATGTCACGACCGTTTCCAAAAGCGGCACCAACGAATATCACGCGACTGCGTTCTGGTTTCATCAAAACCGGGCGCTTGATGCCAAAGCCTATGGCGCGCTGACCAAGCCGCAAAAAATCGGCAATGACTTTGGCGTGAGCGGCGGTGGCCCGGTTCGGGTTCCCTGGCTGTACAACGGGACAAACAAAACCTTTTTCTTCGGCACGTACGAAGGCTTTCGGTTTCCGCGCGGACAAACAATCCAAAACACAGTGCCAACGCAAGCGATGCGCAATGGCGATTTCAGTGCAGAAGGCGTAACGGTACGCGATCCACTTACCGGACAGCCGTTTGCCAACAATCGTATTCCTGATAATCGGATCAGCTCTATTGCGAAAGCGTTTTTGACACTCTATCCCTTGCCTAATACCGGTTCGTCCACCAAGCTGGGCGTAGCGAATTACATTCGCAATAGCTCCAGCAGCCTGAATTCAAACCAATACGACATTCGGATAGATCACTATCTGACAAAGAACCAATCTATTTTCAGTCGTTGGACGTGGAAAGATGTCAATCAGGACAGTCCCAACAGTCTGGCGCTGCCATCAAGCACAGCCTTCGACAAGTACAAAATTCTGGTGGTTTCTCATAACTACACCATCACGCCGCACCTGCTTAACGAAGCACGTTTCGGAATCACGCTCAATGATACTGGTACGGCGTTCCCGTTTGACGGACGCGCCTTTACCAAGGCGCTGGGGTTTCAGGGCATCGGCCCCGACTTCCCTTTCAATGGTATTCCCAATATCGGATTTTCCGGCGATGTGACGGATTTGACGCGCGGACGTGGCGATGGCCTTTCGCAATCCCGCACGATTCAATTCAACAATAATCTGACCTGGACCAAGGGCCGCCACACCATGAAGTACGGCTTTGATGTGCGCGGCATTCGGGCCGTGACGCCGCTTGGTTTTATCGGTGCCGACAATTACGGTAACTCCGATTTCAATGGTTCATTCAGCGGCAACGATTTCGCTGATTTTCTTTTAGGTATCCCGATTCGCACTTCTTACGCGATCATCCAAAAAGACAACGATGGACGCACCACTCACTATCATTTCTTTGGGCAGGACAGCTTCCGTGTCAGCCAGAAAATGACCGTCGAATTTGGGTTACGCTACGAATACCATCCGGCCTATACCGATGCGTCAGGCAACATCGGCAATTTTGATCCGAGCGTGCCGAAATCAGGGCGCGTCGTGTATCCAACCGGCAAACAAAGCTTGTTGGCTCCGGGCTTCTTGAAAGCCTTCAATGCGTGTCCCGCAGCAACCGTCAATGGTGCGCCTTGCACCCCGGTGTTATCGGCCCAGGAAGCAGGATTGCCGGAAGGTTTGCGCGTTGTACCGAAACTGCGTTTTCTGCCGCGCTTTGGGTTTGCCTATCGTCCCTTCGGCGATGACAAAACGGTGGTACGCGGCGGCGTTGGCGCATACAACGGCACGTTGCTGGGCAACATCTTTTTCTCGCTGACCGGCACGTTGCAATCCGATGTACGTGAATTTACGAATCTCAATACCCAAGGCGTCCCGCTTTATCAATGGCCGCAAATTCAATCCGGTGGAACGGGAATTTCTTCCGGCAGTTTAGGAACAGCTTCATTCCGTACCGCCAACGACATCAATTACAAAGACCCGTACTCAGTCCAGTGGAATCTTTCGGTGGATCGTTATGCGGGTTTTGGCGTAGGCGTGCGCGTTTCGTATATCGGAATGAAAACGACGCAGTTGGCTTGGGCACCGGACCTGAATCAAATGACGTCCTCGACGCAGTTTGCGATCAACCGTCCGTTGAGCGATAGACCGTTCCCAAACTGGGGCATCATCTTCACGCGGACAGCCGGCGCCTCGGCGTATTACAACGCCTTACAAATCGAAGCGAATCGTCGTTTTTCAAATGGGCTGACGTTTAATTCGACTTATACGTGGGCGAAAAATTTGAACGATAACGGCGGGCCAAACTCAACGGGCTTCACCGGAGAAACAGGCGGCGGGCGCGCAGCGGATCTGTATAATCGCCGCGCTGAATATGGCAATGATTACGCCACCCGTCGTCACCGTTCGATTACGACGCTGGTCTATGATCTGCCCTTTGGCACACGTCGTAAATTTGCGAGCAGCATTCATCCGGCAGCCAATGCCGTCATTGGTGGCTGGCAAATGAGTGCGATTTTCCTCGCCCAAACTGGCCCGTACTTAACCCCTTCGCTTGGCAGCAACGTCGTTGATCCTTCCGGCAGTGGTTCGGGACTTTCCCGGAACCAACACCCGGATCAACTCAAAGATGCCCACATTACCAACCCCACCAGAGATGGATGGTTTGATGTGAACGCATTTGTCTGTCCCGGATTAAATACGCGCACCTCCGCAGGTTGTCGCATTGGCATTAACCCGGCACGTGATGCGGCACCGATTGGTCGTTTCGGAACCGCAGGCGTGGGCATCATTCGCGGCCCTGGCACCATCAATCTTTCGCTCGGCCTCAATAAAGCATTTTATTTGACCGAGCGCATCAAGCTGGAAGCCGGTGGTTCATTCACGAACGTCGCAAACCATGTGAATTTGGCTGATCCGAATATGAACGTCATCAGCACCGCTTTCGGGCGCATCACCAGCGCACGCGGTTCTGAACTGGGCGGCAGCCGGACCGGCCAAGTCTCAATGCGTTTGAGCTTCTAATCACTTCGCCGCCGGAATCAAGTTTCGGTTCCGGCTTGCGCTCACCTTTTTCTACAAAGAGTCATCCTGACAAGGGGCTGGCTCTTTGTAGAATTTTTCGTTGATTTTATATTTCCCTCATGACCAACCACCCACAGCACGATGCTAAAGAAGACGCACAGGAGCTAAACAAATTAGGGTATGCGCAGGAATTGTTCCGCACGATGGGCGGTTTTTCTAACTTCGCTATTTCATTTTCGATCATTTCAATTTTAACGGGTGCGGTCACGCTGTATGGACACGGCTTGAAAATGGGTGGCCCGGCGCAAATGTCTATCGGGTGGCCCGTAGTCACAATTTTCACGCTCGCAGTTGTGATGAGCATGGCGGAACTTGCTTCAGCGTTGCCGACCTCCGGCGCGATGTATCATTGGTCGTGCAAGCTCGGCGGCAAAGGCTGGGGCTGGTTTACAGCGTGGTTCAATATCATCGGCCAGATCGCGGCGATTGCCGGGATTGATTACGGCTGCGCATTGTTCGTCACGCCGCTGCTGGGACTGGAAGCAACGACCACAAACTTGCTGATGGTGTACGGTGCAATTCTGCTGTCGCACGGCATCATCAATCATTTCGGTATTCGATTAGTTGCCTGGCTCAATGATTTCAGTGTGACGGTGCACATCATCGGCGTCATCGTGATTGTCGGCGCGTTGTTCCTGTTCGCCCCCAAACAACCCGTGAGTTTTTTCTTCGCGCGCATCACGAGCAACACCGAAGGATGGTCATACGGCTGGGCCTTTGTGATTGG
>JAEUQN010000190.1:0-3745 GCA_016789725.1 Blastocatellia bacterium | reverse complement strand
ATGACGCTTCGGCGAGCGTCAGTGAAGAAACGGTTGATCCGCGTCGGCGTGCGCCGTGGGGCATGGTGATGGCGGTAGTGGTGTCGAGCATCGTCGGCTATCTGTTGCTGATTGCTGTGACGCTTTCGATCAATGACATTGCGGCGGTGCTGAGCGCAAAAGATGCGGGCGGCAATGATGTGCCAGCCGTGATTGCAATTTTGGGGAATGCTTTGGGCGAACGCGCGGGCAGCGTGTTTTCGTGGCTGGCGGCGATTGCGATGTGGTTTTGTGGCTTGTCCGCCGTGACGTGGAGTTCGCGCGTGATTTGGGCTTTTGCGCGCGACGAAGGCATGCCGCTGTCGCATCTTTGGAAGCACGTCAGTCATAAATATTCAACGCCTGTCTACACGATTTGGCTGTGTGTTATCGCTGCATTTTTGGCTGCGGTGTACAGTGGCGCATACGCTGTCGTGACTTCAATCAGCACGATTGGTTTGTACATTTCCTATATCATCCCGGTCGCCTTGCTGGTTATGGCACGCAACCGGGGGCAACACCTGGAACGCGGCCCATGGCATTTAGGGAACTATAGTTTTTTCATCAACGTAATCGCCATCGTGTGGGTCATCTTCTTATGCGTTGTGCTGAGCATCCCGGACAATCAGCGCACGGGGAAGACGCTGCTGGCAGTCACATTGCTGTTGGGATTGTGGTATGGCCTGCACGAACGCAAACGATTTGCTGGCCCGGCCTGGGCCGCAGCAGAAACAAATAAACGATGACGATTGTTGTGTAAAAGGAGACACATGCTCAAATCCTATTGCAAGACGCATCTGGTCATTCTCGCATTTTTGGCGATCACGCTGGCCCTGAATATTTCCGCGCAGGATACCAATGCAAAGTTTGATGAATATCTAACGGCGCTGACCAAACAAGACCGCTTTATGGGGTCAGTCCTCGTAGCACGTGATGGCAAAGTTGTATTCAGCAAAGGCTACGGGATGGCGAATCTGGAATTCGACATTCCCAATACGCCGCAGACGAAATTCCGGCTTGGCTCTGTGACCAAGCAATTTGGCGCAGCTTCGATTCTGTTGCTGCAAGAGCGCGGCAAACTGAGCGTGCAAGACCCGATTTGCAAATACGTGGAAAACTGCCCGAAAACCTGGGAACCGATCACCGTTCATCATCTGCTTTCGCACACCAGCGGCATTCCGAATTTCACGAACTTCCCTGAATATCCGAAAACCATGATGATCCCTGCGACGATGGACAGCCTGCTCGCGCGCTTCAAGGATAAGCCGTTGGATTTCCAACCGCTGGAGAAGTGGAATTACAGCAACTCCGGCTACGTGCTGCTCGGTCATATCATCGAAAAAGCGTCCGGCGAATCATTCGAGAGCTTCTTGCAAAAGAATATCCTGACGCCGCTGAAAATGCAGAATTCCGGGTACGACTTGCACCGCAAGATTTTGAAGAATCGCGCTACGGGTTATTCTCCAAGCGGCAACGGCAAGGCCAATTCTGAAATCATTGATATGACGATCCCGCACGCCGCCGGAGCAATGTATTCGACGGTCGAAGATTTGTTTCTGTGGAATGAAGCATTGTTCGGCGACAAATTGCTGTCCGCCAAATCGCGCGAGGCAATGACGACCGTCGTGAAAAACAATTACGGTTACGGGCTGACGATAGACAAAATGCACAATCGTCAGGCCGTCAGTCACGGTGGCGGCATCAATGGTTTCAATACCTATCTGGCGCGATTCCCAGAAGAAAAAGTCACAGTTGTGGTGCTGCGCAACGTAGACGGAGGCGCACCCGGCCCCGGCAAGATCAGTGCCGATTTAGCGGCGATTTTGTTTGGCGAGAAATACGACATTCCGACCGTGAAGACGGTGGCGAAAGTTGATCCCAAAATCTATGATGCCTATGTGGGTGAATATCAACTCGCACCTAACTTTATTTTGACCGTTCGGCGCAATGGAGACCGTCTCATGACGCAAGCGACCGGACAAGGTGAGATCGAGATTTTCCCCGAATCCGAAACCAAGTTTTTCCCCAAAGTGATGGAAGCATCGCTGACCTTTGTCAAAGATGAAAGCGGTAAGGTAACGCATTTGATCTTGAACCAGGGCGGCGAGCGCAAAGCGATGAAAATTAAGTAAGAGATGAACCACAGAGCGCACGCAGCGCACGGAGAAAGGCCAGACAGGATGGACAAGATTTGTGACACGATTTACAGGATAATTCTTATGAATCCTGTCGAAAAACTCCGTGTCCTCCGTGCCCTCCGTGGTTCAAGTCTGGAGGAAGATTTTGAGCCAACTTAGAGGAATGCTCAGCCTTGAGCGGTTGCGTGAATTAGTCGCGCAAGAACAAATCGAAACCGTCATCGTCGGCTTCACAGATCATTACGGTCGCTTGTGCGGCAAACGCTACGACGCCGAAATGTTTGTCGCCGACACGATCAGCCACGGCACGCACGGCTGCGATTATTTGCTGACGACGGATATGGAAATGGAGCCAGTGCCCGGTTACCAATTTGCGAACTGGGAACTCGGCTACGGCGACTTTCATCTCGTGCCGGATTTGGCGACGTTGCGGGTGGCGAGTTGGCTCGACAAAACGGCGCTGGTGCTCTGCGATGTCAAAAGCGAAAAGACGCATGATTTCGTGAGCATTGCCCCGCGTTCGATTTTGCAGAAGCAGCTTGCAGCCGCGAAAACATTGGGCTTCGATAGCTTCGCTGCTTCTGAACTTGAGTATTACATTTTCTCGAACAGCTACCGCGATGCACAGCAACAAGGCTTTGCCAACCTCGATCCTGCCGGGTGGTATCTGGAGGATTATCACATTCTGCAAGGCACGCGCACCGAAGGCTTCAATGCCGCCGCGCGTCGTCACCTCAAAAACTCCGGCGTCCCCGTCGAAAACTCCAAAGGCGAATGGGGACTCGGTCAACACGAATTGAATGTGCGCTACGCCGACGCGTTGGAGATGGCGGATCGTCACGTCGTGTACAAACAATGCCTGAAAGAAGTCGCTGAAGCGCAGGGCCTGAGCGTCACGTTTATGGCGAAGTTTGCAAGCGACCGCGCCGGATCGAGTTGTCATATTCACTTCAGTCTGTGGCGTGACGGTCAGAATGCCTTTGCTGGCAACAACCAATTCGGCCCCGTGAAATGCAGCGACACGTTTCGGCATTTCCTCGGCGGATGGATGGCGCACGTGTACGACGTGATGCCATTTTATGCGCCGACGGTGAATTCGTACAAACGCTTCGTGGACGGGTCGTGGGCACCGACGCGCCTCGCCTGGAGCTATGACAATCGCACTGGGGGATTTCGCGTCGTCGGCAACGGGCCGAGCCTGCGCATTGAATGCCGCATTCCCGGTGCAGATGCGAATCCATACTTAGCGTTCGCCGCATCGTTGGCGTCAGGACTTGACGGCATCGCCAATAAAATCGAGCCTCCAGCGTGTTTTACCGGTGACATCTACGCCGCGCAACATTTGCCGCGCGTGCCATACACATTGGCAGAAGCGACGGATAAATTCGCGCACAGTGAATTTGCGAAACGCGCCTTTGGCGCAGACGTCGTCGAGCATTACGCGCATTTCTTCCGCACCGAACAACGCGCCTACGATATGGCCGTGACGGACTGGGAACGCAAACGATATTTCGAGCGCATTTGAATTGTGGTGCGCCTGCGCCCCCGCAGGCATTCTTGGCGCAACTTCTGCCTGCGGGGGCGCAGGC
>JAEUQN010000018.1 GCA_016789725.1 Blastocatellia bacterium | reverse complement strand
TGAATTCAATGGGCAATGATTTGGGCTATGTGCTGGCAGTTGAAAAGTTGCTGGGAGTTGAAGCCACGCCGCGCACACAAGTCTTACGTGTCCTGCTAACCGAACTGAATCGCTTGTCATCGCATCTAGTTTGGTGGGGTACGCATGTGATGGACATCGGCGCGATGTCCCCGTTCTTTTACGCCTTCGATCAGCGCGAAAAACTTCTGGACCTGTTTGAATGCGTTTCCGGCGCGAGATTTCACCAAAGCTATTTTCGCATTGGCGGCCTGATGGCAGATATTCCTGATACGTTTCTGCCGCTGCTCAGGGAATTTATGGCGGGGTTCCCAGACTTTCTCAAAATGGCTAATCGGCTTGTCACAGGAAATAAAATTTTCCAAAGTCGAACGAAAGGCATCGGCATCATTTCAGGGGAAGAGGCGCTGAACTGGGGCTTAACGGGGCCATCGCTGCGCGGTTCAGGCGTTGCGTGGGACATTCGCAAAACCGAACCATATTCAGGGTATGAAACATACGATTTCGAGGTTCCGATAGAAAAAGATGGCGACATCTGGGCGCGATACCTGGTACGGATGCGCGAGATGGAAGAAAGCTACAAAATTATTCAGCAAGCCATTGATCGCTTACCGTCAGGCCCAGTGCAGGCTGACCATCCCAAGCTCCGATTGCCCGCGCGCGATTTGATGAAAGAGCATATTGATGTGATGATTCATCATTTCTTGATTGCGGCGGAAGGCTTTACTGTACCGATTGGCGAAGTATATTTCCCTATTGAATCCGCACGTGGCGAGCTTGGTTATTACATTATCAGCGATGGCAAAGAAAAGCCGTGGCGAGTGCGAGTCAAAACGCCTTCATTTCTTAATTTGCAAGTGTTACCCAAAATGGCGGAAGGCATGCTCCTCGCCGATTTAATTGGCATCATTGGCAGCATTGATATTGTGCTGGGAGACATTGACCGATAATTGATAATGGACAATTGATAATTAACAATTCCCTCGCTAACCAGATTATCAATTTTCAATTTTCAACTATCAATTAAGCCCTATGTTTAGCCCTGAAAACGAAAAGAAAATTGACGAATATATTTCTCACTACCCGGTCAAGCGTTCGGCTATTCTGCCAGCCTTACATCTTGCGCAAATCGAACACGGATATGTAACCGATGAAGATGTGCAGTATCTGGCCCGCCGCTTGGACATGCGCGTCAATGAAGTCGAAGAAGTAGTAACGTTCTATTCGATGTATTCGCGCAAACCAATTGGGCAATATAAGCTGCAAGTGTGCCGCACGCTGTCCTGCAATCTGGCTGGTTGCGATAAAATCACTGAACAGATCAACCATAAATTAGGCATCAAGGTCAATGAGACCACTCCCGATGGCAGGTTTACGTTGCAGGAAGTGGAATGCCTGGGTTATTGCGACCTCGCGCCGGTACTACAAGTCAACTTTGACTATTACGAACAAATCACGCCTGAACGCACGGAAGAAATCATTGAGAAGCTGAAGTAACTGCATACCAAACAGCTATGACCAAAGTTCTAACAACAAGGTTCGATCTCAAAGGCGAAGCTTGTGACATTGACGTCTATATCAAAACAGGTGGCTATCAAGCTCTCACCAAAGTCCTCAAGGAATCTACCCCCGATCAAGTGATCGAAGAGGTCAAGAAATCATCCCTGCGCGGACGCGGCGGCGCAGGGTTTCCGACCGGGATGAAATGGAGCTTTGTTCCCAAACAATCCGCACGCCCAAAATACGTGGTTTGCAATGCTGATGAATCTGAGCCGGGGACAGGCAAAGACCGCGATCTAATGCGCTACGATCCGCATCAATTGCTTGAAGGAATGGCTATCGCAGCCTACGCGCTCAACGCTCCCAACAACTACATTTATATTCGCGGCGAATACTGGTACATCATCGCCATTCTGGAAAAAGCCATCGCGCAGGCAAAAGAGCGCGGATACCTGGGGAAAAACATTCTGGGTACAGATTTCGAGTGCAACATTTATGTACACCCAGGGGCAGGCGCATACATCTGCGGTGAAGAGACCGCGCTGCTTGAATCGCTCGAAGGCAAGCGCGGACATCCTCGCCTGAAACCACCCTTCCCGGCTATCGTCGGATTGTATGGCGGCCCGACCGTCGTCAACAATGTGGAAACATTGGCGGCTGTTCCCTGGATTATCAATAACGGCGGCGAGGCCTACAAAGCATTAGGAACAGAAAAAAGCGGTGGCACGAAGATGTTTACCGTCAGCGGACACGTCAATAAACCCGGCAATTACGAAGTGCCGATGGGCTATCCGATGCGCGATTTGATCTACAAAGATTGCGGCGGCATCAAGGGTGGAAAACAGCTCAAAGGCGTGATTCCGGGCGGTTCCAGCATGCCCGTGTTCACGCCCGAAGATGTTGAAAAGGCCACGATGGATTATGAATCCATCGCATCGCTCGGTTCGATGCTTGGCTCTGGCGGCGTGATTGTGATGGACGAAACAGTAGACATGTTCGAGATGACCATGAACACGATTCATTTTTACAAACACGAATCGTGTGGTTGGTGTACGCCCTGCCGCGAAGGAACGCGCTGGCTCTACAAAGTCTGCGAACGAATGAAGAAGTACGAAGGCAAACCGGGCGATGTGGATTTGCTGGATGATTTGGCAGGCAAAATTTTAGGCAAGAGTTTTTGCGCCCTCGGCGATGCGGCGGCCATGCCCGTACAAGGCATGATTAAAAAGTTCCGTCCCGATTTTGAAAAGCGGATCAAGCAGAATTTTGTGCAGCTTACAGCGGCGGATTGATGTTCGATTCATTCGACACACCCAAAGCCTCAATTTTCAAAGCAGGCCTGATTGGCTTCTTCATTGGTGCTTTGAGCTTGGGAGCTACATTAGGAATTCAATCGGCTCTGAGTGAATCTTTCGAAGCAAGGCAATGGGCGCTTTTTGCCACAGTTATTGGCGTTCTGATGGGGTCAATAGTAGGAGCAGTCGTTGGGATAATAGTCGGAGCCATCGCATTCGTACGGCGTAAAAATTCGTAAACAATCTTTATGGAACTCGTCAAAATCACACTCAATGGACAAGAGTTTGAAGCCCCGAAAGGCGAACTGCTGATTGAAGCCGCCGAGATGGCAGGCATCTATCTGCCACGCTTTTGTCACTATCGCGGACTGACGGCGCAAGCGTCCTGCCGTCTCTGTGTTGTGCGCGTAGACAATCCCAAAATCCCGAAACTCCAAACGGCCTGCACCATGCCCGTCAGTGACGGGATGATTGTCACCACTGATTCCGAAGAGATCGAAACAGTGCGCGCTTCGATGATTGAGTTTTTACTCTCGAACCATCCGGTAGATTGTCCGGTTTGTGATCGAGCGGGCGAATGCGAATTACAGGATCAAACCTACGGCTTCGGCGAAGACGCGATTCGCTCCCAATACAAAGACAAGGAAGTTCAACTCGAACGTCAAATCTCACCTTTCATCTACAACGATCCGCAGCGATGCGTCGTTTGCAAACGTTGCACGCGCGTGTGTGAAGAGTGGATGGACGAATTTGCGATCACGACGATACATCGTGGCTCGCACACGTATATCGGTTCGTATGGCGGTTGGGTCGAATGCTCCGATTGCGGTAATTGCGTAGATGTTTGCCCCACCGGAACCTTGCTGCACGTGCCGTACAAATACGTGGCGCGTCCGTGGGATTTGAAGCAAACGCCGACGGTTTGTAATTTCTGTTCGGATGGCTGTTCGATGTTGGCAGGATCACGCAATGAGAAGCTGATTCGCTCGGTTGCACGTGATGGACGTGGCCGCACAGCAGGCGGCATCAATCCTGATTTTCTGTGTGCGCTGGGACGCTACACGGTTGACATCGTGCATCACCCTGAACGCATTGAGCGTCCGATGATTCGGCGCGGTGAGCATTTGATTCCCGCGACTTGGGACGAGGCATTGAGCCACATTGCTAAAAAGCTCAGCGAAATCAAGGCACAAAACGGCGGAGACTCCATTGGCGTCATCAGTGCCGCGCGGTTGCTGAACGAAGATCAGTACACGCTCAAAAAATTGGCCTCGGACGTCATTGAAACGAAGAACGTGGATTTTTATCACGATGAAGATGAAGTTGATCTCGCCTCGTTTTTCAAGAATGGATCGCCCACGATTGCCACGCAAAAGCACATTCAAAGCGCAGAAACGATTTTGCTGATTGGCTCTGACCCCAACGAAGAAAATCCACTCACAGCGTTTTCAATCCGGTGGGCGGTACGGCGCAAATCGGCGCGCTTGCTGATCGTTAATTCCGTGCCGAGTCGTCTCGAACGTCAGGCTGAGATTTCGGTGCGAGTGCGCAAAGGCAGCGAGAACGCATTGATCGCTACCCTGTTGAATGAAAACCTTGCCAGTGAAGCGGCTGATGTAATGGGCGCGAACGCAGATGACCTCAAAGCCATTCGCCAGATCGTCCTCGAAAGCGAAAAAGTCGTCGTGGTGTTTGGTGCAGAGTTGCGCGGCGCGGCGTTGGAAGCATTGCCGTTGCTGGAAACAACACTGGCAACGCCCAGCACAGAAGTTGCAGCAGAAGCACGTAAAGCCTATCTTAATGCCCAGCAACGACTTGCACAATCCACGCAATCTACCGCCAAGCCTGCAATTAACGAAAACCCCTATTCCAACATCACGCCACAACCTACACTCGAAGTTGGCGACGAACCAGTTTACAGCACCACAAAGTTTTCTTTCACGCCACTGGTGCGTTACGCCAATTCAGTGGGCGCGTTTCAGATGGGAATGGACGCCTTGCAAACCGGCGGAATGATTGCACAAGCCATGTTGATGGGGACGGGACAAGCAATCAAAGCCCTCTACATCGCAGGCGAAGATGTCGTGGGCAAAGCCGAAGAACCCAAGGGGATGCGGCACTTACTCTCCAAGCTCGACTTTTTGGTGGTACAAGATATTTTCCTGACGGAAACAGCACAGCAAGCGCATGTCGTGTTGCCGACAACCAGTTCCACCGAATCACAAGGAACGCAAACAAACAACGGCTCGCAGGTGCAACTCGTTCGCCGTGCGATTCCGCCCGTGGGGCAGGCTCGTCCTGACTGGATGATTACCGCGTCCATTGCGAAAATGATGGGGCATGATTTGGGTTATCAGGGCGCAGTCAAAAATGCGTTCAAAGCCTTGGCTGAAGCGGTTGCCGCGTACAGCGGGCTAACACACAATCAATTGGCGAACGATGGTGCCATCAATCTTGAAGCGGCTCCGGTTGACGCCACCAAGCTTAATCGCGCGGACATCATGGATCGCTTGAGTGCCGAAATCGCTGCCGTAAATCGCCGCACGATTGTGAACCTGGGCGAATTGAAAGACAAAGCGGGAGCGCGACTACACAAACGGTATCCGCTGATGACACGTTATTCCAATATGTTGCCGCTGCACCCAACCAATGGATTGGTGTTAGGTGGACAACCGGAAAAATCAAAAGTCGTGATGTTCCCTGCGTAGTTTGGAAATCAGGAGTTCAGATCAACATACTCATTCACTATGCCCATTGACCAACAATCCATTCAATTTTTCGTTGGCATTCTGCTGAAAATTGTCATTGTCTTCGTGATTGGTTTGTTATCGCCGGTTTCGATGAACTGGGTGGAGCGGCGCGCGCTGGCCTGGATGCAAATGCGACTCGGCCCCAATCGCACCGGTCCGTTTGGATTACTGCAATCCATTGCTGACGGTATCAAGTTCGCCTTTAAAGAAGATGTGGTTCCGCTCGCAACCAATAAGTGGCTGTACATTTTTGCGCCAGTCGTTGCTGTGGTTCCAGCGTTTATGGCAACCATCGTCTATCCGCTCGGCCCCAAAGATGTCCCAATCCCATTCGCTTCCTCTATCAATTCACTGGTTCACTCAATTTCAGGAATTGAACTCAATCTGAGTACGATGGACCTGCACGTCACAAGCTTCAATGTGGGATTGTTATACGTGCTGGCGGTGACGAGTCTTGGCGTGTACGCCATTGTGTTGGCGGGTTGGGCGTCCAATTCCAAGTTCAGCTTGCTCGGCGGTTTGCGTTCGTCCGCGCAGATGGTGAGTTATGAATTAAGTCTGTCACTGGCGCTGGTCGGCGTGCTGCTACAAGCGGGAACAACGGATTTGGTCAAAATCGTCGAGATGCAACAGGGCGCATATTTCGGCTTCATTCCGAAATGGTTTGTGTTTGTGTTTCAACCGCTCGGCTTCTTTATCTACTTGATTAGTGCGATTGCCGAAACGAATCGCACGCCGTTCGACTTACCCGAAGCAGAAACCGAATTGGTGGGTGGTTTTCACACTGAATACAGCAGTTCACTCAAGTTTGCGATGCTGTTTATGGCCGAATACGTGAACATGTTGACCGTATCGGTGTTGGCAACTGCGATGTTTCTGGGTGGCTGGAGTGGGCCGTTCGTGAGCCAGTTCCCGTTGCTCGCGCCCGTGTATTTCCTCGTCAAGGTTGCGTTCTTCATGTTCCTGTACATCTGGTTGCGCGGGACGCTGCCGCGTTTGCGCTATGACCAGTTGATGAACTTCGGGTGGAAATTTTTACTCCCGGCGGCATTGCTGAATATTTTCATTTCGGCCACGATTGGTTTATTTGCCTTCTAAGCTTTTATGATTGAGCTTCCGATTCAACAACTCATCTTTCTGTTTCTGGCGGCTTTAGCGGTCTTTGCGGCGTTCAATGTCATTCTGCAACGCAACCCCATTTACAGCGCGTTGTCGCTGATTATCACGATGTGCGCGCTGGCCGGAACCTTCCTGCTGCTGGAAGCGCAGTTTGTCGCCGCCATGCAGGTCATCGTTTACGCCGGGGCGGTGATGGTGCTGTTCGTTTTCGTGATCATGCTACTTAATGTGCGCACAGAAGAAGCACGCCAGGATCGAGTGAAGTATTTAAAGCTCGTCACACCACTGTTGTTCGTCGCGCTTTTGGCGGAAGTGTTTTTTGTGGCGCGATCCGTAACGACAACACCTGCACCGCTTGTGACCCCAGCGGGTGAACATCCATTTGGCACGGTCGAAGCTATTGGCGAAGCCATGTTCTCCAGCTATCTTTTCCCGTTTGAAGCAACGTCAGTGCTAATCCTGATGGCGATGGTTGGCGCGTTGGTACTCGCACGCAAACGAACCGCACAAGAAGCTGAAACGCTTGGCAAAATTATCGAAGATGCAAATCAACCGTCACTGGCTCCCGCTTCGCCTGTCAGCGAACTGGAAGAGAACAAGCACGAACTAGCAGCCTGAACCCACATCTTTGCCTTTTGAGATGTGCCTTTTGATTGTACGTTTATGGTCCCACTTTCCTGGTATTTAGCATTAAGTGCAGCTTTATTCACGATTGGCGTCGCGGGCGTTTTGGTCCAGCGCAACGTCATCTCGATTTTTATGTGCATCGAGTTGATGCTGAATTCTGTGAATCTTACGCTCATCGCGTTTTCGCGCTTTCTCAATCAAAGTACGGGGCAGCTTTTCGTGTTCATCGTGATGGCAGTTGCCGCCGCAGAAGCGGCAGTCGGACTGGCAATTATCATCTCAGTTTTCCGCAACCGCGAAACACTGAGCGTGGACGAAGAAAGCTTGCTGAAATTGTAAAGACGATGCCAGATGTTAGGTGCGACTCAACCTAGCATCCAGTATCCAGCATCCAGCACCTAACATAACACCTATGCTGAAATGGATCACATTTGCCCCTTTAATCGGCGCGCTACTTTGCGGCTTCCTGGGAAAAAAACTTGGCGAGAAGTTTGTTAGCTTTGTGGCGTGTGGCTCCGTCGGCATTTCGATGGTGCTGACCTTCATTGCCTTTTTCACCAAGTTGCTGCCCCTGCCGGAAAACAAACGCCAGATCACCGAGCATTTCTTCACCTGGATCGAAGTCGGAACCTTTCGTGCAGATTTTGCCTATTTGCTTGATCCATTGTCCGGCCTTTATTTGCTGTTCATTACAGGGGTCGGATTACTAATCCACATTTATGCGACGGGGTATATGCACGGCGATGAAGGGTTCTATCGGTTCTTTGCCTATCTGAACTTGTTCATGTTCATGATGCTGACGCTGGTGCTGGGCGATAACCTTTTGTTGCTATTCGTCGGTTGGGAAGGCGTAGGACTTTGCTCGTATTTGCTGATCGGTTACTACATCGAACGCAAAGAAGCGGGGGACGCGGCGAAAAAAGCTTTCATCGTCAATCGCATCGGGGATTTCGGCTATTCCATCGGCGTCATGGTGGCGTTCACAACCTTTACGAGCATCAGTTTCGTAGACAAAGAAATTGGTGGCAAAGTGATTCCCAGTTTGCTTTCGCAAGCTGGCGGGCAAGCGGTGGAAGGGGTTGGGATGTTTGGCGTGATGACCGTCATCGCCTTGCTTCTCTTTGTCGGTGCGTGCGGCAAAAGCGCACAGGTTCCGTTGTTTGTCTGGCTGCCGGATGCGATGGCCGGGCCGACGCCGGTTTCGGCATTGATTCACGCCGCGACGATGGTGACAGCAGGCGTTTATCTGACCGCGCGTTGTAGTGCTATTTTCACGAAGTCGCAAACTGCGATGCTGATGGTCGCCGTTATCGGAGCCTTCACGGCAATGTTTGCCGCCACCATTGGAATCGCCCAAAATGACATCAAGAAAGTACTGGCGTATTCGACGGTTTCGCAACTTGGCTACATGTTTCTGGCCTGTGGGGTCGGCGCGTTTTCGGCTGGCATCTTTCACGTCATGACACACGCCTTCTTCAAGGCATTATTGTTCCTTGGCGCAGGCTCAGTCATTCACGGGATGCACGAAGAACAAGATATTCGGCACATGGGCGGACTGAAAAAATATATGCCGTGGACGTTCGGCACAATGCTTGTCGGGTGGTTAGCCATCAGCGGAGTTCCATTGCTATCGGGGTTCTTCAGCAAAGACGAAATTCTCTGGCAAATCTGGGCAAGCAATTCTCTGCCCCCAGGCTTGGGCAAAACATTGTGGGTTCTTGCGGCAGCAACCGCACTGCTCACCGCTGTGTACATGACACGATTGATGGTGCTGACGTTTTGGGGCAAAGAGCGATTCAAGGTGGCGCACGGAGACGGTCATGGGCATCACGGTGACAAGGCTGATCATCACGCTATTCACCCACATGAATCGCCTGCGGTGATGTGGGTCCCTCTGGTAGTTTTGGCGATTCTTTCCGTTGTCGGAGGCTATGTCGGCGTCTCGGCAGCGTGGGGTGGGCATAATCAGATTGAGCATTTCCTTGCGCCGGTTTTAGCCAAAGCTGCACCGCTTACAGATGCGGCTCACGGCGCAGTGGGGGCGGCGTCTGCTGCCGCCAGTGAAGCAGTTCATCACGATTTCACGACTGAGCGAATCTTTACAGGGATTTCGGTGGTGATCGCCTTCCTTGGAATTTTTCTGGGCTGGCAAATGTTCACGGCCAAACCGTTGCGCAAGATGCCTCGGCTTTTGGAAAACAAATATTATGTGGATGAATTTTATGACGCTGCGATTGTGACCCCGATCCAAGGCGTTTCAAAGAACTTCCTCTGGCGTATTCTGGACGTTAAGATCATTGACGGAGCGATTAACGGCATTGCCCGTTTGTTCGGTGAAACCGGCAGTGCAATGCGATTTTTACAGACGGGATTTGCGCGCAGCTATGCGGCCATCATGTTGGTGGGCGCAATTATCCTGATTTTGTATTTCACATTTCGTTAGCACCTGATCGCAAACAAATCATTTGTAATTTAGATTATTAAGAATGGACTTGTACTTACTCACGATTTTACTTTTTTTGCCGTTGTTAGCTGCAGCATCCATGTGGGGCCATAGTTTGGCGTGGCTTTCGCGGGTCCCATTGGAACGCATCCGCGAACATTATCGGTGGATTGCCTTAGGCTTTGCGGTGGCCGAGTTTTTACTATCGCTACTATTGCTCATTAAGTTTGATTCGACGACGACGGAGCCACAGTTCGTCATCAATATTCCCTGGATCGAAGGCTTAGGCGCGCGCTATCACCTGGGCGTGGATGGCATCAGTTTATGGCTCGTGGTTTTGACGACCTTTTTAGTCCCCATCGCTATTCTTGTAACCTGGAGAGTCAACAATAACGTGCGCGCCTACTTCACCAGTTTGTTTCTGGCTCAAGTTGGCATTATCGGCGTTTTCGTCGCGCTCGACATGTTGTTGTTTTATCTATTTTGGGAAATGTCCATCATCCCGATGGCATTTCTGATTGGTGTTTGGGGAGCGGAACGTGAACACCGCGTCCATGCTACCGTTAAATTTCTGATCTTCACCGTAGTGGGCAGCTTGTTCATGCTGGTCGCTATCATTGGCGTGTATTACTACAGTGGGGCCAACACATTTGACTTAATTGACATCACTAGAGTTCTGGCCGAAGCCAGAGCCGCCGGAAAAACGCTGATCCCGGAAAGCTGGGCAATCTGGTTTTGGCTGGCGTTTGCCCTGGGCTTTTTTGTCAAGATTCCCATGTGGCCGTTACACGCCTGGCTCCCTGAAACATATGTCCAGGCACCGACATCAGGGTCCATTCTGATGGCCGGCGTGATGGCTAAAATGGGAGCTTACGGGCTGATCCGTTTTAACCTACCGCTCTTCCCTGAACTTTCAATGAAGCTCGCGCCGTACGTCATGGCGCTCGCCGTCACCGGCTTGATTTATGGGGCGCTTGTCGCCATCGTACAAAATGACCTGAAACGATTGGTGGCCTATTCGTCGCTGAGCCATTTAGGGTATGTCGTGCTGGGAATCTTCGCCTTTACCAGTCAGTCTATGCAGGGCGCATTATTTCAAATGGTCAATCACGGCATTTCGACTGGTGCGTTGTTTGTGTGTGTGGGACTGATTACGCAGCGCAGACAGACACGTGAGATTTCCGAGTTCGGTGGAATGGCAACGCAGATGCCAGGGTACTCGACCGCTTTTATGATTATTGCCTTCAGCAGTCTTGGGTTGCCATTGCTGAACGGATTTATCGGAGAAATTTTGATCTTGATTGGCACCTTTTCCTCGACTGTCCCCTATGCCAAAGTCTTCGCCGTGATAGGCGCAGCGGGCGTAGTGCTGGCTTCGATTTACATTCTTTGGAAAATGCAACGCGTCCTGTTTGGCGCGGTTACCAAAGAAGAAAACAAAGAGTTGGAAGATTTGACGCGGCGTGAGCGGCTGGCCCTGATCCCAATGGTTACGCTGGCCATTGTGTTAGGTGTCACCCCGATGGTTTTCCTCAGTGCGACGGATCGTTCGGTCAACTACGTTCGTTCGATAGTCGTGCAGCAAAGTACCAAATAATTGGTCATTGGTCCTTCCTCAGTAGTCATCTGTCTTTGGCGTTTGCCAGACCGGGCTAAGGGTGAAAACCAATGCCTATTGACTAACGACAAAGGACGCTTCGCTCTATGAGTTCATCAATCGTCACCATCACCACCTTCTTCCCAACCCTGGGCGCAATTGTGATTATGCTTTACAGCATCATCCAGTTACGCCGAGGGAAATCACGCGAAGAAATTCGCCCCCATTATCGGTGGATCGCATTCATCGTTTCGATGATTACCTTCGTCCTCTCGCTCGGCTTTTTGCTCGGCTTCGACGGCAACAAAACTGAACCTCAGCTTGTCACCAAAGTGATGTGGATTCAGGAACTCGGAGTGCAATATTACATCGGAGTGGATGGCATTAGTCTGTGGTTGGTTTTACTGACGACCTTCCTCGTTCCCGGTGCGGTGATGGCCAGTTGGACCTTCGCCAAACGAGTCCACGAATTGATGATTTTTATCCTGATTCTGGAAACGGGAATGATTGGTGTTTTTGTCTCGTTCGATCTGTTTCTGTTCTACCTTTTCTGGGAAATCGTGCTGATTCCCATGTATTTCCTGATCGGCATTTATGGCGGCGAAAACCGAATTTATGCGGCGGTGAAATTTGTCGTTTACACCGTTGTCGGCAGTTTGTTGATGCTCGTGGCAATCATTGCACTTTATTATCTCAACACACAGGCAACCGGCGTGACCACCTTTGACATGGTCGAAATCACGAACAATATCACTGCTGGCAAACTCGTTATTGCAAGCAACTTCCAATGGTGGATGTGGCTCGCATTTGCGCTGGCATTTTTCATTAAGGTTCCTCTTTGGCCGTTTCACACCTGGTTGCCAGACGCACACACAGAAGCTCCGACCGGAGCATCCGTCATTCTGGCGGGAGTGTTGCTGAAAATGGGAACCTATGGCCTGATGCGTTTCAATTTGCCGATGTTTCCCGAAGTTTCGTACCAGGCCGCTCCGTGGGTGATGTTGCTGGCGGTCATCGGCATTGTTTACGGTGCCTTGGTGGCAATGGTGCAACCCGACATGAAGAAGCTGGTGGCTTATTCCTCCGTCAGCCACATGGGGTTCATCGTCCTGGGCATTTTTGCTTTCACCGATAAATCTATGCAGGGCGCACTGTATCAAATGCTCAATCACGGCATTTCGACCGGCGCGTTGTTCTTATGCGTAGGCATTCTGTATGATCGTCGCCACACGCGTGAAATCGAAGAGTTTGGCGGCGTCGCACAAAGAATGCCGCGCTACTCAACGATGTTCCTGATCACGGCGATGTCGAGTCTCGGCTTGCCCTTGCTCAATGGATTTGTGGGTGAGTTCCTGATCTTACTGGGAACCTTCTCTTCGACTGTCCCCTACGCGAAGGTTTATGCGGTGGTTGGCGGGATCGGCGTGGTCCTTTCAGCGGTTTACCTGCTCTGGATGTTGCAACGTGTGTTGTTTGGGCAAATCACCAAACATGAAAATGAAGAACTGGATCACCTCTCTATCCGCGAACGCTTCTCGCTGATGCCTCCGGTCGCCATGGCAGTGATTATGGGGGTGACGCCCATGCTTTTCTTGAAGGCAAGTTACAATTCGGTTAGCAACGTGAGCGCCATTGTCGAAAGTCAGGCCTCGCGGGCAGCCAAGTAAAATTTTCCGATAGATCAACTCATGCAATTTAGCAATCTGAACCTGGATTACTTTTCGATTCTGCCCGAAATCATCACCGCAGTCGCCGGGGTGCTTTTGATGCTGATAGATGCGTTCGCCAAAAAAGGAGGCCGCAAAATCGGTCCGATCTTTAGCATCGTTAGTTTGGTGGCAACCGGTGTGGCAATCGTGGCGCTCTGGCCCCGCGCCAACTCGACTTCATTTGCAGGAATGATTGTCAACGATCACTTGCGTCTCTATTTTGCCTTGGTGGTCGTGGTATGTAGCATCATCGCCACCTTGATGGCTTCACAGTTTCTTGATGACGAAGCACTTCCTCCCGGCGAATTTTATGCCCTGATGATGTTTGCGACGACCGGGATGCTGATGATGGCCTCGGCTGGCGACCTCGTGATGGTTTTTTTGGGATTGGAAACATCTTCCATCGCAACCTATGTGATGGCGGGCTATCGGCGCACGGACCTACGCGCCAACGAATCCTCGCTGAAATATTTCCTGCTTGGTTCCTTCTCGGCTGCATTTTTGCTGTACGGCATGGCGTTGACCTATGGCGCAACCGGAACCACCAATATCGAAGCTATTCGACAGGTGCTGATGGCGGGCAAAGTGATCTATCCACAGATGCTCCTGGTCGGTGGCGCAATGATGCTGGTTGGCTTTGGGTTTAAAATTGCCACAGCTCCGTTTCACTTATGGACACCGGACGTTTATGAAGGCGCGCCAACACTCGTCACGGCGATCCTGGCAACAGGGCCTAAAGTTGCGGTGTTTGCCTCATTCCTGCGCGTTTTTGCCGAAGGTTTTGGCGCACCAAACGCCCCTGATGTCGGTGGACAGTTGCACGATAACTGGATTCAGGCGCTGGCGATAATGGCGGCCATTGGCATGACCTTTGGCAACATCGTGGCGCTGGCCCAACGCAACATGAAACGGATGTTGGCCTACTCGTCCATCGCGCACGGCGGCTATACGCTGATTGGCTTTTTGACCACTGAATATGCTCCGGTCGGATTTTATATGCTGACCTATGCCTTGATGAGTCTTGGCGCATTTGCCATCGTGCAGATGCTGGCTCGACAAGGCGATGCTAAAACCGAAATCAGCGATTATGCGGGGATCGGATTTGAAGTACCGAACCTCAGTTTTGCCTTGGCCTTATTTATGCTGGGGATGGCAGGGATTCCGCCGACGGCTGGATTTATGGGCAAATTTTACGTCTTCAAATCGGCCTGGGCCAGTTCGCCAAATCTGCGCTGGCTGGTCATCATCGCCATCGTGAACAGCATCATTTCGGTGTATTACTATCTGTATCCCATCGTCGTCATGTTCTTCCGGCCACAAGCGGAAGGCTTTATTAAGCCGCGCCTGACAGCGATGGCACAGGTCGCCTTAGACATCACGATTATTGGAACTTTGTATTTTGGCCTCTTCCCCAATAGTGCTTTAAGGATTTTGCAGCAAAAAGCACCGGCGGCGCAGCAAATTGCTATTCAAAAATAGTAAGATCGTTCGTATGGCTCAAATCATAGACATCACCGAAAAGCTTGAAGCCCAGCCCAAAACTGTCAAAGCAGATGCGATTGCGGCGGAGGTCGAGCGATTACTCGGCGAGCAGCAAATCGCAGTGTTGTACCGCGAACGCATTTTACCGATGCGAACGCGTAAGTATGAACTCAAAGCACCAACCAAACCTGTCCCCGTCGAAGTGCTACACACCTTGCTCGGCATCGAACTCAAAATTGGCAAACGCCGCTTGCTCTGCCCGGATTTAGCGACTGCGCGTTTTTTGTCCGTCTTCGCGCGTTTGGGATTGGAGGCAGTTGCCGTTCCTTATGACATTACGCAAATCTCCAGGCTGGCCGATGAATTGGAATCCGCGTGGTATCGGATGCTGACCCTGGCTGAACATTTGACCAGTGGGCGCAGTGTGCGATTACGAAGTTTGGTCCGCTCCTATTTGATTTCCAATCAACGTAGTGAAATCACCAGCCTCGGTGCCGGGACACTGCGCCCCGAATTTATTCAGACCACACGGCAACGCCGGAAGTAAAAAACAAATCCGAGTTCAACAAGAAACTTAATTCTCACACGCAAATTAGTTGCCTCATCAACAGTTAACCGATAATATTCGCTTTGCGCCCAAGCAGAGTATTAACATCTTCACTTACTATTTTATTTAGGTTCACACTATGCGTTATTTTGTGTGGTTTATTCTGATCGTTTCGATGGCTTTTCTGCTCTCATGTTCGGGCAGCGTCATTCAGGAAAAAAAGGGAACATCAGCGGTTCAAGCCAATAACACCAATAAAGATTCCGCTCCAAAAATCAAACAACTCAGTGATTTTGAGCTGCGAATGATTGAAGGCGAAAGCAACTTAAAGCCAATCAAGCTTTCACAAGCGATTGGTCAGGGCAAGGTTGTCGTGATTGATTTTTGGGCCACGTGGTGCGGGCCTTGTCGAAAATCAATTCCTGATCTCGTCGCCTTACATGATGAGTACAACAGCAAAGGCGTAGAAATTTACGGGCTATCGGTTGAAGACCCGAATGAAGCCAATCGGATGGACCCCAGCAAAAAGAACCTGCAAGCGGTCGCCAACATGTCGAAAGACCTGAAGGTGAACTATCGTGTCGGATTTGCGACCGAATCAATGTTTGCGGCTTTCGATCAAAGAGGCATGGGATCAATTCCTCAAACGTTCATCTTCGGCAAAGATGGAAATCTGGTGATGCATATGGTTGGATTCAATCCGACCCAGGCTCCCAAGATGATCCGAGACAAGATTGATCAAGCTCTGAATTCATAACCCTTTGCCTTCGTCGGCTAAATTCCCCGCTGTTATGGCCTAACAGGTAGCCGATGCCAAACAGCTAACCACTATGATGATTTGTGAAAAATGCCAAACAGAGTTGCCCACCAGCATTGGGGCGTGTACCGGATGTGGTCATAATCCGGTGTTGCAACGAATGGATGAGTGGCGTGAGAAACGTACCCAAAAATTAACCTCATTCAGTCAAAGTTCAACGAGTCGCAACGACGAATCACAATCGCCCATTCGTGCCGCTCGTGCCAGCGCCAAAGATGCAACACTGATTCGGTTCCCGCAACGCGCGGCAACACCGCCATCACCCGCGCCACCGCCTGCCGTGAATGAAGTAGTCCCGGTGTGGAAAGAACGACTCAATTCCCGCTTACAGGAAATTCGGGATCAACGCGAGCCAAGCACAACGCCATCGCGGGTCGAAGAAAAATTTGACCGAAATCCAATCATCGTGAATGCGCTCAATCGCATCAATCGGGCAAACTATTTACCGGCCACAACCCCCTTGCCTCGTTCGCGGTCAGCCGCTGCCGCTGAGTTACTTCCGGTGACAGAACCTGCCCCGCAATCGTCTCCGTATCTTGAAGCCAAGGCAGGGACGGCAACGCAGTTTATGGCTCGCACTGGCTCAGCATCATACCCTGAGGTTCACATCGAGCCACTTATTGAACAGGCCCCTTCGCCGATTGAACCCGAAGAAGACTTGTTGTCAGAAATCCATCTTGACCCTGTCGCACCAGCCGCAGAGCTTTCAAGTCCGCCGGTCAAGGCTGAAGCTGAACTGCTGATCGCCACGCATACCTCGTTGGAAGCGGCATCATTAAGCAAACGGGCCGCTGCTGCCGTGATTGACGCTGAAATCATCGCCTCATCACTGTTGCCACTGTTCGGCGCATATTTCTTCTTGAGCGGATGGTTTGAGGCTCCCACGATTTACGTGCCGGTTCTGGTGGCAGTCGCACTCATCACGGTCTATTACTTTGTGACCTACGCGTTAGCAGGTCGAACGATGGGGATGGCTTGGTGCAATTTGCATCTCGCCAGCCTCTCGACAAACGCTGAAACGCACACGCACGCAGCTCCAAGCACTATTACTTTCACCATCAAACAGGCCAGTCTGCGCGCGATTGGTGGCACCATTAGCTTGCTTCTCTTCCCGCTCAACATCCTCTGCATTGCTCGCAGTGATGATCGGTTGAGCATTTCCGATTACTTGTCAGAAACACAGGTGGTACGAATCCGAAAATAAAGGACAAAGCCAAAGCAAAAGGCAAATCGAACAAGGCAAAAGGCAAACGTCAGAAGAAGAAGGCTGCGCCGCTTGAAGTACAGTGCCGCCCTTTTGATTTATGAGATTTGCCTTTTGATGTTATGGAAGTCTTTACTCTCCACGCCCTTCTGACAGAACTTGCGCCGCTACTGACAGGCCATCGGCTCGGCAAAATCGTGCAGCTTGGCCTAACGGATTTGGCCTTCGATTTTCATCTGCGCGATGGGCGTTGGTTATTTGTCTCCACTGATCCCAAACGCCTGGCTTTGCACCTGACAACAAGGTCCGTTCGACAATCGGAAATTGAAGCTCGAACCGACACGGCGTTCGTTTCTCTTGCCAAAAAACACCTGAGCGGCGCACGCGTCAGCGCGATTGAAGGCTTGGGCTATGATCGTGTAGCGCGTCTCTCATTCGTAGTTGAAGAGGAAGTCGCCCAGCCCGTTTCCCGCGATCTGGTCATTCAATTAACCGGGCGAAGCGCGAATGTGCTGGTGCTGGAAAACAACCGCATTCTCGCCTCCTTGCGCGAACGACAAGCCGATAACGCCGCTGATGAAAGTTATCAAGACCCATCGCCTCCGGCAGAAAAAATTGATCCCTTTTATTGCTCGGCGGAAAAGCTAAACGAATTGATCGCCACAAGTGAAAACGATCCCGCCATTGCCGCACGCGTACATTTGATCGGCTTTGGGCCACAGTTTGCCGCCGAATTTGCGGCGCGCACGCATCACGAAGCACCGCCAATCGCCCTGCAAACACTGCTTGACGAAATTTTTGCGCAACCACCGTCGCCCGCTGTTTATTCTTCCGCACCATTGGAGGAACTAAAGAAATCCCTTGGCAGTGAATCTTTTTCTATCGCCTTCGCGCCAATCAGGCTGGCACATTGCCAATACCTGCATTGCACGCCGTTCGCCTCGGTCAATCAAGCCGCCGATGCCTGTTTTACATTGGAGGAAGAGCGGCGCAACTTTTTAGCCAAGCGACAGCAAATCGAATCGCAACTCAACACGCGACTGAAAAAGCTGCAAGCCTTACACAAAAATCTCGCACGCGAACAATCCTCCTTTGCCAACGCGGAAACGCATCAACGCTACGGTGAGCTACTGTTAGCCAATTTGCATCAAGCTGAGAAGCTTGATCAAACCTTTCGCGTCGTAGATTTTTACGACCCGGAGCAACGCTCGCTGGCGATTCCCGCGGCTAATCAATCCACCGCACAAGAAGCCGCCGAGCATTATTTCAAGCTCGCCCGCAAAGCGCGCAACGGACTGCAAACCATCGCTGCACGCTTGCCCCAGGTCGAAGCACAAATCACCGAGCTGCAAGCAAATCTAAAGCGAGTCCACGCCGTCCAGCAAAGCGCAGAACTCACCGCGACATTGCGTGAATTTGGCATGACCACGCCGCAGTCAGAGAAAAAAGCCCGGCCCGGTGCCGCTCCAAAAAAGCAGGAGAAGATCAGTGGCGTCCGGTACTATCGGTCAAGCGATGGCTATGAAGTGCTGGTCGGTCGCACCAGCCGAGACAATGACCAATTAACGATGCGCGTGGCAAAATCATTTGACCTCTGGTTTCACGCCGCCGACTATCCCGGCTCCCACGTCATTTTGCGCAACCCGAAACGAAGCCCACTCCCGCAACGTGCCATCGTCGAAGCGGCACAACTCGCAGCCAAATTCAGCCAGGCCAATAATGACAGTGGTGCTAAAGTTGCCGTAAATTATTGTGAGAAAAAATTTGTGACGAAGCCAAAAGGCTTTGCTCCGGGGCAAGTGCGATTATCTTCTTACAAGACCATTTTAGTAGAACCCGGTGAGGCCGGCGAACGGCTCCTGTAATCTTCATCAAAACCAAAGAAATCATTTTTTTCAGTCAGGCCAACGGGGGCTATTTCTGCACAGACAGCTTCGGCATCGCCCCCCAGGCCATCAGATTCTTTTCGGTGAGAGGTCCATTCTTAGCGAGCCACGCACTCATTTCAGGGCCTGCCTTTTTGCCGTAGACACGATGCGAATAAATCACCGCACTGCCAACCCCATTGTGCATTCTAAAGCGGGCAAACGCCGCCTCAATAAACTCAGGGCGGCCAAACGTCACTACGATCAAATGCTCGGCGGGTTTGTCTTTAGTCCGGGGAACTGAGGTTGTTCGCACCACCACGGCCTTGTGCGCTTTATACGTTTCAAGCACAGTGTTGGCGGTAGCGGCCAGGGCTTCGCCATCTTTCGCATTGCGATAGATATTGATCGTCACCATATCCGTCCACGCGTTCAAATCCTCTTGCCCGTTTGGCGTATATTCGTGCTGATCGTCTTTCGTGAAACGGTGGAAGTAGCTGACGTTAGAGAGCGAAAAGGCGGCGGTTTGTTTGACGCTGTTTTGAGGCAGTAAGAAACCAGCATAATTGGGTGCAAAGAAAACCGACATCAAAGCCAGTGCGAATTGAACTTTCATTTGGACACCTTTCGTTTCTGTCAGCGGTAATATTTCTCATACTGCATGAGTACTTGCAGCAACTTGGTTTTCTTTGGATTGGAAACTTTGGCAACGTTGGCTCGCATTTTGTTGATGGCAGCTTTCGCATCCTTGCGAATTTGCAGGTCGGATTTGGAATTGCCAGTTGGAACCGCGACGTGTTTCATCATCTCATTGATGCTCTGAAACGATTCGATCAGGTAATCCAAGGCTTCGCTGGCGTGCTTGCCTGTGGGATAGAGCAATAAATACCGGCCTTTCGTTTCGTTCATGTACATCGTCGCGCAGGTATCATCGTCTTCACATTCGCCGGGCAAGGGCAGGGTTGCGGCTTCCCAGGCAATGCTGTCACCGATAGGCAAATCAGAGTATTTCTTTTGCAGGTTCCAGAACAAATCGGATTTCACCAACCACAAGCCGCCGGGTTCGCTGTAAACGGCATTGGCTTGATTCGCTTTAATAAAACGCTGGAATTCGGGTTGTTCAAGCTTGTCCGACTCAATGCTATTGAAGGCTTTTTGCAACGCCATCCAGCGCCAGAGTTCCATTCCGGCCTGCGTAGCGCGGTCGGTCACTTCTGGCAAAACAGCAGCCAGAAAGCGCGTCAAATCGGCGTATTCCGCAAAAGTTCCGGTTTCGGCTTTGATCTTTGGCGCAGCGATGCTTTTGTAAATCTCGCTTTTGCGCGTTTCGTCGAAGCGTGTCAGAAACGCACCAAACACCCAGCCCTCTTTGCCGTTCGGCAAGGCAACGTGATACCAGAAATCTTTTTTGCCGCCGACGGTCCCCTCACGCTGGTCACTATCGAGTTGTTTGAGTTGCGTGCCCATAGACAATCGAGCAACTTCATCACCACTGGTTGCCGCCGACGCGCGCGCACGAACACCAGACGCATTCGTGATCCATTGCTGATTGGTTTGGGCGAAGTTGACGAAGGAAAGTAACGCTAGGGCGATGAGGGATTGAATGAATTTCATAACAAACAACAAGAGGGAAAAGATGGAAGGACGTAAATAGAAAAGAACGAGCGAGGAGAGAGCGTTGTCACACACTCTCTCAATCGCTCTGTCCGTCTTCCCTGCTTCAAAAGTCTAATTTCTTCAAATACTCCATGCTGATCTTGATGCTTTCCAACGGGGACATCGTGGAGCGGTCTTGTTCGACGAAATAATGTTTCACACCGGCCTGTTTGCTCTTGGCAAAAATGCGCTTGAAATCCACATTACCGCGTCCCAACTCGACCGTGATTTCCTTGGTGTTCGGATTCATGTCTTTGACGTGGAAGCTGATGAAGCGGCCAGGATGCTTGGCGAAATAAACCAGCGGGTCTTTGCCAGCGTAGGTCATCCATCCCAAATCAAGTTCAATCTTCACCAGATTTTTGTCGCACTCGGCCAGCATCAAATCCATCGGCAACTTGCCTTCGAGTTCTTTAAATTCAAAGTCATGATTGTGATAGCCCAATTGAATGCCCGCCGCGCGGCACGCTTCGCCCGCACGATTCAGAATGCTGCAAACGCGCCTGTAATCGTCCAGCGTTTTGCGCTCATTCGGCATCAGGAACGGGCAGATCAGAATTTTGTGCCCGACCGCTTTTGCGGTATCAATCGTTTTGTTGAGGTCTTTCTCGAAGGCGGCAATGGGGAAATGCGCGGACGGTGCAGTCACGCCCAGGTTGGCGAGCAAGGCTTTGACTTCTTGCGGCGTTTTGTTGTTGTAACCGGCAAATTCAAATTCTTTGTATCCAAGCGCGGCAACCGCTTTCAAGGTTCCTTCAAAATCCTTCGCCATCTCGGCGCGAACAGTGTAAAGCTGAATGCCGACGGCTTTGATCTTTTTAGCAAAAGTCGTTTCCGGCATTGTCATCAGGGCGCTGCCCGCAGTAGCAAGAGCAGCCGTTTGTAAAAAGGTGCGACGGGTAAACACGTGAATAATCCTCCTCAGAATCGTGATTGGTAGTTTCAATCGGGGTCAGCGTCTAAGCTACTGCCTGCCGCTTCAGAATGCAAATGTTAGCAATGTTGCAAAGCGAAATGACGGATGGTAGATTGCCGCTGACTACACACGAAATAACCAAAGAACCGAAAAAGAAAGGCAGGCGAAATGCTCCGACAAATCATCTCAACGCATAAAACCTGGGCGACGGTCCCATTGCGCTTAGCACTCGGATTGATCTTTATTGCACACGGCGCTCAAAAAGTATTTGGCGCATTTGGCGGTCGAGGCTTCAGTGCGTTCATCAATGGCACGGCTCCGCTGGGACTTTGGCCGTCAAAGCTTTGGCTCGGCGCGGCGGCCTTGTCTGAACTGATTGGCGGTGTCTTAGTTTTACTAGGGTTATTTACACGCGTCGGAGCCGGAGCCATCGCAGCAGTCATGTTGGTTGCTATTGTTGGTGTGCATAGCCAGTCATTTTTTCTCAATCAGGGCGGTATGGAATTCGCGCTGGCGAATCTTTGCATGGCTTGTACACTGCTCTATCTCGGTGGCGGCAAATTATCCGTAGATGCTAATTTGAAAATGTAAGGCCGCCTGCCCAGTCGTTGACAATGGTATCTAGCCCAGACTAATTACATCCGATGAAAATTCGCCTGAAACCATTATTGGGAGGGCTGGTGACGACGTTGATCCCATCCCTGGCAGCAACGATGGGGCGACGAAATCAACCACGGGTTTCGGCGGAGTATTATTACACGGTATGGATGCGGCACGTTTGCTCGGCGGCTCATTTTCAGTGTTGGAACAACCCACAAACGATCCTAGAAATCGGGCCGGGAACGGAATTGGGAACCGGCATTGCAGCCTTGCTTTCCGGTATCAAGCAATACATCGCGTATGACTCGACTCCCTGGCTCCCGCAAAAACTGGATGATCAGCTTTTTCAGGAACTGGTCAGGCGTTTTCGCCAACGAGAAGCCTTTGCCGAACGAGATCGCATCGTGCCTTCGACTTCGTTTCCCAAGCAATTGTTTCCCGATGAACAATTGTGCCAAATACTTTCAGATGAAGGCATCGGGCAAATCAAACAATCCGCCGAACAACGCAATCATTCGATTCGGTATTTGAACTCACTCACAGCCCTGCCTGACAACTCGGTGGATTATTTGTTCTCGCATTCTGTGCTGGAGCATGTCGAATCGCTGGAAGCAATGTACAACGCCATGTGGCGCTGGCTACGCCCCGGTGGAGTGATGACCCACAGCGTTGATTTTTCATCGCATGGAACAAGCACCGTCTGGAATGGGCATTGGACGATTCCTGATGGTGTCTGGCGCTTGATGCACGGCAAACGACGCTACTTTATTAATCGTGAACCTGCTTCGACGCATCGCAGGTTACTGGAACAAATGGGATTTGAAATCAAAGGCTTTCATTTATCTCATTTGGAATCGAGATTGAAACCAACCGCCTTAGCTCAACGATTTCGGAATCTTTCGGAATCAGATTTGCAGACCTGTTCGGTTTTCATCGTGGCACAAAAGCCATTATGAGCAAACATTCGCTAACTCGGCGAAAGTGAAATGGAAGGCGAAAACAGAGCGCGTAGAAGGATGAAGCAACCTGATCCCTCACGACCAGCAAATCAACAAAGGAAACGTGTAATGAAGAAATTGATCTTTGCCCTAATTTACCTGAGTGTCCAAATCGGCTTCGCACAAACGGAACAGCCGTTGTTGTTGCGCAAACCCACCATCAGCAAAACACAGATCGCCTTTGTGTATGCGGGTGATCTATGGATCGTCGGACGTGACGGAGGTGCAGCCAAACGTTTGACGACCAACATCGGCAATGAAACTGACCCGCACTTTTCGCCGGATGGTTCGATGATTGCTTTCACTGGCGAATATGATGGCAACGTGGACGTGTACACTGTGCCAACAACGGGTGGCGAGCCAAAGCGTGTGACCTTTCATCCGGGTGGAGATTATCTTGAAGGCTGGACGCCCGATGGCAAGCAGCTTTTGGTCATGTCATCGCGCAGCAGTGAATCAGGGCGCACTACGCAATTATTTACGATCCCGCTCAATGGCGGCTTGCCAACGATGCTCCCGCTGCCAATGGCCTTTGATGGCGCGTATTCGCCTGATGGAACACGTTTGGCGTACGAACCTGTACCGCGCGCCTTCGCGGCCTGGAAACGCTATCGCGGGGGACGCGCATCAGCCATTTGGCTGGCGAACTTGAATGATTCCAGCATCGAGAAATTGCCACGGACAGACTCAAACGATTTTGATCCGATGTGGCCCACCTTTGAGAAAGCCAGCAAGATATACTTTCTGTCAGATCGCAATGGTGCGGCAACATTGTTTTCCTACGACACAGTCACCAGGAAAGTGAAACAGGAAATTGCGAATAACGACCTCGACATCAAATCGGCAGCAGCCACGAGCGATGCGATTGTATATGAGCAATTTGGTTCGCTGCACTTATTCGACCTCAAAACGGCACAACCCCAAAAGCTCAACATCACGGTGGCCGGCGATCAAATGGCGATCCGTCCGCGCTACGAAAAGTTGGGCAATCAAATCCGTGATGTGGCCTTATCACCAACAGGCGCGCGTGCAGTGATGGAGGCGCGCGGCGAAATCATCACGGTGCCTGCCGAAAAAGGCTCTCCGCGTAATTTGACCAATAGTTCGGGCGTTGCCGAACGCAGTCCGGCGTGGTCGCCCAACGGCAAATGGATTGCCTATTTTTCAGACGAATCCGGCGAATATGAACTGCATTTGCGCGATCAACTGGGCGCTGGCGAGGTCAAGAAAATCAAGCTCGCCCCGTCGTTTTACTATTCGCCCGTCTGGTCACCAGACAGCAAAAAGATTGCGTTCACGGATAAACGGCTCAACCTTTGGTACGTGGATATTGAAAAAGGACAGCCCATCAAAGTAGATACGGACCGTCGCGGTTTAGGTGGAGGCTCCAATGCGGCTGCGACCTGGTCGCCCGATAGCCGCTGGATCACATACACCAAACAATTGCCCTCGTGGTACAACGCCGTGTTTGTGTATTCCATCGAACAAAGCAAAAGCACACAAATCACTGATGGCTTGAGCGACGCCCGCCATCCGATTTTCGACAAAAACGGAAAACAGTTGTACTTCACGGCAAGTACTGACATCGGGCCAAAAGTGTTCGGCTTTGATATGAACAGCTACCCGCATCGCCCGACACGCAGCATTTATGTGGTGGTGCTGAAGAAAACCGATCCCTCACCGCTCGCACCGGAAAGCGATGAAGAGAAATTGCCAGATGAAGAAAAAACGCCGGAAGCAACGGCAGCCGCAGCCTTCAATGCAGCCTCCGGCACGAAGCCTACAGCCCAACCGCTGCAAGTCTCCATTGATTTCGACAACCTCAGTCAACGCATTTTGGCGTTGCCAATTCCCGCCAGAAATTATGCAGGCCTGGATCAGAGCAAAGCGAATTCGCTCTACATTGCTGAACAGAATGCTGAGAGTCCCGGCTTGACGGTTCACAAATTCGATCTCACGAAACGCAAACTCGACAAAGTCCTCGAAAACATCAATGCCTTCCAGGTTTCTGCCAACGGCGAGAAACTGCTATATGCGCAAGGCAATGGCATTTTTATCGCGGCTACCGCAACTCCCATCAAGCCCGGCGAAGGCAAGCTCAAAACCGAAGAGATGGAAACATACGTTGATCCGCGTGCTGAGTGGACCCAAATGTACCGCGAGGTGTGGCGCATCGAACGCGATTTCTTTTATGACCCGAATCATCACGGTTTGGATTTGAAGGCGACGGAAAAGAAATACGAGCCGTTTGTGCAGGCTGTGCAGCATCGCGCGGATTTGAATTATCTGTTCGATGAAATGCTCGGTGAATTGTCAGTTGGACATTTGTACGTGCGCGGCGGCGACGTACCTAACCCGAAACGCGTCCCTGGCGGATTGCTGGGCTGCGACTATAAAATTGAAAATGGTCGCTATCGGTTTGCGAAAGTTTACAACGGTGAAAACTGGAATCCGGGAGGCCGCGCGCCACTCACACAGCCCGGCGTGAACGTCGTTGAGGGCGAATATCTTCTGGGCATTAACGGACGCAATTTGACGGCCAACGACAGCGTGTATCAGGCGTTGGAAAGCACCGCCAACAAACAGGTCATCATCCGCGTTGGCCCCAACCCTGATGGCTCCAGCTCGCGCGAAGTGACCGTTGTGCCCCTCGCTACTGAAGGCAATCTACGCAACTTCGCCTGGGTCGAAGGCAATCGGCGCAAGGTCGAACAATTAAGCGATGGCAAGTTCGGATATGTGTGGTTGCCAAACACCGCGATTGAGGGCTACACGTATTTCAATCGCTATTTCTTCGCGCAGCTCGACAAACAGGGCGCGGTCATTGACGAACGCTTCAATGGCGGAGGCAATGCGGCGGATTACATCATTGAGTACTTGAAGAAACCGCTTTATAGCTATTGGGCGATGCGGGATGGCGAAGATTTCCGGCAACCGTTTGGGACGATGCCCGGACCAAAAGTCATGCTCGTGAATGAATTCGCGGGATCAGGCGGCGATTATCTGCCGTGGCTCTTTCGCCGCGAAAAAATTGGTCCATTGATTGGCAAACGAACGTGGGGCGGGTTGGTTGGCATCGGCGGCTATCCGGGGTTGGTGGATGGCGGCACGGTGACTGCACCACACTTTGCGTTTTACTCGCCGGAAGGTAAATGGGAAATTGAAAATTACGGCGTCGCGCCCGACATCGAAGTTGAAATGGACCCCAAAACCTGGCGCGCTGGACGTGATCCGCAACTGGAAAAAGCCGTTGAAGTCTTGCTGGCAACGTTGGCGAAGAACCCCATTAAGCAAACGCCGCGCCCAGCGTATCCGAACTATCACGCTCCAACAGCAGCCACCAAACCAGCGCCAACAACGAAACCTGCGGAAAAGCCTGTCAAAGCTGAAACCAAAGTCAAACCAGCAGAGAAATCCAAAGTCGCCAACAAACCCATCAAGCCGGAATCAAAAACAAAAGCGACGGATAAGGTGGCGAAAAATTGAATGACTGTGAAGTAAGCAGTAGAGGGAAGGTCTGAGACAGAGGTTCAGTACCGAGAGAGTAGGAGCGACCCTGAACTGACATGGAGATGTTATGGCTCGCTCCCTCACCCACGGTACTGTATCTCTTTACTGTGCCCCCTTCATCTTCTTGATGTAATTGCTGTCCACGCCGTGTATGCGCAGTTTTATTAATTCATCGGCGGTCAAATTGCTGTAGCCAGCGTCGCGCATTTCTTTGACGAACTTCGCATCCACGCGATGAATCCGCATCGTCATCAACTTATCTACGGACAAATTGCCAAAGCCAAGATCGCTCATCTCCTTCATGAAATTGCCGTCAATCCGATGAATCTTCATTGAAACGAGCTTGTCAAATGACACCTCACGAAAGCCCATCGCCTGCACGCCTTTGACAAAATCCTCGTCAATTTTGTGAATGCGCATCGTGATGAGTTTGTCTATCGAAAGATCATTGAAACCGAGGGCTTTGGCTTTGGCGATGAAGTCTTTGTCTACTTTGTGAATCCGCAGGGAAACCAGCTTATCTACGCCGAGGTCTTTGAACCCCATCGCTTCGACTTCTTTGATAAAGTTGGCATCCACTTTGTGAATTTTCATCGAAATCAATTTGTCAGGCGACAAATCCTTGAAGCCGAGATCACGCATGCTGCGAATGAATTCGCTATCCACATTGAAAATACGAAATGAAAGAAGCTTGTCGAGTGAAAGTTTGTCAAAGCCCCACGATTTCGTTTCCTGCACAAACCGCGTGCTGACATCGTGCAAGGCTAACGAAAACATCCGATCCGATTTGATGTCGTCGTAGCCTAAATTACGCATCGCGCCGATGTATGCGCCATTGGGGGTGAAACGAAAATCACCGACGCCTTTGCCATCGCTGACCAGGCCCGTAAACACGATATTGCCCGCTTCCCGATTGAGCGCGAATTGCGTGTTGCCATTGGCATTTGGATTGAAACCCGCGAAGTCTTCGAGGTTGTAATCCGAACTCATATTGAAGCGGCTGGTTTTGTCGGCAGATTCTGACCGCAGTTGTAACCACAGCTTTTTGCCTTTGTCGGTGTCCCGAACCTTGGCGGTCCAATCACCTGAGACTTGTTCTTGTGCGGCAGCGGGACGAGCCGCACGTGTTAGAATCGTGAGGCCAGCAATCAAAATAATTCCAAGAGCGAGTAAAAGAGCTTGGCGCATATCAGTTCCTCCAGTGTTACAAACATTAATTCTTCAGCAGGATGGCATCAATTCCCTGCACCTTCATTTTGATCATGTCGTTGGCAGAGATGTTTTTGAATCCAGCCGCCCGCATTTTTCGGATGTATTCAGAATCCACACCAAATTGTTTTAAGCGCAGCACCTGATCCAGTGTCAGTTTTTCCAGCCCCAGTGTGCGCAATTCCTTGACGTAATTTTCCGTGACCCCAAACATTCGCACGCGAGTTAAATCACGCAACGAAACGTTGTCGAAGCCCATTGCCTTCAAGGCTTGAGCATCTTCGGGCCGCACGCCGTGGATTTTGGTTTCCAGGACCTCACGAACGGACAATTTGCCCAGTCCCCAACCTTGCACTTGTCGAACATATTCTTCGGTGACACCTTGTACTTTTAATTGCGTCAACTGATCTGCGGTCAGGTTTTCCAACCCCGCACGTTTCATCATTGCCGCAAATTCCGGCGTTACGCCCATCAATCGCATTTGCGAGAGTTTGCGAACAGACAGATTGTCGTATCCGGCCTGTTTCATAGTAGCGATGTATTCTGGCTTAAGGCCCGACACTTTTACTTGCACAAGGTCACGCACTGAGAGCTTATCGCTGCTCAATCCCTGAACCTCTTTGATAAATTCGGGCGTGATGTTGTGCATTTTTAATTCACAAATCTGTCGCACGGTCACATCGTCATATCCCGCTTTTTTGATCGCCTCAATGTATTCAGGAGTGATGTTGTACATCTTCAACCGCACCAAATTATCAGCGGTCAAACTTTCTTCTTTGTCCTTGTCCTTGTCTTTCTGCTTGGCGTCCTGCATTGCAGCGACAATTAACGCGAGTTCGGGTGTAACTTCGACAACCCCTTTGACATTGGGCATAGGGGCTGGGAATGGAGTTGGAGCCAGAGCTGCCAGCGGCGCAGGGGCCGGTAGAGGGTCGAGAGGCGCAACCATCGCTAAAGTGCCGCGCAATTCTTCTTGTAGGGTCGAAATGGTTTGCTGCACACGATTCAATTCCTGTTTTTCAATCGCCGACAATTCGCTGTTCTCTGCCTTTTCCTGCAACTCAGCAAGCTTTTCATGTTGCGATTCCAGCCTGGCAATCTCAACGGAGATTTCCGGGGCAATTGGAGCCACAGCGGGAGCCGGAGGCGCAGGTGGTACTGGCGCTTCCGGTGGCACCGGTGGTTTCGGCTTCTCCTGCGACGTGGCTTGTAATGACGCCAATGGTAACAAGGCCATCGCCATCGCCATCGCTAATGCGGCTTTGCGACCGCGCGACAAATTCCGCCGATTTAAGGCCGGATCAAGGATGGAACGCACGCGGCTTTCAAGTTGAGAGCAAGCCATCCCAACTGTTACCGGCGTCACAGGCTCGACCGCATCGAACGATTTGGCGATCTCGACCAAATAGCTCGCATAATCCGATGCTCGCGTTCCGACCTCCAGGACACAATCGTCACAGGCCAATTCGCGTTCAATCCGCAACCGTTTCGCGGCAAACCAAACCAGCGGATTGAACCAGTACAACGCACACGTCACATTGGCCCACATTTGCGTCAGGCAATCACGCCGTTTGATATGGGCCAGTTCGTGCAACAGCACGATGCGCCGCCATTCAGTGGCCCATTCAATGGAATCGGCAGGTAAAATAACGACGGGTCGTAAAACACCCCAGGTGACGGGCATTGAAATTTCATCGCTGGCATACAATGAAATATGGGATTGTAAATCCAGTTGCCCGCGCAATCGGTTGGTTAAGGCCGACCAATGATAATCGGTCAAGCACTCTGCATCTCGCGTGATCCGTCTCATGCGCAACGTCCCCAACGCCAGTCGCGCCAGGACCAAGCCACAGCCAACCGCCCAAACCATCAGCGCAATTTGGAGTCCACTAAAACTCGCCGTCTTGGCAGTTGAAGAAACAGTCACGGGCTGAGTTGGCAGCTCCCACTGCGGCGTCAGCGATTCCGGTGCAATCGCAGGCAAAGATTGCATGGGTAAGATTTCATCGGCCACGAGTGGTGCGGCTTGAGCAATTGTCGCTTCGCAATTCGGTTTGCAATCCGGGGCCGGCAAAATGGCAACGCGCCACGCGGGAACCACCAAGGTCAAGACCGGAAGCAGCAACAAACCGCCGAGCGCCAGGCTCCAAATCGAATGCCGCAAAGCAGCGGAGGCATTGCGCAGTAGCACGCTTAACAATCCCGCCACCGCCAGGATCATCACCGCTTTGATCGTGAGTTCGAGCAATAATTGCCAACTATACATTTAGCGACCTTCCTTTCTGGCTTGTTCGATCAGCAGGGAAAGCCGATCTAGTTCGTCTTGTTTGAGCTTCGATTTTGAGAGCAAGGCCGCGACAGCCTGCTCTGTGGAGCCATCGAAAAATGTTTGCACCATTTGCTTGAGTGCCGATTGCCGTGCTTTTTCGCGGGCGAGCGTGGGCAGATACACATACTTGGTGCCGTCCGTTTCGTGCCGCAAATAACCTTTTTCCTCCATCAATCGCAACAAAGCGCGAACGGTAGAATAACTCGGCGGATTTGGTAACGCGTCCATCACCTCGGTTGCGGTAGCTTTCCCTAAACGATGAATGATGTCCATGATTTGGCGCTCACGGCGGCTTAAATTATCGTGTGCTTTCGCAGTCATAAGTGCTTGTCCCTTTCAGAATCATCCAGCAGTGCTAATTTTTTAGCACCAGATGCTAAAAAATTAGCACCTAGGCCAGACCACGTCAAGACCTAAGTGCTAAAATTTTAGCACCACCGCCATTTATTCGGAGCGCAGGGCAATCATGGGGTCTACGTTGGTCGCTTTCCTGGCAGGCCAGTAACAGGCAGCCAGGGCTACGACCAGCAATGATGCGGCGGCAATCACAAAACTAAGGGGGTCAGTTCCCCCCACGCCAAATAACAGGCTCGTCAACACACGAGCGAGGATATAGCCGCCCACTAACCCCAAGGCAATGCCGAGCGAGGTCAATCGCAACCCCTGCCCCAGGACTAACCAGCGGACATTGCGCGGCGAAGCACCAAGGGCTACCCGAATGCCAATTTCACGCCGACGTTGGACAACCTGATAGGCCAGCACGCCATACAATCCAATGCCCGCCAGCAAGGCAGCCAGCCCCCCAAAGCAGAGTGAAAGCGAGGCGAGCAAGCGTTCGCTCATCAGGTTTTCGGCGATGACGGTTTCAAGAGTTTTGATGTTGTATAGGGGTAAGTTGGCATCCAGTTTTTTGACTTCATTGCGCAACGCAGGAACCACAACTGCCGCCTCCTGCGTGGAGCGAACATAAAATGTAATGGAGCCTAAACCTTCATCTTGTGTGTAGGGAGCATAAACAAAGGGCGGAGTCTGTTCGCGCACCTGGGCGTGTTTTGAATCACGCACGACCCCAACGATTTCCGTATCCAGTTTGACGGTGCCGCCACCAAACGCCATCCGCGACCCAACGGGGTTGCGATTAGGGAAAAATCGTTTTGCTGCGGTTTCGTTAATAATTGCGACCTTGGGGCTGGTCCGGGTATCCGTGCGGGTAAATTCGCGTCCGGCCACCAGAGCCGTCCCCATCGTCGCAAAATAGCCCGGCCCGATGGCATTGCAGCTGACGTTCTGATCCAGAGGGTCTTTGTCCTGAGGGCCTTTTTCGACCGTGATATTGCGGCCTTCTGTGTCCCCTGTAAACGCTGACACAGAAGCAACGCTAACATTTTGAATGCCTGGAATGGCGGCGGCGGATTCACTCAATTGCGTGACGAATTGTGCAACTTTTTCTGGATTGTAACCATTCAGGTCGGGGGCGACTGAAAACGTCAACAGTTGATTCGACTGCACACCCAGATCAAGTTTCGTCAGATTCCACAACGTGCGAGTTAATAACCCCGCGCCAACTAACAATAACGTTGTCATCGTCACTTGAGCGACCACCAGCGACTTTCGCAACCTGACTTGCGAGGTACTGCCGGAAGCAGTCGTCCCCTGATCTTTAAGCACAGATGTTAGATCATTGCGGGTGGCGCGCCACGCAGGCACCAGTCCGCACAGCATTCCAGTCAGCACCGACAAGAACATCGTGAATGTCAAAACGCGCGCGTCAAGATTTGTCGTCAGCCCTTCAACTCCCATCCCGCTGGCGACAGTCTGCACCAACGCTCCGCTAACCCAGGCAGCAATCAATAGCCCTAACAACGCACCACCCAACGCAACCACAAAACTTTCGACCAGCAATTGCCGCATCAAACGCCACCGCCCCGCGCCCATCGCCTGCCGAATCGCCATTTCGCGTTGTCGTCCCAGCCCACGAACGAGCAACAGATTGGCGACATTCGTGCAGGCAATCAGTAACACCAGTCCGACCATCCCAAATAACACCCACAACCCATCGCCCGCATCACGTTGCACGACCTGACGACCGCCCGCACCGGGATGCAATTCAATGCGTTTCGCTAAAAAGCGTTCCTGCGTTTCCTTCGGCCAGCCCTGTACCTTCGGCAATTGTTCAGCGAGCAATGCGCTGTATGTCGGCAGAATTCCGGCTTCCGCTTGCTGCGGCGTGATCCCCGGTTTCAAGCGACCAATCAGGGCGACCCAGTAATCGTTCCAATCGTCCAGCCCTTCCCAGTTTGGCGTCATTTGGGCTTTCATCATCAGCGGAATAAACACATCCGGCACCTGCCCAACCTGCACCCCCGTGAAGCCCTCGCGTGCGACTCCAATCACCGTCAGGTTCTGACCATTGATCAGCAACGTTTGATTCAAGATAGAAGGATCATTGGCAAAACGGCGCGTCCAGTATCCGTAACTCAACACCGCAACCGGATGCGCGCCCGCCAGCTTGTCATCGTCTAAATTGAAAAGACGCCCCAGAGCTGGCCGTACGCCGAGCGTTTCAAAATAATTACCGGAGACTAATTCGCCATCCGCGCGCTCGGTTTGCCCTTTCGCGCTGATGCTGAGCGGAATCGCATAACGCGCGAGCAACCCAGAAAAGACCTGATTGCGTTCGCGCAAACCTTTGTACATCGGAACTGAAAATGAAGTGGCAATGTCGCTGTCGGAAGAACCGTGTCCGCGAATTGGCCCAGGCGAACGCAACACCACCAATTCATTGGGATTCTCGACCGGCAAGCGACGCAGCAGCACTTGATCCAGCAACGAAAAGATTGCCGTATTCGCTCCAATCCCCAACGCCAGCGTAATGACCGCCAGCAGGGCGAAGCCCGGTTGTTTGCCTAACATCCGTACGCCGTAGCGCAGGTCTTGGATAAGAGTTTGCATAAGTTCTCCTCAAGAGTAGATGGTAGACAGTAGTCGGTAGTATAAAACCGAAGGCTACTGTCTACCGTCTACTTGTACTGACAATTCACGTTGAGAAGCTCATAAGTTCCTAGCTCCAGCGTGAAATTGGTAATGCTCTTTGTAAACTTGAAAAGGTGTCTTGTTGCCTAAGCCTTGATGAGGGCGTTGGTAGTTATACAGCATCTCCCACAAGCGATGTTGGTAACGGCGTTCATCCGAACAGGTAAAGCGAATTTGCTGAAAGCATTCTTCGTTATCGGTGCGATTACTGCGCTCGATGATGCCGTTGCGCCAGGGACTCGCCTTGGGAATCAAGGCGTGCGTACGCCCGTCTTTTTCAATGGTTTTCGTGAACGCCGTTTTCCGCTCTGGATGCGCTGTCTATTTCATGGTGAAAGACATCGCATTATCCGTAAAAGTTATGAAAAAGGGGGCAAGTGATCCAAGGCGCGCTGATAAACGTCCGCGATGGTTTCGCTCCACTGATTCGGGTGGATTTCAGAATACTTCCAGCGCGTGCGCAGATGAATGAAACTGATTTTATACTCAAAGCCTGGGCTGCCCTGAATGGCAGGCAGTTGCTGGACATCACATTGCAACCGATGTTTTCCCACCGGAATTTTCCACTTTGGTTTGGCGCGTTGCCGTGGCGGCGTCAGCCCGGCTTTTTGCAAGATCAGCGCGACCGTGCCACGATGCGCCTGGGGATGAGCCGCTTGCAGTTGCGCCGCAATGCGAATCGGGCCGTGGGTCGGATGTTGTTGGCGATAAGCCAGCACCGCCTGACGATAGTCTTCCGTCACTACCACGCGCTTACGGTGCGGTGCGGAAGACTCGTCTCGCGGCGACGTGCGATTGATCCATTTCCGAATGGTTGATTCGCCACAACAAAAGCGTTTCGCCAAGGCGGCGACAGACACTTTTTCTTTGTCAAAGAGTCGTTTCACCTCAAGTCGTTGAGGGATTGTTAAAGCTGCATTGGCGTGTTGTTTTTTCATGACGAAAACCATTGCCGCCTTTGCAACCTATTTTGTCAATACACCTAGGGTAAAGGCGTGAGCCGGAACCCCAGGTCATACGCTAAATTGAATTTCAAGCCCACGGAGTGGGCGACAGACATTGATTGACTGGCGATGCTCTGCCGCCCACCTTCGCGGGCTTGGCTCATGCTTGCCACAGTTCCCAGGGTTCCGCGCGCGGCGCGCTCCACCCTGGGCTTTATGCTACCGCCCGCCTTCGCGGGCTACAATCACGCGGAAGCCACTTCGCAACACATACCGCACGCCCACCACCGTCATATCATCCGAAGTCGGTGCGCCTTCTACGAAACTCCATCTGATTGTCTGATGGTGCGCAAAGAACGAGCAACAATGTGAACGGGGAACAATCATCTGTCAACCGCGCTCACGCGTTGCGAGGTTTTGCCAGCCCGCAGAATCTTTACTATAGTGTCGGGTGAGACACCTATTATGGCAGCGATAGATAAAATCAAACCACACGTGCGCGCAATCAAAGCCTACACGCTTGATCCGATTGACACGCCCATCAAAATCAACCAGAACGAAAACCCGTTTGGGATGCCGCAACAGATCAAAGACGAAGTGCTGTTGCGCGCCTATTCGCACGATTGGGCGCGCTATCCTGACTTCATTCCGACGCGCTTGCATGAAAAGTTAGCGAACTACACCGGTTGGCGCGCGGATGGTGTGATGGCGGGCAATGGCTCCAACGAAATGATTCAATCGGTCATCAATGCCACGGTCGAAGCGGGTGTGCGCGTGTTGCTGCCGGAGCCGACGTTTTCGGTTTATGCGCAAGTCGTCAAAGTGATGAACGGCGACATCATTTCGGTGCTGCTGAATGATGATTTAAGCTTCAACATTCCGCGCTTGGCGACCGCGATCAAAGTGCAAAAAATTGATCTGGCGATCATCTGTTCCCCCAACAATCCGACGGGCTGCACGATCAGCAAACGCGATTTGGAAATGCTGCTGCGCAACAGCACCGGATTGGTGATCGTGGATCAAGCCTACCTTGAAATCGGCGGCGAAGACTTTGTGCCGCTGCTCAATGATTATCCCAATTTAGTGATTCTGCGGACGTTTTCCAAGGCAATGGCGATGGGTGGTTTGCGCGTGGGTTATTGTTTAGCCGCACCGGAACTCATCACCGAGTTTATGAAGTGCAAGATGCCGTACAGCTTGAATTACTTCTCAATGATGGCAGCAGAAACGGCGCTGGATCACTTGGATTTGTTGCACCCGCTGGTCGAAAAAATGCAGCACGAACGGGATCGTTTGTTCCGTGAATTGCAAACCATCAACGGATTGAAGCCAGTGCCTTCAGCCGCCAACTTCTTCGTCGTCAAAACCGCCCTTGCTCCGAGCGATTTATTTGCCGCGCTGGTCGAGCGTGGCCTGTTGATTCGTGACGTGAGCAGAGCGCCGATGCTCAGCGATTACGTGCGCATCAGCGTGGGTACGCCGGAAGAAAATGACCGACTGTTGGCAGCCTTGCGAGAAATATTCGCGTGAGGAACCCTGATGTATGAAGACATCCTGGCAACCCTGGAATTGTGCGTTCAGGAAGGACGAGCCTCGTTAACGAATCATGCGTACGATGAGATGGAAGAAGATGGCTTCTTTGTTTTCGACTTGGAGCAATGCGTTTACACGGGTACTATAGTCGAGCGGCAATGGGATGACGGTTTTCAGGATTGGAAATATGTAGTGCATGGTAAAAGTGCCGATGGAGAAGCTATTGCCGTAGTCGCGCAAATAGACCGCAACCAGAATCTGGTTTTCATTACAACGTATCGGTTATGAACGCTGAAATTACTTGCAGCATTTGCGGCCAAACAACCGCACGCGAAGTCCGACGCACGAAAATCCTTGGCAAAGGAGAACATCAGGTAATCGTTGAAAACGTGCCGATGATTTCCTGCCGCAATTGCGGACACGATTATTTTTCAATCCAAGTTGCCAAAATGCTGGATCAGATTCGCTCCACACCACAGAAACAAGCAATGCAAAAGAGCTTCGCAGTTGTTGAACTAGCCGCGTAAACAGCCCTTTTTGCTAACTCTCATCGCCATGTCTCGCCAAGCTAAAATCAGTCGCACCACGAAAGAAACCGATATTCACATTGCCCTCAACCTTGATGGTTCCGGCCAAAGCACAATCAATACAGGCGTGCCGTTTCTCGATCATATGCTCGACCTGTTTACGCGTCACGGCCTGTTCGATTTGGAGGTCACCTGCAAAGGCGATTTGCAGATTGATGATCATCACACGGTCGAAGACATTGCGATTTGCTTGGGTCAGGCGTTCGCACAGGCACTCGGCGATAAGAAAGGAATCGTACGGTACGGCGCGGCGTATGTGCCGATGGATGAGACGTTGGCGCGTGCAGTGGTGGATTTATCGGGGCGGTATTTTTTGGTCTACAAAGTCGAAAACACGCGCCCAAATGTCGGCACGTTTTCGGTTGAACTGGCTGAGCATTTCTGGCATTCGTTTGCCGAACATTGTAAGTGCAATTTGCACATCGAAGTCCTCTATGGACGCAATCAACATCACATCATCGAAGCTGTCTTCAAAGCCACGACACGCGCGCTATCGCAAGCCGTGCGGCAGGACGAACGGATTCAGGGCGTGATGTCGACGAAAGGGACGATCTAAAATCAGCCACGAATGAACACGAATTGACACGAATTGGAATTTCAAAAGTTGGAGCATTTGGGCTATTGTAATCGGCCTGAATTGATCATTCATGATTCGTGAAAATTCGTGTCAATTCGTGGCTAAACCTTTATGACTATCGCAATCATTGATTACGGCATCGGCAACCTTCGCAGCGTCGAAAAAGCCTTCACGGCACAAGGGATTGACGCCATCGTCACGCGTGATGAAAACGTGTTGCGCAATGCAGACAAGCTCGTGCTGCTCGGCGTTGGCGCATTTGGCTATGCAATGCAGAGCTTGCGCGAGCTTGGCTTTGATCAACTCGTCATCGAAGCGGCGCACGCGGGCAAACCAATCATTGGTTTGTGCGTCGGATTACAGATGATGTTTGAGGAAGGCCACGAATTCGGCGTGCATAAAGGTCTGGGCTTGCTCAAAGGCAAAGTCGTGAAATTCCCGGAAGGATTGCATGTGCCGCACATCGGTTGGAATCAAGTCGCCTTGCAAAGCGCGCATCAGCAGCATCCGATTTTTCGTGATTTAGACGACCAATCGTTTTTCTACTTTGTGCATTCGTATTACGTCGAGCCAGAAGATGCTTCGTGTGTGATGGGAACAACCGATTATGGGATCACGTATGCTTCCATCTGTGGGCGCGACAACATTGTCGGCGTACAATTTCACCCGGAGAAAAGTCAGGCGACGGGATTGAAGCTATTGAAGAATTTTGCGGAGATGTAATTGGTGACTGGTGGCTAGTGGTTGGTGGCTGGTTAGGCCGCACCAACCACCAGCCACTAGCCACCGACCACCAGATATGACCGATCATTTAATTCAAGGCACAGCCGCCAACAATACGATTCGCTTAATTGCTACGGTCACCACCGATTTGGTGAACGAAGCCTGTAGTCGTCATAACACTTCGCCCACGGCCTCGGCAGCGTTAGGACGTTTATTGACGGGGGCGTTACTGTTGGGGCGAACGTTCAAAGACCTGGAGATATTAATGCTGCAAATTCGTGGCGATGGATCGCTTGGATCGGCGACAGCGGAGGCCTCGCCACACGGCACCGTACGCGGCTACGTCAATAATCCTGAAGCTGATTTGCCGCCCAATGAACTGGGGAAATTTGATGTGGGGAAACTCATCAAAGGCAATGGCAGCGCAATGCTGAATGTCACCCGCGAAGCCGGGTTTGAAATCGGCTTGCGCAAAGAACCTTACACCGGTTCCGTCCCCATGACATCGGGCGAAATTGCGGAAGATATTGCGTATTACCTGAATCGCTCCGAGCAGATCAATTCTGCCGTCGCGCTTGGCGTCTTTTATGAATATGAACAAGCGCAAGTGACCGCTGCCGGTGGATTGCTCATTCAGGCGATGCCCGATGCCGATCCCAACATTCTGGTGATGATCGAAGACACTGTATCGCGCATGCCACATTTGACCGAACTGATTCGCAACGGGGCCGACGCCGAACAAATCTTGCAGGAAGCTTTGGGGATTATTCCCTTTGACGTGATGGAAAGGATTCCGGTCGAGTTTCGTTGTCGCTGCTCGTATGAGCGCGCGGTAAGTTTGATTACGGCGCTCGGCGAAGCCGAAATCAAGGACATGATCGAAAAGGACAACGGCACCGATTTGACCTGCGGCTTTTGCAACGAAACATATTCGCTTGACGAAGCCGCCCTGCGCGCAATCCTCACGCCACCCATCGTGATGTAATCCATTCTTTATGACTGCTCAAATTTTCGCTGACTCCTTGCATACTGCCGAAAAGCATTTGTCGCGCCGCGATCCGGTCCTGCGTCAATTCATCAAACAACACGGCGATTGTCGGCTGCAAATGCACACTCGATACTTCGAGACGCTCGTGAATTCGATTGTGTCGCAGCAACTGTCCGTCAAAGCAGCCGAGACGATTTTCCGACGTTTCGTGGCATTGTATGCGCCCGCAAAATTTCCGAAGCCTGATCAAATCGTGGCGACATCGGATGAAACCTTGCGCAGTGTCGGACTGTCGTCACAAAAACTGTCTTATATCAAAGACCTGGCCGCAAAAGTTGATAACGGCTCCGTCCATCTGAAACGCATCACTAAAATGAGCGATGACGAAATCATCACCGAACTCACACAAGTCAAAGGCATTGGCGTGTGGACGGTTCACATGTTCTTGATCTTTTCGCTCGGACGATTGAACGTGCTGCCGGTTGGCGATCTGGGCATCAGGATGGCAATTCAGCGCGCGTATGGACTGAGCGAGTTACCGAAACCGGGCGAAATCGAAACCATCGCAGCGCAAAACAAATGGCAACCTTACTGCTCAGTTGCGTCCTGGTATTTGTGGCGCAGCCTGGAAAATAAAGCGATGTGATTTTTTCTGGGAAGTTTTCTGGCCATTTTCTGGAAGGGACACGAGATTAATGCTTTACCTAAGCCAACAGATAATCTCGTGGACTCTGCTAGAGGTCGTTGGAAATCTTCCCTCCTAAACAAGCCTTCCAACGGCCTCATTTTTTTGCCTGCGAATCAATTCCTTGACCAATCGCGTTTCTGGATTACACTTCTTGCAGAGGGGAGAGTTGGAATGAATACAACGAAAAAACTACCACCGGAAAATAGGCAAGAGGCTGTTGCGAAGTTAACCGAACTTACGGAGCAGGTTTTGCTTGAGGTGCGGGACAATACGCAGCGATTGGAACGAATCGAAGAAGACGCCGCCGGACGTTACGTGGATTTACGCAAGCGGATTGATCGCGTGGATGAGCGGATTGGCACGCTCAACGAGCAGGTGCTGGATTTCAAACGTCGCGTGCGCAGCGTCAAACACGAAGTCGCTAATTTACGCGCTCCACACAATTAATCTCAGCCATTACGCCTTCGGGTGCGCCTTGTCATACACTTCCATTAACTTATCCGTTGAAACGTGCGTGTATTGCTGCGTCGTCGTCAAACGCGCGTGGCCGAGCAATTCCTGAATCGTGCGCAAATCCGCGCCTGCATCCAGCAAATGCGTCGCAAACGAATGTCGCAAAGCGTGCGGGCTGACGTGATGAATCTCAGCGCACTGCTTACAATATTTGTCGAGCATTCGACCGACGGAGCGGGTCGTAATGCGTGTCCCCTGATAATTCATAAACACGGCCATCGGGTCACGGTCATCAGGATCGGCTTCGATCAGTAGCTCACCTCGCACCCCCAAATACGCTTCGAGCGCGGCTTTGGCGTGGCTGCCAAACGGCACCATCCGTTCTTTGCGACCTTTGCCTTTGACGCGCAAGGTCTGATGGTGGAAGTCAATGTCGCTGAGGTTAAGGCCGACCAATTCCGACACCCGGACGCCACTGGCATAGAGCAATTCCAAAATCGCGCGGTCGCGTTTGCCCAGCACGGTGTCCGTTTCGGGCGTCTCAATGAACCTAATCATCTGTTCGATGGAAAGATGATTCGGCAACTTGCGATCCACACGAGGACTGGAAACAAGCATCGCCGGATTGTTTTCCAATATCCCTTCGCGGCAGAGAAAACGAAAGAAGGTGCGCAGGCAAGCGACTTTGCGATGGATCGAGCTTTTCTTTTTCTTCTTTTCGTAAAGCGTCGACATGTATTCGCGGATCGTCAAATTATCGATGGAATGCAGGTCTACATTACGGCGCTCGCCATCACTATTGGGCGGCGCGATGAAGTCATAAAACTGCTCCATATCGCTCTCGTAATTGCGCAGCGTATGTTCTGAAAGATTGCGTTCGTATTTCAGATGCTTCAGAAAATCATCAATGTAATTTTGCATAGACGATTCCCTTTATTAGCCAAGCAGTTCTTCACCACTTAGAACCAGATTAGGCAAGAGTTGAGGCGAGATGCTTTCAGCACGTGAGACCAATTTTCGCTCTTGATATACATCACCAACCGGGCAGCGATACACCTCAACCACATCCTCAGGCAAATTCACAATCCAAAACTCAGGGATATTCGCATTCGCATACGCTTTCTGTTTGAGAGTGCGATCTTTTTCCAGTGTTGAGTCAGATACCTCAATGGTAAGGAAAACATCATCACCAACAGGATGGCGAGTCGAATAGTCCGCACGTTTTGCCAGCGTGATGTCAGGTTCAGGCTCAGTATAGTTGCTTAATCGAATTGGATTTTGCGCGCGCAAGTAAATCGTGCGACCGAGTTTTTCTCTAATGAGTTCTGTTATCTGATCTACACAATGTGCGTGGCGAGGGCCAATCGGTGACATCTCAATAATCTCCCCTTCAATGAGTTCGACTCGTTCATCAGGTGCGAGGATTCCCGTTGCTGCCATCTGGTAGTACTGCTCAACGGTAAATTTACGACGCGGAATTGGTGTTGCCATAACGCCTCCTTGTAATTGATCGTTATCAAAGTAATCAAGTTGCAGAGCAGAATCAACCGCAAAGTCACGACCCATACCACTCCAATCCGCCCGGCAATTTGGCTGCCGAATATTCCAAATGCAACACACGCCGATGTGTGGGATGCGTGGCGATAGATGAAGCGTGCAACAACAACGGACACATCAGCAACGCTCCGCCGCTTGGCACCGCACACACCCAGGCAGATTGCTGCGCTTTCCATTGCTGAATCGCGTCATCACTCAATATGCCGTGCGAATGTGAACCGGGAAGCACACGCAATGCGCCATTGGTTTCGTCCGTGTCGTCCAGATGCAAACGCACAGTCAAAATGCTGGCCAGGATTTCGACGGGCGGTTGCACGTGAACGACGCCTGCTTTGACCGACCACGCACTGAAGCCTGCGAATTGGCGCTTCTCGCGCACAGCAATCATCGTGTCCTGATGCCACGGGACTTTCCAATTCGCAACCGGCGTTTTGTCGAAAAAGATACCGCGCACAATCTTTGCGTCACTGCCAAGAACCGGATCAACCAACGCACGCAACACCCTGCTTTCTGCCAGCGCGCACACGGCGGGAACGAGTTCCAACAAGCGACGAATGCCAAACGCACGACCTGCCCGCTGCTTCACGGCGTCCGTCGAACGAACGCCAGCGAGATCATTCAGCAACGCACTGACTGTTGCCGCATCAATCACATTCGGTACAATCGCAAAGCCATTTTGCTGAAAATTTTCGAGAGTGTTCATCATTTTATTTTCTGGCGGATCAGTCGTTTGAATTCCGCTTCGTTTTCAAGCTTGAACTGTAATTGTGCGGCGTACATCGGCAGTTCCGCGTGAGTCAAAACTTCCACAGGTAAATTCGCGGCGTCTTTTTCGGTCGTAAACATCGCGGTGGCTTGCTGCGACTGAGCTTGTTTGAGAAAAGCCGTGATTTCGGCGTGAGTGTAGCGATGATGATCGGGGAATGATGCTTGATGCACAAGCTGTAATTGCTGTTGTTGCAGATTCGCAAAAAACCGTTGCGGTTGAGCAATACCGGAAAATGCCGCTATTTTTTGCTGCTCGAAAGATTCAAGCGGCGAAGCAGCATTGAGCAATTTGAAACCGATGATGGCATGCTGCGCGAAAAATAAAGGCGCTGCCGGGTTGAGCGAACCGACCAGTGCGTGAAGGGCATCACGATTAGCCCGTTCTGCCCGCGTTGCAATGACAAGATCAGCGCGACCGATTTCGCGGCTCGGCTCACGCAAAATCCCACTTGGCAAGAGCTGCCCATTGCCCATCGGACTCTCACCATCCAACAACAGCAAATTCAAGTCACGATGCAATTGAAGGTGCTGATAGCCATCATCCAACAGAAAGACATCCATCCTGGTTTGCGATTCCAACCACTTCCCCGCTTCGTAGCGATTCGCGTTCACAACCACGCGCACACCGGGGCAAAGCTGCGCTAACAAATACGGCTCATCGCCGGCCTGACGCGCATCGCACAAAATCTCGTTTCCATTGGAAACTTCGATCAAGCCTTTGCTTTCGCGCTTATACCCGCGACTTAAAATTGCAACATTCAATCCATCTTCTTTGAGGAAATTAGCAATGAATGCCGTGCAGGGCGTTTTGCCCGTGCCGCCAACCGTGAGATTGCCGATACTGATCACGGACGTGTTAAGACGATGGATTTTGAGACGACCGGAACGATACCGTTGGAGCCGCCAGCGAACGCCAGCGGCATAAAGGCGAGAGGCTGTAGATGTCAGCAACGTTCGGAACACATCAGATCAAATCGGCAAGAACGGCAACTGTTTTTGTGGTTGCGCCGCGATTGGCTTCGACAGCAGCGCGCGCGTGATGGCCTAAGGTTTGTGCGCGTTCTTCGTCTGTTAGCAATTCCAGGATCGCATCACGTAATGATGCAATCAATTCGCTGTCATTCGCACCTTGCAATTGGACGACGGCCTCGTGGCGGTGGAATTCGGCAGCAACTTCCCGAAAGTTTTCCATGTGCGGGCCAACAATGATGGGCTTAGCATCCAACGCCGGTTCGAGGATATTATGTCCGCCTTTCGGAACTAAACTGCCGCCGACAAACACGACTGAGGCAAAGCGATACAGCGACGCCAATTCACCTATCGAATCAAGCAGTACAATGTCTGCTGAATACGCAGGATTTTTGGTAACGGGCAATGAGAGTGACCCGCCAAGGCCAGCCGTTTCGACTTGTTGCACATAAGCAGATCGTCGGACAGATTTGAAGCGCGACGAATCCAACAATTTGGCGACAATATCAAACCGTTCGGGATGACGCGGCGCGAGCAACAGGCGGACGTCATTCAGTTCTTTTCGGACTTCAGCAAAGGCCGCAAGAATCAACTCCTCCTCGCCATCGCACGAACTGCCCGCAATAATCAAAGGCGCGCGTGACAACGCGAAATCCGCCTCAAGCAAGCGAGAGGTTGCCTCCCTGGCGGCGGCGTCTTTGGCGATGCCAATATCGTATTTGATATTGCCGCTGACAATGATTGATTCGGGAGCCGCGCCCAAGGCCTGAATGCGCGCCGCATCGGCTTCGCTTTGCATCAGGAAGCGCGTCACGTTCGCCGTCATTCGGCGAAACCAGAAGGCAAATTTTTGTGAACGACGAAACGAACGATCTGAAACACGACCATTGGCAACCACCACCGGAATCTGGCGCAGTTGGCACTCGCGCAGGAAGTTCGGCCACATTTCAGATTCCATCAGCACGACTGCGCAAGGCTTGATGGTGTTGAGCGCGCGGCGCACAGAAAACCGCCAATCGAAGGGGTAATAGCAAAAGCCATCTGCTTCAGAAATGCGCGACCGCGCAACCGCTTGCCCCGTTGCGGTCGTCGTCGAAAAAATCAACCGATGTTGCGGAAATCGTTCACGCAACGCATTGACCAGCGGATGCGCCGCCAATGTCTCGCCAACCGACACCGCGTGAATCCAGATGGTGGGGCGTCCGTCGGATGGCAACACCTCCGGCAAAGTTCCCAGCCGCTCCCCAAAGTTGCTCAAGTATTTTTTATTGCAAAACGCCTGGTAGAGGAAATACGGCAGTAATGCCAAAAATGCGAGGGAGAGAAAAATGCTGTAGAGGAAATACATAAATGCGGTGGTCGGTGATCGGTGATCGGTGAGCTGCAACCAGCCACCAAACACCAAACACCAGCCACTAATTACTTCGCCCGCTCCATATACTTGCCTTCGGTCGTATCCACGCGAATCCTTTCGCCTTCTTTGATAAAGGCAGGGACCTGAATCGTGATACCGGTTTCCAATTTAGCAGGTTTGCCCACGTTGCTGACGGTTGCACCTTTGATTTCCGGCTCAGTCTCAACCACGGTCAATTCCACCGTCAATGGAATCGTAATGCCAATGGGATTGCCTTCAAAAAATTCGATCTTGATGACGGTCTCCGGTAACAGGTAGCCAACCGCATCGCCCAGGACTTCCTCGGTGAGCGCGACCTGCTCATACGATTCCATATTCATAAAATGGTAGCCGTCAGCATCACCATACAGAAACGTCATTTCAAGTTCTTCAAAGACGGCTTTCTCAACCGATTCGGTCGAACGAAAGCGGTGTTCGGTGGTGGTCCCGGTTTTTAAGTTGCGCATCCGGGTTTGCACCATCGCGCGCAAGTTGCCGGGCGTATGGTGATGAAATTCCAGAATTCGGTGCGGCACACCGTTGTGCAAAATTACGATTCCTTTACGGATTTGCGTAGCTTGAATACTTGCCATTCGTCAAAAATTCTCCTGTCAAGATTGGTACAGTACCGCGCGCCGGAGCAAGCGGGTTATGAGCATAGTCACATGAGTGACGGCTGCAAAAGTGCAACAGGATAACGAATGCGCGACAGAGGGTCAAGCAGATAAACCACCCGTAAAAATACTATATTTTGTGGCTTGACCGAGGCTACAGGCGTCCTCTAAGATGGCTCTCGTTGCGGGGCTTCTGCTTCGTTTGTCATCTACGACATATTTTTTGAACCTAATTCATTTGTCGGGAGACTTTCGCATACATCTGTTGGCAAACCTGCTCGTCATAGCACGAGACTTTAACGCCACAGAGCAACGTCGCCCACCTGTTACGACAGGTTCAAATGAAGTCGCAGAAACGGCGATGGCGGTTGCCCCGTAGCTTTATGCAATACTTGCTAATCAGACCCCTTCGTTATCCAACCCCAGCAAAAAAGTCTCAAGCGCACGATCAAAAGATTTAGCGTAAGGAAACACATCGTGAAACAGCCACGAAGCAAAGACTCTTCCTTGCTCATCCATAAGGAAGATCAAGTGTCCATTGTGCGCTTCTCCCAAGGGCGTAAGTTTAATCCCAAGTTTATTCTCAAATTCAGCGATAAGCTCCTCGCCACCTGCTATTAATGATGGGTCTATCTCTACATCAGAGCGAGCACAATCAATCCCTGCTCCACTTGACCCAATGTGAAGATTCCCGAATTCGCGTAAAACCTGTTGTGCGGCGGCGAAGGGGGTAAAGCCTTCAAGGAGCCGCACCTGATCCAAAACGTCTCGCCCTTCAAACCATCCAGCCTTCACAAGAAGGCGATCTACTTCATCCGAAAAACGTTTCATATGGATTTACACTCTGACCTTTGGAGACTGATCTGCTCACCCTTGCTCATCCAACTTCGCCAAAATCTCTTTCATCACCTCCGACGCGCCCGCCCCAATCGTGTGCAAGCGCACGTCGCGCCAGAACCGCGAAATCGGGTATTCGGTCGTGTAGCCGAAGCCGCCGAAAATCTGCATGCAATCGTACATCACGCGCTGCGACAGATCGCTCGTGTGCAGCTTTGACATCGTGATTTCGCGGATCGCTTTCAGCTTGCGATTGTATAAATCCAGCGCGCGAAACGTCAGCCATTTGGCGGCTTCGACTTGCGTATCCATCTCGGCGAATTTGTGCCGCCAGACCTGGAACTGTCCAAGCGGTTGTCCGAAGGCTTCACGCTCTTTGCCATAAGCTTTGGCGAGTTCAATCGCGCGTTCCATTGCGTAGACTGCGCCAATCGCCGACACCAAACGTTCCCCCTGAAAGTTTTCCATCACGTAATAAAACCCACGATTCATCTCGCCCAGCACGTAACGTTTCGGGATGCGGCAATTGTCGAAAAACAACTCCGCCGTATCCGACGCAAGGTTGCCGACTTTCTTGAGTTTCTTGCCGACCGAAAAGCCTTTGACAGCTGTGGGGAAAAGGCAAAACGTGATGCCTTTGTAGCGGTCGTCGGCAGTGCGCACAGCGAGCAAAATAAAGTCGGCGCGCGTGCCGTTCGTGATCCATAGTTTTTGGCCGGAGATGACCAGGTCATCGCCATCCACTTTCGCGCGCGTCTTGATCGCCGCGACATCGGAGCCACCGCCCGGTTCGCTGATACCGAGTGCGGCCATCTTTTCCCCGGCAATCGCGGGACGCAGGAATTCTTCTTTTTGTTCGGGCGTTCCGACATCGTCAATGAACGGCAGCGTCATATCCGACTGCACCATAATCGCCATATTCACCGCGCCACTGGTGGTGTACGAAAGCCCTTCGATATAGGCCGCCGTTGCCCACCAATCCAAGCCGCTGCCGCCATATTTCGGATCAAGACGAATGCCGAACAAACCGAGGTCGCCCGCCTTTTTGAATACTTCGCGCGGGAAAATTCCCTCGGCGTCCCACTCTTCGGCATACGGTGCGATTTCGCGTTGTGCAAATTGCTTGACGGTGTCGCGGAGCATCCGATGCTCTTCGGTGAAATAAGGAAATTGCAGTTGGGTATCTTCCATAAATATTGCCTCTCAATTGAAGAAGTATTCACTACAGAGAACACGGAAGACACGGAGTATTTTGACAAAATTGACAAGGTAGACAGGATAAAAAACATCTTTTACATCCTGCTAATCCTGCTTGTTTTTCTCCGTGCTCTCCGCGTTCTCCGTGGTTTCATTTCAAAGTAATGAGCATCGCGCCCGGCCCGACGACTTCGCCTTCGGCCACACGAATCGTTTCGACGATGCCGTCTACCGCAGCGCGCATCGTCTGTTCCATCTTCATCGCTTCCAGGATCAGCAACGGGTCGCCTGCTTTGACTGCCTGTCCAACGGCAACCAGAATTTTTGCGACAAGTCCCGGCATCGGCGAAATCATCGAACCTTGTTCTGCCGCAGCTTGCACTTCCGGGTGACGCGGCAAGCGCGTGATCGTGCGCGAACCAAGCGAAGAGTGAAGGTACAAATGATCGCCAACTTTCATCAGACGAAAGCTGCGTTGCACGCCGTCAATGACGAGGCGGATGTGACGTGCATCGAATGACAGAATCTGTGCTTGCGCCGTTGTGTCGAGTGTAGTCACTTCAAATTGATCGCTTGCGATGTGCCGCCATGAAACGAGTGCTTCCTGCGTTCCAAGCTGCAATTTGAGCGAGGGATTGCGATAGGGATTGTTGCGATAACTCGGCGGCAGATTTGCCATCAACGCATCCGACGATTGCCAGGACTTCTGCCAATACAACGCGGCGGCAATCGCCGAAGCGCGATCCAGTTCGGCATCTTCGGCCTTCGTCAGTTCTGCCAAATGTTCCGCGATGAACCCCGTGTGCGTGTTGCCATTCGCAAATTCTGGCCGCCCTAGCAACCGCAACAAAAATTCCTGATTCGTCGTCACGCCCTGTATTAACAGGCTTTTGAGCGCATAACGTAATTTGCGAAGCGATTCCTCACGCGTCGTCCCGTGCGCAATCAGCTTTGCCAACATCGGATCGTAGTTGATGCCGATGTCGCTGCCCTGCTCCACACCGGCATCAATGCGCAAACCATCTATTGCGGGCAACAACCAATCGTGAATCGTTCCGGTCGCGGGCAGGAAGTCGTTGTTTGGGTCTTCGGCATATAAGCGCGCTTCAATCGCGTGACCATGTGTTTTCAAGTCGGATTGCGCAAACGGCAACGGCTTCCCTTCCGCGATTTCGATTTGCAGTTTGACCAAATCCAGCCCCGTAATCATTTCGGTTACGGGATGCTCAACCTGCAAGCGCGTGTTCACTTCGATGAAATAAAATTCGCCATTTGGCGCAAGGATAAATTCAACCGTGCCGGCGTTCGTGTAATCCAACGCTTTACCAATGCTGACCGCTGCCGCTCCCATTCGTTCGCGCAGTTCAGCCGTGACCACAGGCGAAGGCGATTCTTCGATGATTTTCTGATGACGGCGTTGCAGCGAACAATCGCGCTCGAACAGATGCACCAGATTGCCGTGCGTGTCGCCGAGAATTTGGATTTCGACGTGGCGCGCTTGTTCGATGTATTTTTCGAGCAGCAGTGAACCGTCGCCGAATGACTTTTCTGCTTCACGTCGCGCGCCATCAATCGCGTCGTCCATTTCGCTCATCAAGCGCACGACACGCATTCCCTTGCCGCCTCCGCCTGCCGAAGCTTTAATCAAAACGGGAAAACCAAGGCTCAACATTTGATCGCGCAACGCAGCATTGCTTTGGTCTTCGCCGTTGTAACCTGGAACAGTTGGCACGCCCACCGCCGCTGCAATCTCGCGTCCGGCAATCTTTAATCCCATCTGTTGTATCGCCTGTGGCGACGGGCCAATGAAGGTAACGCCTATATTCGCGCAGGCTTCAGCAAACTCGGCGTTCTCCGATAAAAAACCGTAGCCCGGATGAATCGCATCAGCCTTTGTTGCGTGCGCAGCGGCAAGAATCCGTTCGCCGCTCAGATACGATTCTTTCGCCGTCGCAGCACCGATAAATACAGCTTCATCGGCAAAGCGCGTGTGTGGCGAGGTGGCGTCCGCCTCAGAATAAACCGCCACTGTTGCGATCCCCATCGCGCGACAGGTTTGCATAATGCGAAGTGCAATTTCACCGCGATTGGCGATCAGGATTTTGTGGATCGTTCGCATACATTAAAGAAATATTTAGCATAGCAGAACCCCGTTGCTTCTCAGGTTTGGTATCAAGCTACTCGGCAGTTGACCAGCGGCGGCGCAGCACCCGGCGTGTAATATACTGCGATCCCGTAAATCAGGATCGTTTGCCCGGCGCGGCATCAATCGCTCAGGACCGAGAGCGATAACGAGTGATTCATCATTTGATACCCGGTTTCCAGCAGGTTCCCAGCCTTACTCTTTGCATAACTTATCAGAATCTCCACTGCTTTCCCATACAGTAGCTCATTTCATTTCCTGGGTTCGAGGCTTATAATGACTTCTAGTTCAAATAAAGCGGATACGGAGAACTTCAAATGCCATTATCTATTTTCACCCAAACCCGCAATCTCATTGCCGATCCTGACATTGCGATTGACCTGGGAACGGCGAACACGCGGATGTATGCGCGTGGGCGTGGGCTAATTGCCGACGAGCCGTCCGTCATCAAAGTGCGCGCTGAAACGGGTTTCGTGGAAGCCGTGGGGATCAACGCCGCTCAGGCCAAAGTGCTGAATCCCAGGATGCCTCTGATCTCTCCATTACGAGCCGGAGTTATCGCGGATGTGAATTCTGCGGCGGCATTGCTCACGCCATTGATTCGGCGCGCCCGTCATCTGGGGTTTGTACGCCCCCGCGTTTTGGCTTGCGCCCCGACCGATGCCCAGGAAACGGAGCGGCAAGCGTTGGTTGAAGCTACCCGCAAGGCAGGAGCGTCAGCCGTCGTCCTCGCACCTGAACCATTGGCCGCCGCCATTGGGCTGGGGATGGATGTTTCATCGCCTTACGCGCAGCTTTTGGTTGATATTGGCGACGGAGTAACAGACATCGCGGTGATCCGCTCTGGAGAGTTAATCAAGACTGCTGCCTTGCGGGTGGCTTGTAGTGATTTGACGTCTGCTTTATACAAAATGGTCAAAGAGGAACAAGACATCGAGCTTTACGCGCCTGAGGCGCTGGAGGTCATTCACCAGGTCGGAGCCAAACCTCGTCAGCAAAATCTGGTGACCTATGCCCCAGCCGGAACAGATGGCCGCACGGGCGCGTTACGGCGGTCGCGCGTTTCAGGAGACGAGGTCTTTCAAACTATCGCTCCGGTTCTTGCAGAGATCGTGGAATTTGTCGGCCAGGTCGTGCGCGATCTACCTCCAGAGTTGTCGTGCGAAGTTATTGAAACTGGCTTGCGACTGACCGGCGGCGGGATGTGCATCCCCGGCATTGCCGAACGCATCGCGCTGGAAACCGGACTTACTGTTTCCCGCGCGGACGACCCATTGCATGCGGTTATTAAAGGTGCCTGTAAAATGCTGACGATTGGCGGGCGAACCAACCTATGGGAAAACGCCAATAGCAACCAATTTCTAGCGGTCGTAAGTTCCTAAACCAATATCGGTGCCGCAAACTGCGCCCCACCCCTCTCTTGAAAAACACTGTAGGCACAGTGAATTTCAAGGTCAAACCTTGCCCTTCTCAAGCGGGCTGTTTTAGGATGTCGCTCGTTATATTTTTAAATTTCACCCGCGCTTGTTCTGCGCGATCAACTAACAATTGCATCTCGAACGAGGACGTATGTCTGTACAAAAGCACCTTCTCAATCCCTGGCGATTAGTTCTGATTCTTCTTGGTCTTGGCTTTGGCTCAGCGTTGATTTTGAGCAAGCGCAGCGAAGCGGTTTACCAACCGATTAGTAAAACAGCGTCGCTGGCGGCCTTCAAAACCACCGTGCAATTTTCCAAGCCGTGGGAAAAGCGAATAGAATTGAAGAAGGGCGAAACGCTTGAAATTGCGGTGAGCGTGCCAAGCCCGTCAACATTGCCTGCACACGGTCGCATCGGTGTACGCTGGCAACTAGTAGATGCCTATGAAGTTCCACTTCTCGCCACAACTCCGATGCGACCTACGGACCCCACAAAGAACGCATTTGGCATTTATACGAAGGCAACAGCGGATTGGCAGAAGGCATTGCATGCGCTCGATCCCGATGTCTATCAGGTCTATCGCGCGCCCGTCGCAGGACTGTATGCTTTAGAAATAGCGCCGCTCGAAAATGAAGCAACGATCTTTGAAGGTACGCGTTGGCGCGAAGAAGGCACTGCACCAAGCGCCATCAAATTCCCAAACCAAACGCCTTGGCCCGCAGCCAAAGCGGTTGCGCTTCACGTCGCTATCAATCCGATTGATCTGCGCGACAGTGCCGCCACGGGGATGTTCGTCGAACAGGAGCCGAACGACACCCCTGAGCAAGCCCAGCCGATTGAATTCAACGGCAAGGCTGATGCTGACGGCGTGCAAATCCTGCGCATTTCCGGCAGCGCGGACGACATTGAATATTTCGATAATGGCAAAGTCGGACAGTCCGGCGACGATTGGTTCAAGCTGACGTACAACGGCATGGAAACCAAATTGCTGACCGCTGATTTAGCCATCCCCGATCACACTCTCGCAGCGCAGCTACGATTTTATACTTTAAGCGCGGGCGAACTCGTCGAATACACCGAAGGCCGCAACGAAAACGAACGCACGCATCAACAAAACGAAGGTCATCGCGCCGCCATCGTTCGTTTGCTGCAACCCGGCAAAACCTATTTTGTGCGAGCTGAAGCCAACGCGCCCGGCTATGAAGTCGAACTACGATTGCTGAAACCTGCGCCATACACCGATCCGCGTTTAGCCGTGCGACAGGCGATGTACGACCATCTCGGCCAGGTGGATTCGTGGCTCGCCAATCGTCCGCGCGGTGCAAGCGTCGAACGTCGCATTCGGGACACCGGCAATTTGATGGGCACGCATTGCATGAGCTGTCACACACAATCGGGAGTGTGGGGTCCGGCAATCCCAATGCAAAACGGCTATGTAGTCGAGAACAAACAGCATCTGCGCCGCATGCGGAACATGATGTATGAATCTTTACGCCCGACGAATTACTTGAAAGACGCCGCGAACAACACCAGCCTTGCGCCGCTGGATGTCGGTGACGGCCCCGCCGGAACGCGCGTCACGGGCCACAACGTTTGTACCGCTGAACTCGTGATGCCTGCGCGCAAGCTGCATTCGACCCAGGCGATTCGTGCGGCGAATCACGTTTTGCAAACCGCTGATCCGAGTGGCATCAACGCCGCCGGGCCGGGATCGAACGTCGGGCAATCGGTCGTGTACAACTACGCTGGAGAGATTTTGCGCACGGCGTATGATCGCACGGGACATCCGCGTTATTTGGCCGCGATTGAAGAAAAAGCCGAGAAGATGCTGGCAGTCGTACCGCGCTACAGCGACGACATGTCGCATCGCATCGAGTTCTTCAAACGGTTCTTCCCACAGGATTATCTCGCGCAAAACAAACGGGCGCACGACAAGCAAAAAACCTTGCCTGTCGAACCGCCGCCACCGCCGGAACCCAAGCCGGACGCGAACGGCAAAAAAGAACCGCCGCCTGCGCGCTTCCCCGATTACAAATTGCTGAGCGCCGCCGATGCCGCGAAGCTGCTGAGCCGCATTCAAGAGCAATTGCCGAAAGACGAAGCACGGCTGCGCGCGATTCAAAACGCCGATGGCAGTTGGGGCTTCGATCCCGGCAAAACCGCCGATGATGGCAAAACGTGGAAGACCGATGGGCAATATGATCCCGCGCCAACCGCATTGGCAGTGATTGCGTTTCAGGCAATGGGGCGCAGCAAAGATGAGCCGGCGGTCGCGCGCGGCATTCAGGCCCTGCTCAAACAACAGTTTCCGCACGGTCGTTGGAATAAGAACGCGCTGACAGGGTTCGTGACGACAGCGTACGCACTGCACGCTTTGTCGCGTTACTTCCCTACCACACCGGTCAAATTGAATCGCGCAGATTTCACCGCAAAACCGGGCGAATCGTTATCGGCCAGCATCGCGCGGGTACGCAACCTCTCGTACACCGACGAAGCCGCGTTCGTTGAGTTGATGATCCAATCGGCATCTCATTCAAACGCCCATGTGAGACGATGGAGCGCGATGGCGCTGGGCAGCGTTCACACGCAACGCGGCGTGCCGTCGCTCGTAAAATTGATGGGCGATTCGGTCAAGATGGTGCGAGATGCAGCGGCGTGGGCGATGGAACAAACATTGCTGGATAATATCGGCTTTGATGCCGTGTTTGCTGCCTATAACACAGGCAATGACATCACGCGCGAAAGCGTGCTGAAGGCCTTGGGAATGCGCGCTGACACGGTGATGCCGACGCCGAACTTTCCGCACCAACGCCTGACCGCGATGCTCGAAAAAGCAATGAACGACGATGCCGCGCCGGGCGTGCGCGCGTGGGCGGCGAAGGCTGCGTGGCAATGGTGGGTCTGGAATCCGCCCGTCCGCGAAGGCTTGAATCAAGCGTGGATGAAGAAGCTGCTTGCGCCCGAAGCAAACGCGCTGGTCGAAAATGCGTTCCGCTATCAAAGCCACGCGCTGTTCGTCGCGACAGGTCACAAGGCCAACGGCAGCGAAGAGCATCAGTACAAAGAATTGACGCCGCTTTTCAACGCGCTCGAAGCGAAGTTGGAGGATGCGAGCGTGCCGGATGCCACAAAAGATTTGTTGGCGCGCCGATTGGTCGCGATTGCAGCGACGTACTACAACACATCGGGCGGCGACGGTGGCCCCGGTCAAATGGGCTACATTCAAAAAGGCAGCACGGAGCTGATGGGCAAAGCGGCGATGCGTTTGTGGAGCAAAACCAAGGCCGAAGATATTCCCGAATTGCGCTTAATTCTCGAAGGTTCGGCCAACGTTGCCTTTCAACCGTTGCAGGACAAAATCATTGATTACTCAACCGCTGGCCCCGAAGTTCTGCGCACGATTGCGGCGGCAGCGGTGTCTGATCCGACGGCTGTGACATTGCCTGCGGTGCAGGAAAAAATCGAACCACTGGTCGAACAAATTCTGCGCGGCGCGATGGACTATGATCGGCGACAGACGTTGGCGCAGCCTGTCCTGAAGCTGTTTTCGCGCGCAAAATGGGCCGTACCAAAAACTGATGAGCAACGCGATTTGCTCTATCGTTTGCTGATTCCCAAATTCAAACCGGAACCATCGCAGACGGAGTTGAATAACATTCTCGCAGCCGCCGCCGCTGCTGTGCGTCCGATGGGACTGCCCGATGCGGATTGGTACGTCGCAGATCGAATGGGCGCGATGCTGGCGTCGAATACAGATTTGCACACGGAGAACCTGTTGCGCTTCCTGCCCGGCTCCACGAAGAATCCGCTGATCGCACATTTCTGGTTGCCGAGCGTCAGTTGGGTGATGTCGTTCAATGACGAAATTCCCGAAGTCGGAGCGACGAAACAACCACAACTCTCGCCGGAACTCGCGGCGGCACGTACACGCGCTGTCGAATTGTATTTGCAAATGCTCAAGCCCGACACGCCCGTGATGAGCCGCAATATCGCGTTACGTCTGGCGAACACGACGGCACTGCGTCAAAACCCGACAGTGCAAACGGCATTGCGCGAGATGAAAGACGATGCCGCGCGCAGTGCGTTACGTTATGCCGATGAGCAAACATTCCTGAGTGATCTGCGTGAAGCGATCAAGAAAGAACCGCTCGCCGGAAGCCTGAAAGACGCGAAAGGTGAAGCGAATCTAACGCCACAATTCCTCGCCAGCTTCCGTTATTTCAGCGATCACGTCGCACCCGAACTCAACCGCGATCAGAGGATGGATACGATGTCATGTATGAAATGCCACGCCGTACCGGGGCGCGTGCCATCGCTCGAATTGGAAGCCCCGAACGGCAACGGCTATTGGTCAGTCGCCAAGATGCTGAAGAATTATTTGCTGCTGCAACAGCGCGTGAACCTGCCCGACATTGAAACCAGCAAACTGCTGCGCAAACCGCTGAACGTGCAAACTGGCAAAGAAGACGGGCATCAGGGCGGACGCCGCTTTGCCCCGAACGAACGCCCATATCAAATCATTCGCCGCTGGGTGCTGGATCAACCGCGTGTGGCGCAAAGTTTGGGCTCGCAGGTGAGTGCGCGGTGACAAAAATGACGGGGCAATAACAAAGAACGTATCTCATGCCTTTGCTGGCACCTCTTTGTTTCGACCACGTCGCCGCCGCACTCCGATAGGCAACCAGAACAGATAAATTCCTGTCACCCACAAACCCAACAACACAATGGCTGAGGGCAGAAACACCCACAATTTCACGGCGTCGTGAAACCACGAGCCATCGTGCAGGGCTTCGATCAAATCAGAGCGACGATAGGCCACCTGCAAGATCTTGCCCGTCGCAGTATCAAGCTGAATTTCGTAATTATTTTTTGCCGCGACTTTCAGCAGGCCGCGACCGGGACGCACATCCAGCCGATTGATGTCGTCCCAACTCTGGATTTGCGCTTCGGGAACCGTCTGACAAATCGCCAGAATGCGGGGGAAATCAAGGCGCAGGTCCTGGGCCGTGCCGCGCTGTTCGGGCGGTTGCACCCACGTCAGTTGCTTTTTCAATTGCAAAAGAAGCCCTGTGCAAAGGACGATCAAAACCGGGAGCGCAATGATCATTGACCCCCAGTAGTGAACCTTGCGGTTCAGCGTGTGTAGTTTCATAAAATAATCAGCGCTCTCTCAAAACCGAACCCGATACCGCGCCGTGATGCTGCGACCAGGGCCATCAATGCCCCAGCCCGGCGCGCGGTGGCTTTTGTCGGCAATATTCTCAAAATCCATCGTTATCTCGTGCGCTTCGTTGAAGCGAAACCCGCCACGCAAATTGACTAAGCCATAACCGGGAATCGCAGGAAACAGCGGCGCGGAATCGGCGGTGCCAAGTACGCGCGTTTGCACTTGGGCCAACGTTTCGCCCGTCGCCTTCAGGGTGCCACCGGCGCTGTTGCATTGTCCGTTCGTACCCACGGTGGTAATGCCGCGCACGCACGCACCACGGCGAAAGAAATTCTGGATGTTCGCGCGAGAGCGGATTGCTCCGGTGCGCCGATCAGAAAGATCAAGGGAGGAAAGCCGCGCCTGTCGTCCCGCCAGTGACGAATACGCTTCGATCCAGTATCGCTGTCCCGGTGGTTGATAGCGAAGCCGCAGAAAGCCCATCTGCGGTGGAATGCCGCCTCCACCGAGATTCGGTGCAACACCCGTCGCACGGTCTTCGGCGTACACGTAACTGAAATTGCCGCCGAAGCTCCACGCCTTCGTCAACTTGAAATTCAAGGTGTATTCCAGCCCTTGCAAGCGCGTATTGCTGAGATTGGCCTGCACTAACACGGGCGCAGACGACAATGCGACAAATACTGCGCCGTTAGCATTCTGTCGTTCGATGATTTGACTGCCCAGCGATTTGCCCACCGCGCCCTGCGGCAAGATCAATGTTTGCCGCACAATCGTGTTGTCATAAGCAATGATGAAACCCGTCAAATCGGTGTCGAAACGATTATTGCGATAGCGCAGGCTGAGTTCGTAATTGTTGCTCGTTTCGGATTGTAAGCGGCCTACATTGACGCCTGTCGAAACCGCCGTTTCATCCGCCGTCGTGCCAATCGTAGCGTTCAAGCCAATCACATCGCTGGCAGCGACCTGATAACCTACGCCGACGAGACCAGTCGAGCCGAGCGTCGTGATATTCGGCGCACGAAATCCGCGACTGAAGTTGAAGGCCAAATTCAATCCCGGCGCAACGGTCAACACCGTCCCAATGCGTCCTGAAAAATCGCCGACGCGCAATGAATCATTCGGCACAAGGGATCGTCCATTAATGGTTGGACTGTCCGCCGCTCGCACGCGATACGAGCCGACGTTGTAGCGCAATGCACCCGTCACCCGCAGACGATTGGCAATGACTTCCAGCGCATCCTGGACAAACACGCCAGCCAGAATGTAGCGCGCTCCATTTGGCACTCGCGGTCGCACAATCGTGAAGGCACGCGAAGCCGGATCGAAGCTATAACTCGGCGCGCTCACTTTGTCGTGGTAGATGTCGCCGCCGATCAAAAAGCTGTTGCGCTGCCCGTTTTGGTGCAGAGCCTGTTTGTCGAGATAAAAGCTGAGACCGTAGCTGCTCGTGCGTTCTTTGTCGTGCGTGATTGCAGCGCCTGGATTGCCGTTACCGCCTTGATTGACACGCTCTTCGCGCTGGCTGTTGTATGAAACCGTCGTCGAAAGATTGTCGAAGAAACCAACCTGCTGTTTGAAGTAACGGATGTAACCAAAATCCAGCATCAGGTTGCGCAAATCGGCAATCAAATTGCCATCGCCGCCGAGCAGTTGATCGTAGCGTTTGCCTCCGTCCTGTTGCCCGCGCTGATAATGAAAGCTCACTTGCTGATCGGTCGTCGGCGCAAACGTCGCTTTGAAGGTGCCGCCAAATTGCGTGAACGTCGTGTCGGGCAATCGCTCTGAACCAGTGATATTCGAGGGCAAACCGAGAAAGCGCGTGATGGCCGAGTGACTGTCAATGCCCCCACCCGGTCTGAGCGTGTTGGTGCGTCGCCCGATCAAATTCGTCAGCACGCCAAAACGTTCGGTGCCGTAGCTGAGCAGCGCATTGCTGCCGAACGAATGATCGGCGCTGGTGTAAAACGTGTTCCATTCGCCGTGCAGTTGCGGCGGCGTCAACCCGAACTGCGGCTGACGGGTCACGAGTTGCGCTGTGCCTCCGAGCGAATCAGAGCCGTACTGTGCCGTATTTGGCCCGCGCAGCACTTCGACCGAGCGCAGGCTAGTGGGATCGTTGAGATTGAAAAACGTATTGATGCCGCCGCGCTGTGTGCTGTTCGTGAAGCGCACGCCATCAATAAACACGCCGACTTCCGTCAAGCCACGCACGAGCACTGAACCAATCGTCGGACTGGTGCGCTGCAAGGCTAAGCCAGCCTCTTCATCGGCAACTTGCGCAAGCTGTGCGGTGGCGCGCTGTGTAATCGAATCTTCGCTGACGATATTGACTTGCTGTGCAACTGTGTCTTTGTCGCGCGAGGTTCCGGTTTCGGCTGTCACCGTGATGAGTTCCAACACCTGATTCACTTCCAGCACCAAATTCACTTCCGTTGTCGCAGCATTTGTCGCTGTGACCATTTGCCGCCGCATGCTGAAGCCGGGATGCGTGACTTGAATTTCATACGTGCCGGGGCGAATGCCTTCAAAGCGAAACTTCCCTTCTGTATCGGTTCGCACTACGCGCAACACAGCTTGATTGGAATTCAGCAGCGAAACGTTGGCCTCGGTCACGCCCCGATTGTCGGCATCTTTGACGCTTCCGGTAATGCCAGTAACGGAAGCTGTTTGCGCCTGTGTGGCGAAGGTCAAAGAGAGAAGGCAAAAAAGAGAAAGGCAGAATCGTAGACAGTCATTCATACAAGCGAATAAGGTTGTGTGTGACGCACAAGCGAGAACGGCGAGTGTACGAATTCTCGGCGTCTACTACCATAGATCGTAGACGCAAAACGTATGGCGGGCAGATTGCTGAAGGAAGTCTAAGGGAGATAAGAAACGAGGAGTTCAATCCCTTGATGCACCATCCAAAGCGCATCCGATTGCAACATTATCAGAGCGAACAACAGAAAACAGCTTGTCACAATACCAGGCAACACGCTTTGTGGCACGAACGGCTCGCCCTCGTCACTCATCTGCATCAGGCGTTGCACTCGACGCGCGAGGCTGCTGTCATCCAACAACACGGTCGAAACTGTTGCGGGCAGCGTCACCGAAGCACCTGCTGGAAAGAGGCGCGCGATTTTGACTAAAGCGGATGCGAGGTCAAGGGCGACGTGCGGGTTGTGACGTGCGGCATACTCATCAGCGGACATCTCAACGCTCTCGTACCATTGTTGCGCCAGCTCGCGTCCGCCGCGCAGGAAAAATAATCCGTGCTGACAGAGATCAAACAGCACACGACGGAAATTATCGCGCGCCGTCAGATGCCATTGCTCGTGGCGCAGCACGGCGGTCAGTTCTGCTGTCGTCAAAGCTTCAAACAAATGCGCGGCCACAAACAGTTGCGGGCGCAACACACCAACGACAGCAATCAACGGCAATGGATGCTGAATGCGCCAGATTGGTGCGGCAATGCCGTCCTGTTTGATGCGACCCATTCCCTGCTGCCAGCTTTTCGATAAGCGATTCGTCAAGCGCCACGCCAGCCAAACACGATGCGCGGCGAAGGACAGCACCAGGAGGCAAACCAAACTTGGAAACAACAGTGAAAGGCTGTACGGTTCATTGGTGCCGGGTGGTTCGTGCAGCAGATACGCAGGCAAGACCACGCCCAGCACACCAAGCAACGCGCCCAGCAATGGCCCAACTTGCAACCCAAACAACACGTGCGCTCGTGTTTGCGGCGGCAACTGCGCAATGGATTTTTGTGCCAATCGCCACACCAATCGGCCTGCTGAA
>JAEUQN010000189.1 GCA_016789725.1 Blastocatellia bacterium | reverse complement strand
TCCTTTTTTTCTCAATGGTGACTGATACGAGAATTACAACAAGAAAGTCATGAGAGGTTTTTCTTCTTATCTGGTTTGATCATTCTCCCCGCGCGGTGAGTGGGAAGATGGCACGCAGGAGACTGCTGAATGGATCGTAAATGATTCGACCATCTACAAAGCCTTCACCGCTTGAGAGCGATGTCCCGTCAGCAAAGACAATGCCTTCCGCCAGGGTGTTTCCATCGGCCATCACACGCCCGTCGGCAAAGACGATGCCTGAATAAATTGCGACACCATTGAAGACTAAATCAGAACGCAATACCGGCGCGCCATCCAGATAGGAAACGGCATCGGTGGGCAGCACGCCCTGACGATACATGCCTTGCCAATTGGTCATTAACTTTGATCCATAAAAAAAGCCATGACGATGAATTACCGCCTGACTCCAATACGAAGCCTGTCCCGCAATCGAACTGGCTTGCAAGGAAGGCAGTGATGACCGCAACATCCCATCGCCGTGTTTGAGTTGAGCCAGATCGGTTCTGACCAGTCTTGCCAGGCTCACCGCTCCGTGGGCATTCAACTGACCTGCCCCCTGTTCCAGCGTATTGAAGCCCGGCAATTGTTGCGCGCTATACATCAGGATCGATTTGACCGCACTTGGCGTCAGCGTGGGATTCGCCTGTAACATCAGCGCGATGGTTCCCGACACGACCGGAGCCGCAACGGAACTTCCGCTGAGCTGCATAACACCTACGGCTTTAGTGCCGAAGATATTGCGGGTATTGGCATAAACCTTCAGGCTGGGGTTCTGCTGAACTAACGTATTGTCAGGCGCACCAACAGACATCGCGCCGCTCAGTCGGTTTCCCGGAGCGACGATTTCAGGCTTGATCAGGTTGTCATAAATTCGATTTCCTGCGTTGTCCACGATGTAGCCTCGTGTCGGGCCGCGCGAGCTGTATGTTGCAACGGTGTCATCGGAACGGGCATCTGTGCCTTGTGTGTTTGCTGCGCCAACCGTAATGACAGACGGTTCAATGCCCGGCGAATTAATTCCGCCGTAGATTTTCTTCCCATAGATGTCTTTGCCGTAATTTCCGGCAGCGGCAACTACGACAATCCCGGCATCAAACGCGCGACGGGCCGCCAGACACAGCGGGTCTTTCTTATAACTGTCTACGGCTGAAGCACCCAGGCTCAGGTTGATCACGCGAATGTTATAGAGGGCCTTATTACTGATGCACCAATCAATGGCGGCAATGACATCGCTGGTTCTGCCGCTTCCGTATTTATTTAATACCCGCAGGTTGATTAGATTTGCGCCGGATGCGATTCCCGTAAATGAGTTATTCAGGAAAGCCGCCCGTCCGCTAATCAACGACGCGACCATCGTGCCATGACCAAATGGGTCACTCACCACAGATTCAAACGGGACAAAGTTTTTCCCGTAGACAATCGTCGGCAGGCTTCCTAATTTGAGTACCGCCAAGTCTGAGCTTAACAGTGGTTTTGTCACGCTCACCAGATTGCGATTGAGTAACTCGTGCGAGGCATCAATGCCGCTGTCAATCACGGCGATCCCAATGCCGCTGCCGTCATAGCTGGACAACAACCCCGCTAAGCTTTTTGCGGCGGCAGCTCCAGTCGTGGTTTCGAGATGCCCGGTGGAGCTAACGGGGCGATCCGGGCTGAGATATTCAACCGACGAATCGTCCAGCAGTTGGGGGATTTTTTGACGAGGGATTTCGATGGTCAGCGTGCCTGTCGCTGGATTGAGTTGTCGGACACGACCGCCCAAACGGGCAATTCGACTGGACGTGTCATTGGCCGCGACAAGTTTGCTGGAAGTAATAATGATTCGCTCAATGCCGTCAGCTTCAGTCTTGGATTGCTCAGCCTCCAAACGATCCAATAAATCCTTTGCGATGCGACGATGAGAAGTACCGCGTCGCCCCTGCGCAAATTCGCGGAGCGTTTGCGCGAAGCCAAGAGAATGCAAGAAGAACAGAATCCCGATCAGCATTACCAGAGACAACCAATTCCACCTTTTTCTTATCATGATGACGCCCTGTTTTGATTTCCTCCCGCGCCTGGCACCTGTCGCCTGTTGTTCCAAGTATGTCTGGGAGGGTTCGGGGGCAATCTGGTGAAGTCTGGAAATGTCAAAGACCGGTGCTTCTTCAACGTGTTCCGAACTGGTCGAGACTTTCCAGAACTGCCCCAGACTTTTCTCGACTCAGTTGGACATATAGTGCTAATTCCGCCAAACCTCCCGACCGCGCGAGTTTTACGTTACATCCTGGCGGATCAGTGACTGGCTGCAAGTAATTGGCTGGCGGCAAAGTTTCCTAAAAATTCGGATAAAGAGTGCCTTTATCACTATCTCAGTAAATACGCGTTTCGGTGCGCGCGGTAATGAAAGGCTGTAGGAGCGCCGAGCAGGAAGCGAGATGGAAAAAGACATATGAGCAATAGCAACGCTGGAAATATTGCCTCTGAGAATGGTGCTATCGTTCCGCCGACGCGCCTGCAACAAATCCGGCAGCTCATTGCTAACTGTGAATTTGCCTCCGCTGCAACAGAATGCGAAGCGGCACTGGCCGACAATCTTTCCCTGGAAATCGAAGCTGAAATCCGTTGCCTTTGGACGGAAGCGTTGGAGCATATTGCCCATTTTACGCAGGCCCTTCAGGTGCTGGCGCAATACGAAAACAGAACATGGTTCAATTTGCTCCCAACAGCTTTGCAATGCCGTGTAGCCTTTCGATTGGGAGCGGCTTACGGCGGCACCTCGGACATTCCCAAAGCAATTTCACAAAGCCGGATGGCATTGCAACTGGCGCAACAACACAGCGTGCGCGAAGTTGAGCATCAATGTTTGGTTTTGATGAGTGTGTTGTTTCGGAAGTTAGGTGAATTGCAGATCGCTCAAAATTACCTTGCTCCGATTATTGAGAATCCCGCCGACGCTACGCCGGAAATTGTAGCGCAGGCCCATAACAGTTTAGGCATCATTCGGACGCTGGAAGGCAAATGGGACGAAGCGCGGCAGGCTTACATCAAGGCCATTGATGCGGTTTGCGAAAAAGATGCTCCACTATTGCGGGGCAGCCTGGATGTCAATCTGGCAGCGGTGGTTTCGTTACAAGGCAAGATGCGCGAAGCAAAAGTTTTGCTGGAACGAGCCTTGCCACAGCTCATCCGCGCCGGTAATCCTCGACTGATTGCTAATGCGCGATCAAATCTGGGCTATAACCTGTTGCGCCTCGGCCAAATCGCACAAGCTCAGGTCACGCTCAAAGCCGCATTGGAAGAAGCCAAATCATGCGAAATCAATTTGATCGTTGCCAGCACTTTGGAAACCCTGGGCGAGTGCCATTCGATCCAGGGCCAATTTGCTGAAGCTGAAGTGTTGTTGCAACAAAGCCTGAAAATGCTGGACGAAATGCGCGTGAGCTTCAATAAAACGCTGGCCCTGTGTACCTATGGACGACATTTACTTTTGCAGGGACACTTCGCCGCTGCCCGGCAAGCATTCGAGGAAAGTCGTATACTGGCACAACAATCCGGCGACCCTTGTACACAGGCCGAAGCGGAGTTGTACCTGATTGAGGCGATGCTCGCGCAAGGCGAATTGCAAAAGGCGCAACAACTTTTTCACTCCATTAAAGAACCGATTGAAAAACTGGACAGCCTGTACGTCCTGGGCCATTTGTGGGAAGTCGCCGGATTATTGGCCCGACACGAACAGGATTTGCCCGAAAGCATCCGACGTTTTAAGCAAGCCTGTTCTATTTGGGAAGTCGTGGAGGAGCTTTATCGTTGCGCCCGCATGCGTTATCTCATCGGCGTGAGTTATGAAGCGATGGGAAACCTAGGGTACTCCCAAAAATACTTACAGCTTGCACAACAGGCATTGCAGCAAACCTCTGCGCGCCCGATGCTGGAGCTGACAGAAAGGGCATTGCACAACATAACCAATCGGCCTGCACCTGTTTTCAGCGCCCCTGAAGTGACGAATCGGCTGATTGATTGCTTGAAATCGCTGACCGAATCAGCATTCAAGCTTGACCTCGCGTTGCCTGAATTTACGCGTCTCTTACACGAGGATTTTTCCGCTGCCCCCATCGTTATTTTTCGGCAGGAAAGAGATCAGCACCTTGCACCGTTGGCTTACAAAGGGTGCGACCACAAACAAGCACAAGATCTGGCAGCACGCGTATGGACCGACAGCCTCTATCCCGAAGAATACCTCAGCAGAATTTCGCTTAACTCCGAGCAGACATACTGGCTCTACTTAAAACGCAACGCCGCAGAGTTGACCAATGCCATGCTGGATTTATTTGTCTGGCACCTCCGCACAATTCTGACGCAATATGCCACGTTGCCCGAACATCATGCCGCCGCGTTTTTATCAACGGCGGAGGAACTCTTGCCCATGCCGGGATTGAGTTATTGCAGCCCGGCAATGCGAACGATTGTGGAACAAGCGCATCGCCTAAGCCAAAGCAATATCAATGTCCTCATTACCGGCGAATCTGGTACTGGAAAAGAATTGGTTGCACGTGGCATTCATCTCCTGAGCCAGCGTGCGAACAAGCCGTTCGTGCCTTTTAACTGTGCCGCCGCCCCACGCGAACTGCTCGAATCGCAAATCTTCGGACATCGGCGCGGCGCTTTTACGGGAGCCAGCAATAACTTCTCTGGTGTTGTCGGTGCTGCCAACAAAGGGACACTGTTTCTGGATGAAATCGGTGATCTCGCGCTGGAAATGCAACCCAAATTGTTGCGCTTTATTCAATCAGGTGAAGTCCAAAAAGTGGGCGAAGCCACCCCTGGATTTGTGGATGTGCGATTGATTGCCGCGACCAATTGCGATTTAGAGAAATTGGTCGAGGCGGGACGTTTCCGCGCGGATTTGTATTACCGACTGAATGTCATTCGTTTTCATTTACCCGCACTGCGCGAAAGGCGCGAAGAAATTCCGCTACTCGCCAGACATTTTTTGCAACAGTACAGCACCCAAATGCAGAAGGCCGATATTACGTTGTTGCCTGCCACCATTGCCGCGTTGGAACAATATGAGTGGCCCGGTAATGCCCGCGAATTGGAGAGCGAACTCCATCGCGTTGTCGCGCTTTTGGCCTCTGGCTCCAGAGTTGCGCCACACCACTTGTCATCCAACATATACAGGACCGACAACGCCACGACCCTTTACACACCGACGCCTGAGGCAACCAATAAAACGCTGGCGCGGTTGCTGGATGAAACGCAACAATCCATCATCAGTACTGTGCTGGAAAAAAACGCGTGGAATATCTCTCGCTCAGCCAAAGAACTCGGCGTTTCCCGCTTCAGTCTGCGCAACATGATGAAGCGATTTAATCTCTCCACTCGCTAAAATGGCAGCCGCCGTTACCACAAAACTCAGGAAAATAGTCTGGGGACCGTTTATTTCTGCAAAAAGCTACGATCTTTTATCGGGTGAATTTACTTGGTCGGTAATGATGCGGTTAAATTTCACTCCTTTTCAAAGAGATTATTTGGTGACTCTATGCCACAGAAAAAAACAGTTGTCATCGGCTTACTCGGAATTCAAAAAGATGCAGGCAAAGGCGCTGTGCGATGGGAAAAATGGCGTCCAACCATTGCGCTCTGCTCGCACGAGGATTTGCTGGTACATCGCTTTGAGTTATTGATTCAACCGAGTCACCGCGAACTCGCCAAACAAATCATTGCCGACATCAAAGACGTGTCGCCCGAAACCGAAGTCCGCCCGCATTCGGTGCAATTTGAAGACGCCTGGGATTTTGTCGAAGTGTATGGGCAACTGCACGACTTCGCACGCGGTTATCCATTCAAGCCGGACAGTGAAGAGTATTTGATTCATCTTTCGACTGGCACACATACAGTACAGATTTGCCTGTTTTTATTGACCGAATCACGGCATTTGCCTGCACGATTGATTCAAACGTCGCCGCCGAAATATCGCAAGAATCGGCTCAGCGATCCGGGGACATACAATGTCATTGATTTGGATTTGTCGAAGTATGACTTCCTTGCCGCACGTTTTCAGCAGGAGCAAAAAGAAGCGACATCGTTTTTGAAATCCGGCATTCCCACGCGCAACAAAGAATTCAACCGTTTGATCGCGCGCATCGAACAAGTCGCCATCGCATCGCGCGATCCGTTGTTATTGATGGGGCCGACCGGGGCGGGGAAGTCACGGCTGGCGAAACGCATTTATGAATTGAAGCGAGCGCGCCATCAAATGAGCGGCGCGTTTGTTGAAGTGAACTGCGCCACGATTCGCGGCGACAGCGCGATGTCCGCGTTGTTCGGTCACATCAAAGGCGCATTCACAGGCGCAATCAATGCCCGCGACGGCCATCTGCGCGGGGCGAATAACGGCGTATTGTTTCTCGACGAAATCGGCGAGCTTGGGTTGGATGAACAGGCGATGTTGCTGCGCGCGCTTGAAGACAAAGTGTTCCTGCCGCTCGGCAGCGACAAAGAAGTCAAAAGCGAATTTCAATTGATTGCCGGCACGAACCGCGATTTGGCAGAACGGGTGCGCGAGGGACGATTCCGCGAAGACTTGCTGGCGCGCATCAACCTGTGGACGTTCTGTTTGCCCGGCCTGCGCGAGCGCAAAGAAGACATCGAACCGAATCTACAATTTGAACTGGATCAATTTGCCGACCGCAACGGCAGGCGCGTGACCTTTACTCGTGAAGCATTAACGCGCTTCCTGAAATTCGCTACGTCAAATGAAGCAAGTTGGAACGGCAACTTTCGTGACTTGAACGGTGCAATCATTCGGATGGCAACGCTGGCAGAAGGCGGGCGAATTTCGGTGGAGGTGGTGGAAGAAGAAGTCGCGCGTTTGCAATCGGCGTGGCAGCAACCTGGTACGACTGCGCAATTCAGTTGTCTGGAAAATCATTTGTCGCCGGAGGATTTGGAAAGCCTGGATTTGTTTGATCGGATGCAACTCGAAAGCGTCATCAACGTTTGCCAATCCTCACGCAGCCTGTCCGAGGCCGGTCGCAAACTCTTTCACTCTTCGCGCAATCGCAAACAAACGACAAATGATGCGGATCGGCTGCGAAAATATTTGTTACGGTTTGGTTTGGATTGGAGTCGAGTGCGAGACTGAGCGAGTATCTCCCTTTCTCCCCGTCTCATTTTCGGCTGCCAGGTTTGATGGCGGTCGAACCTTCTTTGCACATTGGGCAATCTTCAGCTTTGTAGCTGGGAACTTCGAGTGTGGCGAGGGCGTGACGGGGAACGCCTAAATCTACTGCGCCGCCGCTGCGATCAATCAATGAGCCTGCGCCTGCGACAACACCGCCGAGCGCGCGGACAACGTCAATGACTTCGCGCGTGGAGCCGCCCGTTGTGACGACATCTTCGACGACGAAGCAACGCTCGCCGGGTTGAATTTGAAAGCCGCGTCGCAAGGTCATGCCTGCTTCCTGTCGTTCGGTGAACAACGCACGAACGCCGAGCGCGCGAGCCGTCTCGTGCGCGACGATCACGCCACCGAGCGCGGGCGCGATGACGAGATCAATTTGCCCGATGCTCACGTCGGCTTTGGCTTTGTCGGCCAACGCGGTGCAGAGTTTTTCCGCAATTGCCGGATGTTGCAGCACGAGCGCGCATTGTAAATAACGTGGGCTGTGCAACCCGGAAGTTAATAAAAAATGTCCTGTGAGCAGCGCACCACAATCAGCAAAGGTTTGTAAGACTTCTTCGTTGGTCATCTCTATTTTCAATTCTCAAATTTACGAACTACTAACGCCGAGTTTTTCGAGCCGAAGCCGATGCAATTGCAGAGCGCGGTTTTGATGTTGCCGGGACGCGCTTTGTTCGGCACATAATCCAAATCGCATTCGGGATCGGCTTCGTCAAGATTGATGGTTGGCGGCAAAAAGCCATTCATCATTCCGCCGAGAGTCGCGGTCAAGCCTGCGGCCCCGGACGCGCCTTGCGGATGACCGATTAACGATTTGGTCGCACTCATCGGGATTTTGTACGCCAAATCCTCGAAGGCAATTTTAATGGCGCGTGTTTCGATGCGGTCGTTCAAGTCGGTCGCGGTGCCATGTAAATTGATGTAGTCAATTTCTTCGGTGGTGACACCTGCATCTTGCATCGCCAGCCCCATGGCGCGCGCGGGTTCGATGCCGGTTTCGTCCAGGCGTACGCGATGATGTGCATCACACGTCGAGCCATACCCTGAAATCTCGGCATAAATTCTTGCGCCACGATTCAGCGCGTGTTCGAGTTCTTCCAGAACAAATAGATACGCGCCTTCGCCCACAACGAATCCGTCGCGGCCTTTGCAAAACGGACGCGACGCGCGGTGCGGCTCTTCATTCCACGACGGGGTCATCAAACGCATCATACAAAAGCCAAGCATGATGCTGTGCGCGAGCGGCGCGTCTATGCCGCCTGAAAGAATCGTGTCTATTTTTCCAAGTTGGATATTTTGTACGGCGTAATTCAACGCATCTGTCGAGGAAGTACAACCTGTCGAGAGCAGATGGCTAAAGCCTTTGAGACCGTAGGCCATCGAAATTTCACTGGGAAGAGAACCCGGCGTAGCGGTCGGAATCGAATAGATACTGGCTTTCTTCGCTTCGTTTTCGAAATAGTAGCGGTATTGTTTTTCAACAAAGCTCAAGCTTGCGCCACCGCTGCCTAACACCACACCAATGTTGCGCCGCTCGTCCAATTCCATTTCTTTTGGATTGAGACCCGCATCTTGAAATGTAAGGCCCGCCCCTGCGATTCCATAGGCAACGGCGGGCGAAACGTGTTGGCGATCTTTGGGGGGGATGAAATCGTCAGTATTGAAGTTTTTGACTTCGGCAGCAATTTTGACGGGCAAATCCGAGACATCAAAGCGCGTGATCTTATTAACGCCACTGCGTCCTTCTTGAACGGCCTGCCAGAATTGTTCTTTGCCCAAACCCAGGGGAGTTACGCAGCCGATACCCGTAATTACGACTCGGCGCAGAGCTTTTGAAAGGGGCATAAATAATTGACCTCTTGATTTTCGGTGAAGTTTCGAGCGGCATCATACCTGCCAAGATCAATGTTCGCAATGCCAATAAAAATTAGTTTTGAGAACTTACTTGAGGTCTTCCTCAATTGCGATGACAACGTTTGATGACAAATAATGATGGTGTAATCTTTTGTTGACGGGCAGGAGAGATGTCTGTCATCTTTTGTGGACATGTGTGGCTGGCCACATTTCCCAAATATGATGGTTGGAAGATGCAAGTGGCATCACATGTCTTTTAATTCTAATGCTTTAATAGTTTTTGCGTACGTGTTGCAAACCTGTGGCACGGGCGTTGCATTATCTATTGGCGCAGACGAGAGATGAAGTTGAAAAGAAAATGATCTTTGATTGATGAAAAAAGTTCTTTCGTAGCAGGAAAAACGCTCTTTGTAGCACGAATCTTCCTCACACCTAATGATTCCTCACCAAATCATTAGTTAGGCTCTGAAGCTCAGAGCGGTTTTCCTGCTAATCCTGCAACAATGCTTAAAAGAAAGCGAACCCGAGAATGATAATCCTCCTCACACGTTCTAACGGCTCCTCACCTGCCAATAGAAAGAGATTTTCTCTCGGTTCGCTTTCAAGCAGAAAGATTTTGAGTTTGGAGCTTGACTCCTCTCGCTCTTGTAGCTGCTAGCTAGAAAGGACACGGGGGTCGGATTTTAGTTGCAGTTACAGCTTTCGATTCGCAAGTGACGTCAACTTGGAGAACGGGGCACACCATTTTGGCGTGACTTGCGAATCGGAAATCCAAAAAGAGAGTCGAGTCGCTCACTAAAAGGTTTTGATAATTTGACAAAGTTTTTTGGCAAGGCATCCCAGGCCAAGCCCGCTGCTGAACGGACAGACCCCAAATCTGATTCGCGGTAGCAACGAGCCTCTTTGAAAAACGACCGCTATAGGATTCTTCCCACTCAGAATCCGAGAGGCTCACAAGTTCTCGTCAAAAATGACGAAAAAAACATTTGTCCTCACCCCAGCAGCAGGTCACCTTTGGTGACCCTGCTGCCTTATATTTTATCTTGGAATCATCGGAATTTATTTCACGACTAATCCTCACGACCGCCAGTTCTCACCGACTGGCGGTTTTCTTTTTCTGCCAGTAGTCGTTATCCGCTTGCCCGTGCTACCCTAAACTCCAATGGCTAAATTTCTTCATATTGCAGATATTCACTTAGGGATTAGTCGCTATCGTCGCTTTGGCACAGTAGACCGAACGCGCGATTTTTTTGAGGCTTGGAGCGATTGCCTGCAACGTTATGCGCTGGCCGAGGAAGTAGATTTTGTAGTCATTGCGGGAGACTTCTTCGACACACGGCGCGTCGAGCCACAAGCCATGGATCACGCAATGTTCGGATTGGTCAAGCTGAAAGATGCCGGAATCCCAGTCATCGTGGTCGAGGGAAATCACGATCAACGCGAGGCCAGCCACCAATTCAGTTGGTTGCGCAGTCTGGCTAAGTGGGGCTTCATAAAATTGTTGGAGCCATTTTACGAGGATGACGGCACAATTCGCTTTGACCCTTGGAATGACGTCACGCGCAAAGGGTCATATATTGATATTGATACTGCCGATGGCGGGTTCCGTATTTTCGGAACGACCTGGTATGGGACCACGGTCGCCCGTCAGTTGCCTGCTTTAGTAGATGCGATCCAAAAACATCGGAGCGCAGAACGATTTAGTCTGATGCTGCTGCATACCGATGTTGAAGGCCAACTAAATCGTCCAATTCCCGCTTTGCCCGTCGCAAAAATTAACGAACTGAAATCCACTGTGGATTATCTTGCCCTTGGTCACACGCACAAAAACTTTGAGATTGATGGATGGGTTTATAATCCCGGCTCACTCGAAGCCTGTAACATTGATGAATATGCGAACATCCGTGGTGCGTACCTGGTTGAAGTCAAAGACGGCAAGCACGAAGCCCGATTGATGCGCGATTATTGGCAGCGCCCCTTTGTGCGGGTCCGATTTGAAGTTGGCGGACGGACCACGCCCGAGGAGTTACACGAAGCTTTGTTCGCGCAACTGCATACCGAAATCTCTTCTCACGATCCCGATCAGGAAGCGAACCTTGCGCCAATACTGGAAGTGACGCTGACCGGGCAACTTGGTTTCAAATCGTCTTTATTGGAACTCAATCGTTTGCGCGATGAGATCAAAGAGGAATTTCATCCTTTTCTTTGTATCGTCCGCGATCTTACTGTTCCTGTCGAATATGCCGTAGCTTCAGGTTCGACCGAACATCATTCGCGTGCCGACCGTGAGCGCCGCGTCATCGAAAGTCTGATTGCCCGTGATACCCGATTTCAGGAATACGCCGGGGAAATGACCGAGATGATGTTGGAAGCCAAACGCTTAGCTTTAGCCGAAGAACAGCCTGAAAAGATCGTGGCGTTGATTGAGCAACGACTGGGCGCTTTTTCTACAAAAGCCATTGAGTCTGGCGCATAAAAAAATCCACCTGGCACGAGTTCCGGCTGGCAATTCGGCGAAATTTCAACGACAATGACTTAGTCTTTGCCCAAAGCATTCCTGCTTTCTTTTTGTTCCCGCCGACTTATCAGCGATGACGAAGAATTGCAGAGTCCGTTTAGGAGTCGCCTAATTTTTTATCCACATTTACTGTTATGGAAGCCGCCTTCACTATCCTAGCTGTTTTTTTGCTGATCCAAAGTATTTTTGCGTTAGTTACTGTGGGGCGGCTGGTACGATATACCTGGCGCGCGTTATCAACGGCGCGTGAGCGATATGTTCCTAAGACGGCAGTCATTATTCCCTGCAAAGGCCTTGATCACGATTTTGAAGAAAATATTGTTGCTTACCTTGCGCAGGATTACCGCCATTACGAATTGATTTTCGTGACGGAAAGCGAATCTGATCCCGCTCATTCGGCCCTCAAAAAGATTTTAGAAGACAGCAATCGCTCTGCCTGGCTGATCACGGCTGGCGAAGCGCAAAATCGAGGGCAGAAAGTGCATAACCTCTGTGCAGCGGTAGACGCCTTGAACGCCATAGATCGCAAAACCGAAGTCCTGGTTTTTGCCGATTCAGATGCGCGCCCGGACGCGAACTGGTTGCAAGAACTCGTTACCCCCTTGACTGATCCACGCGTGGCCGCCACCACGGGGTTCCGTTGGTATTTACCGCTGAATGCCACATCGCGTCGCAGCTTCTGGGCGTATTTGCTCTCGGCTTGGAATGCCGCCGCTCTCAATTTAATGGGCGAGCGATCTTCCTTTGCGTGGGGAGGCGCAATGGCGATTAACCGCGACATGTTTGAAGGGTTACGCATAAAAGAACGATGGGAAGACGGCGCGGTGAGTGATGATTATGTTTTGAGTAGTGTCATTCATGCCGCTCGCTTACGCATCCGATTCGTTCCTCAGTGTTTGGTTCCCTCTGAGGCTCAAACGACTTGGCGTGACTTACTGGAATTTACTGCCCGTCAAATGACGATTACTCGCGTCTATGCGCCGCGTGTCTGGTGGCTGAGCGTCATCACGAATACGCTTTTTAATGTGACTTTTTGGGGTGGTTTGGTTGCGTTAGTAAGCGGGATCGCCAGCATCAGCGTGCTTCTTCCCTTACTCGTTGGTGTTTTTGTGTTGGGTACGATGAGCGGGGCTTTGCGTGGCTTTCTGGCTTCGCAACTTTTACCCGCTGAAGTGCGCCCACAACTGCGCCGCAGTTGGTGGGCCTATTTGTTTTTGCATCCGGTTGTTGCATTGTTGTACCTGCATAATATTTTGGTATCAGCACGGACCCGCCGCATCCTTTGGCGTGGCATTGGCTATGAAATGCGTTCACCAAATGAAACCCTGATTTGGCATCGCCCACAACTCCCACATAAGATTTCTGAAGCCCAACTCAAGCGGTCTGGCGCAGCCGCAAAAACCTCATCGCGCGAATCATCATAGGGTTGACAGTCTTCAGTTCATTTAGTATCTTCTCGCTCGCCTTAATGAGGCCTTGCTCCTCAGTAGCTCAATGGCAGAGCATTCGGCTGTTAACCGAAGGGTTGTAGGTTCGAGTCCTACCTGAGGAGCCAACTAAATAGACGACTTACGAGAGCCGCGCAAGCGGCTTTTTTCTTTCCTTCCCACCTTCACCACATTCTGCTTGAAATCATCAAGGGATGATTGGCTTGCTTTCTGTGCTTCGCTTTCACGAGATCACCAAACAAAATCTATTTGAGGTAGGGATAGCTGTTGAGGGAAGAGCAAGTTTTGCTGCAAAGCCATTCAACGAAGCTGGTTTATTGACTATCCCTATCGGTCATCCTACATTGTTATACGCCCCAGCCGCTGATCCTCTCATATATGCTTCGGCGGTAACTAAAACATCAAAATCTTGCTTTTCTCTACTAGCTTGGGGGATACCGATATAGCAGCTATGCCTAAATTCATCAGGTAGCCTCAGTAGTAATTCCAAGCTGGATTTCTACCATTCAAGGGCATTTGGAGGTGGCGAATGGACTACGAGAGCGAGCGACAAACACGCAAGAAACGAATTGATCCTCAACTGGAAAAACAAGGCTGGCGTCTTGTTCCTTACAATCCGGTCACGCCGCTGAGTTGGTGCCAGAACTGCGCAATTGAAGAATATCCAACCGCCAATGGCCCGGCAGATTATGCGCTTTGTGTGGACGGGAAAATCCTTGGCGTGCTGGAAGCCAAGAAGATTTCGTTAGGGCCGCAAAACGTGCTGACGCAGGCAGAACGATATGCGCGTGGACTCATCAACAATCCGCTCAACTATGAGGGCCTTCGCGCGCCGTTCTTGTATTCAACCAACGGCGAAATTATCTGGTTTCACGATGTCCGATATGAATTGAATCGGTCGCGGAAGATCACGCAATTTCACACACCAGATGCGTTACGCGAAATGTTCGCCCGCAATTTTGACGCGAATTGCGAATGGTTAGCCGCCAATCAAAATAACCATCCCCGTTTGCGCCCTTATCAAATTGAAGCCAACGCCGCGATGGAACAAGCCATTGCTAAGCGCAAACGTGAAATGCTCGTGGCAATGGCAACGGGAACGGGCAAGACCTTTACACTCGTCAATCAAATCTATCGGCTGATGAAATCCGGTGTTGGCCGCCGCATTTTGTTTATGGTGGATCGGCGTGCGTTGGCAGCGCAGGCAGTGCGTGCGTTCGCTTCGTTTGAGCCGGAGCCGGGATTGAAGTTCGACAAGATTTACGAAGTCTACAGCCAGCGATTTCAGCGCGAAGACTTTGGTGACGAAGAAAAGTTTGACCCGAACGTATTGCCACAATCGTATCTGACCGACCCGCAACCGGGGCACGCGTTTCTATACATCTCTACCATTCAGCGGATGACGATCAACCTGCTGGGGCGCGATGCGATCTTTGACACAGGCGATGAGCCGATTGAGGACGACGCGGACAGACTCGACATTCCGATTCACGCGTTTGATGTGATTGTTGCGGACGAATGTCATCGTGGCTACACGACGGGCGAGCTTTCGGTGTGGCGCAAAACGCTTGACCATTTTGATGCGATCAAGATTGGCTTGACGGCGACGCCTGCCGCGCACACCAAAGCCTATTTCAAAGATGTTGTCTTTCGCTATGAATACGAACGCGCCGTCAGAGAAGGCTTCCTCGTGGATTATGATGTCGTAAAAATCAGTTCCGACGTGCGGATCAAAGGCGTGTTTCTGAACGAAGGCGAACAGGTCGGCGTCATTGATCCGAGCACGGGCGCAGAGCAATTGGATCAACTCGAAGACGAACGGCAATTCGATTCCGCCGAAGTCGAGCGCAAAATTACCGCGCCTAATTCCAACCGCAAAATCCTGGAACAACTGCGCCAATACTGCGACGAACACGAACAACAATTTGGCCGCTTCCCGAAAACGTTGATCTTCGCCGTGAACGATCTGC
>JAEUQN010000188.1 GCA_016789725.1 Blastocatellia bacterium | reverse complement strand
TAACGCAATTCGCGGTAAATGTCGTCTTCGATAATTGGCACTCGATGCCGTGCCGCAAGTTCAATCAACTGTCGCCGCGAAGCAATGTCCATGGCGATTCCCGTCGGATTTTGAAAAGTCGGAACCACATAAATCAGCTTTGGGCGACGCTGTGTCAGGATGTCTTCGAGCACGTCCAGATCAATGCCGCGCCGATTGATGGGGACGCTGATAAACTTGGAATTCGCGCCGCAAAAAACGCTGATCGCACCAGGAAAGGTGGGGTTTTCAATCACGACTTCATCACCCGGTCGCACCAGAATCCGCGAAATCAAATCCAGCGATTGTTGGCAACCATTTGTAATCAGCACTTCATCCGGCGTGACCTGAATGCCCATCAACGCCATGTGCGAGGCGAGGTATTGTTGTAACGGTTGATACCCGCCGCTCAATCCAAGTTGCAGCAGCGTTGCACCTTCTTTGCGAAAGGCCCGATTGAGAGAGAGACGAAAATCTTCGAGCGGAAACAATTCGGTATGTGGCAATCCATAAGAAAGCGAAATCGTATCTTTCTTTGGCTGAAGGTTCATAAAGCTGCTGAACGCTGATTCGCGCGGCTGTTCTGTCAGCACTGCATTCCACGACATCGGAAAGGTGGCGACGCGCTCTTCTCGAATCGCGCCGAGAATCGGCACATCGTTGACAAATGTACCCTGTCCGACGTGTGAGCGAATGACGCCCTCGGCTACGAGTTCTTCATACGCCGCCGTGATGGTATTGCGATTGACGCCGAGCGTTTTGGCAAGCTCCCGATTGGCGGGCAAACGGTCGCCTGCTTTCAAAACACCACGCCGGATCATCTCGCGCAATTGCGTGACGATTTGCGCGTAAAGTGGAAGCGGACTGTCACGATTAATTTCAATTAGCATTTCTGCCTCGCTTGATTTTGCTGGGCCAATTCTTCTGTGAAATATCGTAGTTCTCTAGGCCAATTCCTGAGGCCTGTGCATCCAGCGTGTTCCTTTGTCTAATTCGGTAAATCCATACCTGCGATATAGCTCTTGTGCATCCCTGGTGCCAAGCATCCAGCGTCGCAAACCTTGCAGCTCCGGGTGCGAAGTCACAACCTCCATCATCCATTTCGAGAGGCCAAGACCGCGAAACGGCTCCAGTATGAACACATCACACAACCACGCAAACGTTGCGTAATCGCTAACCACGCGGCAAAATCCTACCTGTTGGTTGCCTTCGTAAATCCCAAAAACAAGCGAGTTTTTGATAGAGCGTTGAATCAATTCTTTTGTCCGTCCCTGCGCCCAATATGATTCATTTGCCAAATAGTTGTGAATCACATCTAAATCCAGACATACGGGGTCTGTACTGATGACGAACTCGCCTTGTTGCCATTCGTGTTTCATAGTCTTGCAGATTGGATTGCTAACAGGTGGCATTTTAAGCCGGAAAATAGATTTGTGAAGAGCCAATTTCTGATTTGTTTTGCCAGACCATTTGCGACGGCCTCGGACGGGGAGCCGTGTGAATCTTGCCTGAGGTGAGAAAGAAAGATTTGGCAAAAGGTGAATTCTGTTATGATATGCCGCTTCATCAGCGTTAGTGATGGATGACAGGCAAGTTGCCTGTCTGCGCTTTGAAATCATAAAACACCCATGACAGGCGAGCCGCCTGTCGTCCATTTTTTGAGGAGATTGTACAAACAAATGAACGCAGCGGAATCGAACGCCACCCCCACAGAAGTTGAAGCCTCAACGGAATCTGTTACCAAGTCGAATTTTATTCGGGACATCATCATCGCCGATCTTCAAGCCGGCAAGCACGGCGGGCGAGTGCAAACGCGCTTTCCACCTGAACCGAATGGCTACTTGCACATCGGTCACGCCAAAGCGATTTGTCTGGATTTTGGCTTAGCAGCCGAATTTGGCGGCAAAACGAACCTGCGATTTGATGACACCAATCCATCCAAAGAAGAAACCGAATATGTGGACGCGATCAAGGAAGATGTGCAATGGCTTGGGTTTCAATGGGACGGTTTGTATTACGCTTCCGATTATTTCCAACAGCTTTACGATTGGGCTGTGCAGATGATCAAGGATGGTAAAGCTTACGTCTGCGACCTCACCGCCGAAGAAACGCGCGAATATCGTGGCACGTTGACTGAACCAGGCAAAGACAGCCCTTACCGCAATCGTTCGGTCGAAGAAAACCTGGCGCTTTTTGAAGGAATGAAAAACGGCGAATTCCCGGACGGCTCGCGCACGTTGCGGGCAAAGATTGATATGGCCTCCCCGAATCTGAATTTCCGCGATCCGGTGATGTACCGCATTTTGCACATGCATCATCATCGCACGGGCGATGCCTGGTGCATTTATCCGATGTACGATTACGCACACGGGCAATCGGATTCCATTGAACAGGTGACCCATTCGATTTGTACGCTGGAATTTGAAGACCATCGCCCGCTGTACAATTGGTACATTGAACAGCTCGGCATTTTCCCTTCGCAGCAATTTGAATTTGATCGCTTGAACCTGACCTACACCGTCATGAGCAAGCGCAAATTGCGCCAGCTTGTGCAAGATGATCTTGTGAATGGGTGGGACGATCCGCGGATGCCCACGCTATCCGGGATGCGGCGACGTGGGTACACGCCCGAAGCGATTCGCAATTTCTGCGCGAGCCTTGGCGTGTCGAAAACCAACGGGACGACGCAATTGCAACAGCTTGAATATTACCTGCGCGAAGACCTGAACAAACACGCATTGCGGGTGGCGGCAGTGCTGAAACCCCTCAAAGTTGTATTGACGAATTATCCCGACGATTTGGTCGAAGAGATGGACGCCGTCAACAATCCCGAAGACTCCAGCGCAGGCACGCGTAAGGTTCCGTTTTCAAAAGTGCTGTACATCGAGCAAGACGATTTCCGCGAAGTGCCGCCGCCGAAATTCTATCGCCTCTCGCCGGGCAAAGAAGTCCGTTTGCGTTATGGCTACATCATCAAATGCGAAGAGGTCATCAAAGATGCGGATGGCAATATCGTCGAATTGCATTGCACTTATGATCCCGAAACCCGCAGCGGCAGTGCCACCAGCACGCGCAAAGTCAAAGCCACAATCCACTGGGTTTCCGCCACGCACGCCATAGACGCCGAAGTGCGGATGTACGACACGCTGTTTACGAAAGAAAACCCGGAAGACGTCGAAGAAGGGCAGGATTTCACCTCCAACTTGAATCCGAATTCGCTGGAAGTGTTGACGAGCAAAGTCGAACCAAGCTTGAAAGACGCAACGCCCGGCACGCGCTATCAATTCGAGCGTATGGGCTACTTTTGCGTAGACCCCGACTCCGCGCCCGGTAAGCTCGTGTTCAATCGTACGATTGGGTTGAAAGACACGTGGGCAAAAATTGAGCAGCGCGGGAAGTAATAACCAAGATGGCCTCAGCGGTAACGCCAGGTGCGTTGCCGCTGAGCTAGGCAATATCTGGCGCATCAAGTGTGAGGGAACAACCTATGATGTTGAAATGGATAGACGTACTCAAATTCGCTCGAAATGGGAATCCTGACCCTGACCGAAAACTCGTCAAATCTGAAAACGAATGGATGGCGCAACTCACGCCGAACCAATACGCCGTGACGCGTCAGAAAGGGACGGAAAGACCCTTTAGCTCGGCCATGTGCAATCTGTTTGAGCCGGGGTTATATGCGTGCGTTTGTTGCGACACGCTGCTGTTTGATGCCAGCGAGAAATTCGACAGCGGGACCGGTTGGCCTTCATTTACACAACCAATTCAGGAAAATGCGATTGCCTACATTGAAGACAACGCTTATGGGATGCAACGCATTGAAACGGTCTGCAACACCTGCGATGCGCATCTGGGACACGTGTTCCCGGATGGGCCTGCACCGAGCGGTTTACGATATTGCATGAATGCGGTGGCGTTGCAAAAAGTGAAATCGGGCAGTGATCCGCAGTAGCCGGAGCGTGCGTGCTTTCATTTAGCGATGGTGTGTTTTCCCGCGTAGAATTTGCCCTGCGCGCGCGCCAGTGTGCTTTCCGTTTTCAATGATGACTTGTCCGTTCACCAGCACGTAACCAAAGCCGGTTGCATACTGTTTGGGTTGCTGAAAGTTCGCCAGATCGGCAACCACCTTTTCGTCAAAAATCACCACATCTGCGGCCATTCCCGGACGCAGTAAGCCACGATCCCACAGCTTAAAGGTTTGCGCGGGCAGCGAAGTCATTTTGCGAATGGCTTCTGCGAGGCTGACGACGTTGCGCTTGCGTACATATTCGGCGAGCACTCGCGCGTTATTCCCAAAGCCGCGTGGATGCGGAATGCTGTCGCTGGCAACATCAATTACGCCTGCATCTGAGGCCACCATCGTGAACGGTTGGCGAAAGATGCGTTCGACATCGGCTTCGGACATTTTTTGCAGCACCATTGATGCTCCGCCCGTCTTGAGGATTTCGATGGCTTGTTCGGCTTGCGCCGTGATGGTGGATTCTTTGCGCGTCATTGAGGTGATTTCGGCAATGTTCTTGCCATTAAAATTTGGATTCGCGCGATGGCTGGCGACGTAAGCGAAGCTGAAATCCTGAAAGCCGCCTTTGTTCGCTTTTTCAAGCATCTCGCGGATGATGCGTTCGCGCGTGGCTTTGTCCTGCAAACGTTCGTTCAGTTTGCCGTCTGCAAAAATCCACGACGGAAACAGAATGCCGATGCCAGTGCTGGACGCGGGGTAGAGATATTGATCTACCGTAACTTGTTGGCCGCGTGCGCGCGCTTCCTCAACCATTTTGATCGTGATGGCGCTTGCGCCCCAGCGACTGCGGCTGGAAATTTTGAAGTGCGAAATCTGGACAGGGCAATTGGCTTGCGCGCCGACCTCCAGCGATTCTTTGATAGATTGCTCGACTGTTACATCTTCGTTGCGCATGTGCGTGGCATAGAGGCCGCCGTGTTCGGCTGCGATTTTGGCGAGCGAGACAATCTCATCCGTTTTCGCGTAGGTGCCGGGAACGTATTCGAGGCCAGTGGAAAGACCGACTGCGCCCTCGCGCATTGCCTGCGCTGTCAGGTCACGCATGCGTTGCAATTCTCCGGCAGTCGGCGCGCGATCAAAGTCGCCGTTCATTCCGGCGCGACGAATTGTGTTGTGACCAACCAGCGAAGCGATGTTAATCGAAACGCCTGTTTTTTCAAGGTTCTGAAACCAATCGCCGAGCGGCAATTCCGAACTGCCACAATTGCCCGTCACGACCGAGGTTACGCCCATCTGCAAAAAGTTTTCGGCGGTGGGAAGGCGCGTGATGCCGCCTTCGATGTGTGTGTGAACGTCAATGAAACCGGGCGCGACGATGTGGTTTTGCGCGTCAATGACGCGGGCGGCGCGGGTTTCGGCAAAGTGACCGATGTCGGCGATGCGCCCGTTCTTGATGGCAATGTCAGCGACGAACCACGGATTATTCGTGCCATCTACGATGCGCCCGTTTTTGATGAGCAGGTCAAAGTCCTTCGCTTGTGCGTGTTGTGTTTGAGACGACAAGAGAACGGGAAGCGACCAAATTGCACAGATGACGAATCCTGCGAGCGCAAGTCGAATTTTCATGAGTGTTCTCACTGTTTCGTTTTTCCGGTCAATTGGCGGATCAAATCCACTTCTTCTTGTTTATAGGCTGAGCCGTCCTGCTTGAAGATTTCGTGAAACCAGATGCTCGGCTCGCGGTCGGTGTACGGTCGTTGCCACGAATCCCACGGCAAATCAGTTTGTGTTTTGCCTGCGACGAAGCCCCAATTGATCGCCGCGACTTTATATTTCTTGGCAACAGGCATTGATCCCTGAAACGTGCTTTTGTTGCCGCGTGCCATGTACTCGGTGCAAAGAATCGGGCGGTTGTAGCGTTGCAGCCATTGGATGCGCTTTTCAAATTCTGCGCCGTCGTCGTAGTTGTGAAACGAGATCACATCTGAATTCGCAATCTGAATTTTATCCATCGCCGACAGCTTGTCCTCACTTGACCAATTGCCCTTCCATACGCCACATGTCAGTGGTTGCGATGGTTTGGCGGCGCGCGTCCAGGCAAAGACTTTAGGCAACAATGCCAGCACTAAATCCACTTTATTTTTTGGCTCCTGTTTGCCGTAGCTGCTGCCGTTTGTATTGTCTGGTTCGTTCCAAACATCCCACGCCAGAATGCGATTGTCTTTGGCGAACTTGCTGACGACACCTTTGACATAGGCTTCGAGGCGTGGGTATTGCGAGGCGTCCTGCAAAGCGTTCGCGCCGGGGCTTTGCAACCAGCCGGAATTGTGGACACCGGGTTTGGGCGCGCGTTGTTTTCCGAGGTTTGGGAACGGGTCCCAGCACGAATCAAACAGCACCAGCATCGGTTTGATTTTGTGTTTCTTGCACAGGTTCAGAAATTGGTCGAGGCGTTTGGTAAAGCCTTTCGCATCCTGTTGCCACAGTAAATCGTGCAAAAAGACGCGCATCGTGTTCATCCCCAGGCTTTCGGCCCAGCCAAGCTCTTTGTCAATTTGTGCCGGATCAAACGATTCGGCCTGCCACATTTCCAATTCGTTAATAGCATTGGCGGGAATATAATTCGCGCCGACCAGCCAGGGTTGTTTCTGGTACCAGTCGTTGGCTTTTTGCTCTGTCCAACGGGCTTGTGCCAACGCGCCAGAAACACCAAGCAGGAATAGAAAAATGAAGGTGAATGGTTTTCGCATAGTTTTGATTATTTTCGGAAGAAGAATAGAAAATCGGTGGCGGGCGGTTTGATACCGAGTTGGCGAATCATCGCCATCACTTGTCCGCGATGCAGTGTTGCGTGATTGACGACGTGCTGCATCAACAGCACCAGAGGGTTGTGATATTCGTTGCCTGCAATGTCTTTGTAGGTTAACTTGGCTTGTAGCGTTTCCTCTGTCAACCCGCCCAGAAAATCAGCATATTCAGCTTCAAGCTGTTGCCAATAGTTGCGAATTGAGGCGAGATCGGAGAAGTCTTCAGGACGCAAGGGGGCGGACGGCGAATTGCCTTTCCACCGTGCCAACCATACCCATTCGGCAAAGAGCAGATGCACCAGCGTGCCGTGCATAGATTGATGGCTGACGCCTCGGTCACGCCTTTGTTCTTCGACGCTGATGGTTTCGACGGCGTCGAGGATCAGATGATTGGCCCAGCGGTTGTAATCGTATAGATAGTGAATGTCTTGTACGTTCATGCTTGCTCCGTTTGTGTTTTGATCCAGTCTCGAAAGGCTTTTGCCGCGCGTCGTTCACCGCTCATCAAGCCTTGCTCTAAATATTCATTGAGCGTTTGCGAGGTTAGGAAGGGGAACGAATGGCTATGGTCGGCTTCGATATATCTGTTATTGCTGAGCCGCCAGAAACTGACTTGCTGACTGAATACGCGCCAGATTTCGGGTACGCCAAGCCGCGCATAAATCTCGAATTTGTCGAGTGAAGAGCTGGTGTGATCGCTTTCAATCACTAAATCTGGGGGCGGATCGTGGGCGAGGTCGAGGTCAAGATAGCCGTGCATCACCGCAGCGTTTTGCATATAAAAACTGGCATCCGGTTCTGCACCTGCTTCACGCATCTGTCGCTTGAGCGTGGTCGAGCCAAGCGATTCAATATCAATCTCAAGTTGGTCGCTGATGGCCGTAACCAAGCGATGCAAAATTTCGATAGGTCGTTCGTGGATTGGTTTCGGGGACACAATTTCCATCCTTCCTCGGTCATAAAAAACACGCACGGAATATGCAGAACCAAGCTCACTGAGCAATTGTTCGTAGTCCTCCCACGTCACATCTTCCGCCAATAGTTTTGCTCCGGTGGGCAAATGTGTGACGGCTTCGAGGTATTCAGAGGCGACAGCAACAGACATAAAAACTCCTTTGGCAGCGATGGTATCACGTCATCACAATGCGGCGTGCGTCATCGCCTTCGTCAACAATCTGCACGCGCGTTGCGTTGGGGATGTCGAATGCGCCCAATCGTTCGGCCCACTCAATTAACACGACGGCTTTTTCTTCGCTCAGCATTTCATCCAAGCCGAGCGCGTAGATTTCTTCCAACTCGCCTTCCAATCGGTATAGATCAAGATGATACAACCGCATTCGGCCTTCGTGCGCGTTGACGAGCGTGAACGTGGGGCTGTTGACGTCGGCGGGGTCAATGTCCAGGCCTGCCGCGATGCCTTTAGCAAAGACGGTTTTGCCTGCGCCCAGATCACCTTCGAGCAGGAAGACTGTGGTGGACGTGAGGCTTTCACTGATTTGATAGGCCAGTTCAAACGTTTCTTCGGCAGAGTGCGTGATGAATTCTTTCATTCCGTGGTCAGTGGTCAATGTGCGGCTTCATTTAGTTACTGGCTACCGTTCATATTTCAAGATGGCGTCGCTGATATGCTGTGTGATGTCAGATGCAAGGAGCGAACGCTGACCGAGTTGATGGGCGGCCAGATCACCCGCCAGGCCGTGCAAATAAACGCCTGCGATGACTGCTGCCAATGCAGGTTGTGGGCGTTGAGCCAGCAGACCGGAAATGATTCCTGTCAACACATCGCCGGAACCTGCGGTCGCCATTCCTGCGTTGCCGGTTGGATTGACAAACACGCTGCCATCGGGCGCGGCGATGATGGAGCGTGAGCCTTTCAGCACGACGAGCACCTGTTGTTTCATCGCCAGTTCGCGCGCGATACCAACGCGGTCGGCGACGACTTCGGTATTGGTTTTATTGGTCAATCGTGCCATCTCGCCGGGATGCGGCGTGATGATGATGGGCAATTCTGCCGAGCCGCGCAAACTTTCGGGCCAGGGCGCAAGCGCGTTCAGTCCATCGGCGTCAAGGATGATTGGCCTGGATCGCTGCCGGACGAATTCCAGCACGAAGCGGCGCGTGCTGTCTTCACTGGAAGCGAGGCCGGGGCCGATGGCAATGACGGTGCGGTTGTGCGCGAGTTGCACCGCTTGTTCAAAGGCTTCCGCCGCAATCGCGCCACTCGCGGTTTCGGCTAACGCTTCGGTCATCACCTCAATGCGCGCCTGATTGACAAGCAGCGATTGGGCGGATGTCGAAGTCGCCACTGTGACCAGCCCTGCACCTGCCCGTAAGGTTGCTTCGGCGGCCAACGCCGCTGCGCCGGTTTTGCCACGCGATCCGGCAATCAATAGCACATCGCCGACCGAACCTTTGTGCGCATCAGGCGCGCGCCGCGAAGCTTGCAACCAATCACTGATTTGTATTTCTTCGACAAGGAAAATGTTGGAGTCACATTCTTTTTCCAGCAACCAGCCTGGTGTGCCAATGGCCGCGACAATCAATTCACCGTTCGCATACGAATTCGGCGGCAACACATTGCCCAATTTCGGTGCAGTAAAGGTGACGGTCAAATCGGCTTTGATGTGCGGGCCAATTGGGTGGCTGCCGTCTGAAGGCAAGCCGGAAGGAATGTCGGCAGCGATCACCTGAGTGCGCGAATTGGGGGCGGATTTTAGACGGTTGATTTGTTCGATGACCTGCTGAAATGCGCCTTGTGCCGGGCGTGACAATCCGGTGCCGAACAACGCATCCACAATAAAATCAGGCGTGTTGGGATACGGGAACGGCGCTTCGGTTTTCCAGGCAGGGCCGTAGGATTTGCTTTCGTCGGAGAAAAAAATCTCGCGGCCATCGGGGCCTTGTCCGGCGTTGGTCAATTCCTTGACGGCTTCAAACTTCGCCCGTGGATCGCCTTTGCTGTCTTCGAGCTTGCTGTAAAGACACACATTGACTTTTGCGCCGCGCATCCAGAGCAGGCGGGCAATAACCGCGCCATCACCGCCGTTGTTGCCTTTGCCGCAAATGACTAAGAACGTTTTTCCCGCGACGGAGCCGTAGCGTTCCAGAATTGCTTCGACCACGCGTGAACCTGCTGTTTCCATCAACGTTGCATACGGGATGCCTGCTTTTTCGACCGTCAACCGATCAATGTCACGCATTTGTTGAGACGTCAAAATTTTCATTGCCTTGACCTTTGCTTGAAGTCTGATCTTTGCTCAAAAGTGAAAGACGCTGTATTTTATGCACTGTACAAAATCCACTCGCAACGATAGCTAGTTTAGTATGACTGATGACCAGCGCAGAAGCCACGCAATGTCGCAATTGCGGGCAACCAGAGAAATTTATAGTGAAACCGGAGACAGCATTTACCTTTCGGTTATTGATACGCATTTGCGCACGATTACCGAAGTAGATGAACGCCGTCGCCTGGCGCAGGAACGTCGCACCGCTTTGTTACAAGACCTGAAGGCTCGCGCGGATGTTTCGCCGCCGGAAGAAGAACGTCCCCGCGTGCGCATGAAGTTCGAGTTTTAGACGCATTATCACAGACAGAAAAGGCGCAAGGGAGTGGCATCCTTTGCGCCTATGATTTTTAGAAGCAGTAGCGCGATTTGGCAAATCGCACCACGCCTTTACGCTGCACCTTTGAAGGCCAGTTTCTCTTTCGAGTTCCAGGCTTCATCCCACGTGATCACGCGGCCTTTGTACGCGGCATCCCGTCCCATAATAGCCGACAGAGTGCTTTCGACGCCGTACTTGGTATCGTTGCGATATTTATCTTCGCCTTCGCCCGTGCCGAGCACGCTGGCGACAAACGTTGCAGCTTCCTGATCGTAATGCAGATCACGGCCTTGCGCGCCGTCGTATTTGTAGATGTACGGCGTTTCGGTCATTCCGCGCTCGCGTTTGCCGAGGATGCTGGCGGTGCCTGCGCCACCTTTCGCATTGCTGGTCGTGAACGTGCCTTTCGATCCGCGAATCGTTTCCGAAACATCGCCCATCGTGCCGTCAATCTGAATGCAGGTGTTGCTGGACACCACGCCTTTCGGATATTCGTACGTGATCGCAAAATGATCCCAAATGTCGCCGATTTCGGTACGTGCCGTGCGCGCGCCGAAGCCTGCGGCTTTGAGCGGATGCGAGTTCATCATCCAGCTAATGACGTCAATGTTATGGATGTTTTGTTCGACGATATGATCGCCCGACAGCCATTTGAAGTAATACCAATGCTCGACTTCCCAATCCATTTGCGTGGGCCATTTCGCCTTGTCGTACTTGGCGCGACGGTTCTGCCACAAATCGCCCTGATCCCAGGCCGAATGCGCCAGCCCGACGATGCCGAGCGCCCCTTCATCAATCAATTTTTTGCAAGCGCGATAGGCTTTGCTGTAGTGGCGCTGCAATCCGACGACGACCGACAATTTTTGCGCGGCTGCCTTTTCGCCCGCTTCGGCCACCATTCGGCAACCAGGTGCGTCAACGGCTAAGGGCTTTTCCGCAAAGACGTGTTTTTTCGCGGCAATCGCCGAACGGAAATGATCTGGGCGGAAGCCGGGCGGCGTCGTGAGCAGGACGGCATCAATGCTGCTGTCGCTCATGATCGCTTTGTACGCGTCAATGCCACGATAGGATTTTTTGTCGTCTACTTTGAATTTTTCTTTGGCTTTGTCTACCCGATATTGAAAGTAATCGGCGAGCGCGACGATTTTGGCTTTGCCCGTTTGTTCGAGCAATTCAGCGTCGCGGGTGCCTTGCCCGCCGTTGCCGACCCAGCCGATTTGTACGGTCGAATTGGCTTTGGTGCCGCGGACGGATTCGGCTTTGACAATCGTGAACGTGGAACCAGCAATGGTCGCTGCCGTGACCGCCGCAGTATTCTTCACGAAATCTCTGCGAGATACATCTTGATTCTTCATAGGTCATCCCTTCGAGTGAAATGGTTGTGGTGATAGCGAAATTTCGAGCGTCTGGGAGCAGAAATCGAATTGTACGCAATTCGCAGCCAATCCGTAAAGTGGTCAGACAAACGCCGCGCAGTTTAGTATCATTGCCTCGATGAACAACTCTGATGCCCATCACGAATGGATCACTGGCAAAGGCGCGCTGACGATTGCGGGAACAAAGGTCGAATTGGAAATTACTGTACCCGCGAAACCTGTGCGTGCCACCAGAATGCTGCCCGTTTTTCAGCAATTGACGAATGCCGTGGTGAAGGTCGGCGTCAGCAACGCTGAGGCCACAGGCGCACAGATTTCCTGTACCAAAGGTTGCGGCGCATGCTGTCGGCAACTTGTACCGATTGCAGAAAGTGAAGCGTATCTGTTGCGCGAATTAGTGGAAGCTATGCCGGAGCCGCGCCGGTCAATGATTCGGAATCGCTTTGCAGCGGCCAAAGAAAAACTACAGTCGAGCGGTTTGTGGCAGCAGCTCTTGTCTCCCGGCGAATTATCCACCGAAGCACGGCGACAGCTTGGGCTGACATATTTTCAAGAGGGGATCGCGTGTCCGTTTTTGGAAGAAGAATCCTGTGGCGTTCATCCAGACCGCCCGCTGGCCTGCCGCGAATATTTGGTGACGTCGCCGGCTGAAAACTGTGCTGCGCCCTCTGCTGAGACGGTGCAATGCGTCGTTTTGCCGGGCAGCGTTTCGCGCATCGTGCAAACCCTGACGGCCACGCGCGGCGTCAATTGGTTACCGCTGGTTCTGGCGTTGGATTGGGCAGCAGCACACCCCGATCAATCTCCCGCACGTTCCGGCCCCGAATGGTTGCAAATCGTTTTCCAACAACTCACAAAACAATGATCCCAAAATCCATGAACGAAGACTCGGAGTTGATTATCGTTACGGCTGAATCAGCGGGGATGCGCCTGGATGCGTTTTTAGCTGCGTTCCTGGCAGGCGTCTCGCGCGCGACAATTCAAAAGGCCATTCAAAGTGGCGATTGCTTCGTTAATGACCGCAGCGCGAAGGCTAGTTATAAAGTGCGAGCAGGCGATGAAATTCAACTGGAATTGCCTGAAATCGTACCGCTTGAAGCTGCGCCGGAAAATATTCCGCTCAACATCCTGCACGAAGATGATGACCTGATTGTCATCAACAAACCTGCCGGAATGGTCGTGCATCCCGGCGCAGGCGTGAATTCCGGCACACTGGCGAATGCGCTGGTGTATCACTTCAATCAATTGTCGCAAGCGAATTCTTTGCGACCGGGAATCGTGCATCGGCTGGATGTTGGGACTTCGGGCTTGATCGTCGTTGCGAAGACAGATCGTGAGCACCAACATCTGGCTGCCCAATTTGAAGCGCGTACGGTGGAGAAACACTACACAGCCCTGGTGTATGGGGTGGTGAAAAACGAGTCGGGGCGAATTGACGCGCCCATCGGTCGTGACCCGCGCAATCGCGTCAAGATGGCGGTGCGACCAGAAGGGCAGGGAAGACACGCGCTTACACTGTACCGTGTCGTCGAACGCTTCGCCGATTTCACGCTACTCGATGTCGAAATCAAAACCGGACGCACGCACCAGATTCGCGTGCATCTGGCTCACCTCAAACATCCGATTGTGGGCGATGCAACCTATGATGGCGGGCGCGTGAATACGGTGAAAGATGCGCGATTACGAAGTTCGATTGAAAAGCTGGGACGACCGTTTTTACACGCGGCGAGTTTGATGTTTGAGCATCCGAATGGAGAGCGGATGTCGTTTGAAGCACCATTGCCAGAAGCCTTGCAATCTTACTTACATTGTCTGCGCTGAGCTATTGCCAATATGTGATTTGCCGATAGGTTTTGTAGGTTGTTTTGCTATTCGGGTTGTAGGCTGATACGGAATCCTCCTGGCTGATTCTGCTAATCCAATTTCCCTGTGCATCGAATTGATATTCAGAATACGTGGTGCGTGAGGTGTTTTGACCTACGATCATTAAGGCTTCGATTTCGTTCCCCTGCGCGTCGTATTTGTAGACAAATTTGAACAGCAGTTTTCCTGCACCATCGTACCATTGTCCTTCTTTCAGTTTACCGTCTGTATTCCAGTTGAGGGCACTCCGTCGGACGAGCTTCTTGCTGTTTTTTTGTCGCTGGTAAATAGCGTATCCCGACCGATTCCCCTTGTCATCGAACGTGTACAGGATTTCGCTAATCACTACGTCATCGGGGGCTTGAGTTGGGGGAGGGGGCTTTATCGGTTTGCCCTGAGAATCAAGAATATAACCCTTGACTCCTCCTTGGATTGGAAAGTCATAGCGGTGTTCAGTCCGCGTTTTTTGCGTAGCATTGTAACTGGAAACTGCTTTGTACATGGGTTGATCTACAGCACCGGCGATTCGTTCAACTTCATAGCCTTGTTTGTCCCAGGACATTGTGCCAACTCGTCTTCGCCTCAGTTCTTTCCAATGGCCGGGTTTGCCTTCGAGTGTTGCACTATCTTCCACTATGGTTTTGACCTTCCCTTTTAATCTTTCAACCTGACAATCCGTTACCACTTGTGCGATGGCAGCGCCGGAGAGGAATAACAAAACAACCAGCATAGAAACGTATTTCAGCATAAAAACTATTTACGAAAGGGCTTTGGCCAGCTTTTATTTCGTGGGAGTGGCTTCGTCCTCGGCTGGGGAAGTGAACACTCCGCCTTTGATCTTCGGCGCAATCACGACTTTGCCGAGTAAGATGTTGGCAATGCGTTTGGGTAGAATAAAGCTGGCGGTTTGTGCAATGCGGCTGACAATGCGGGCGATGTCGCCGCCGCCTTCCCAATGTTGGCGAATGACGTCCGCCGGGGTGCGGTTCAGTAGGCGCAGCAGTGTTAGCGCGATCAAATATAAATCGTCTACTTGCCCTACAAAGGGAATCACATCCGGTAGCAAATCAATCGGTGTGATAACGTATCCAATGGCACCGATCAGAAATACTTTCTCAGCGGCTGGAACGCGACCGTCTTTGAAGAGGCGAAATAGCAGCTTGAGGAAATTCGGAATCAGGTAAATAACATTTTTGAGAAACCCTTTTGCGTGCTTGCGTTCCAGGCGCGTGACCGGGCGCGGGGCGAGTTCTTCGGACGTGATTTGCTCAACTTGATTTGCCATCAAAGATTCTCCTTGCTTAACCTTCCCTTCAGCAACTTTGCGGGTCGCTGTATAATTCGCGGCCTTAGAGAGTGTTTGGAAATTCGACGATCATAACCCGCGAAGGCGGGTG
>JAEUQN010000187.1 GCA_016789725.1 Blastocatellia bacterium | reverse complement strand
TCAATCCGCTTGCAATCGAGGTGGTTCCGGTGGTCCGGTGCGCGGGCAGGAACAGGCTCCGCAGTTTAAGCCTGGCTTCAACTTGATGTCGCCAGAACAGGACGTGGCTATCGGGCGGCAGAATGCTGCGCAAATCGAACGTGAAATGCGCGTACTGCCGGATCAGGTTGTGCAACAATATGTTAATAACATTGGCAAACGATTGGCCGCGCAGGCTCCCGGTGAAAAATTTCCGTACCAGTTTAAGGTTGTAGATGTCAAAGAAATCAATGCGTTCGCTTTGCCCGGAGGCTTTTTGTACGTTCACACGGGCGCGATAGTGGCCGCCAAAAATGAATCTGAATTGGCTGGCGTGATGGCCCACGAGATCAGTCACTCGGCGCTTCGGCACGGCACCAGTCAAATGTCGAAGCAGATGGTCGCGGAAAAAGGACTGGGCGTAGCCTCGGCGATTCTGGGAGGCGGACGTGATGGTGCTTCGTTGGGCGATTCAGTTTTAGGCGCTGGAGCCAATTTGCTCTTTCTCCGATTCAGTCGCACGGCGGAAAAACAGGCGGATATTATGGGTGCGCAAATCCTGGCTTCTGCCGGATATGATCCGCGCGGGTTGGGAAGTTTTTTCAAGACACTAATGGCTGAAGGCGCGCGTCCGCCTCAAATCCTGAGCGATCACCCTGATCCCGGAAATCGCATTCAATACTTAAATGAGCTACTGCCGCAACTCAAGCTGGCACAGAACCCGATAGTAGATACGCCTGAATTTCAACAGCTTAAAGCCCGTGTCCGGGGCCTGCCCGGTGGCCGTGATCTGCGCCGTCAGGCTGTACAGCAACGCCCAGTAGCAAGGCCTCCGGCTCCGTCATCCCAGCAACAGACATTACGCGCGGGGGATGGTTCTTTCGTGGTTTCTGTACCGAGCAATTGGCAAATGATTTCCGCCAGCGATGAAATTTCCATCTATGCTCCACCAGGGGCTGCCGGAAAAACCAGCACGGGCGGTGTGGTTGTGACGCACGGCATGTTTATCGGCACACAAGACCTGCCCGCCAATTTGCGTAATTTGGAGGCTGCCTCAAAAGCGTTTGTGGAATTACAACTCCGCGATAATCCTGAGATGCGTATCCTGGAAAACTTCCAACAAACTCGTCTGGGTGGCTTGCCTGCGTTGTATGTTCCAGTGGGAGGCGAATCGCCAATCACCGGACGCAATGAACGCGACATCATTTGCACCACGATTTTGCCGAACGGAAAGTTATTTTATTTGGTACTGATTTCTCCTGAAGACGAGGCTCAAGCCTACAATCCTGCGTTTCTCCAGACGCTGGAAAGTTTGCGATTTGGTCAGTAATCAGCCTTTGAAAGCAGGTGGGAGTCTCATCCGCCTGCCTGCTTTTCTCATCTGAACGCCCAACGCGAGAATACAACCTTTCTGCAATAGGATTTGCCAAATCCTGCGTTATGGTGCGGCTTGTCCAGTCCGTAACTGGGCGCGCGAACTGCTTTACGGTGGGCCGTAAAAAAATCCAGGTTTGCGGGAACTTCGCCGAACGTCCGGCGTGTAACCTTCGTGCTACGCTATTCGTCTGTGCGCTCCTCACACCCAATCCCCGAACGCACGGAGCCTGAAAGGTTCATGAGATCAAGTTTTCATTTGGAGGTTTTCAATCACCATGTCAAGTTATCGTTTTTCCCTCACCCCTCTCACGCTTGGATTGATGGTTGTCCTCGGTTTGAGCGGAACCTCAGTGGTTTTGTCTCAAACTCAAGGGGCGACTGTTGGATCAAAATCTGGACAGAAAAGTCAAAGTAGTAAGCCTGCTTCGCAGGAAGACGGCCCTGTTGCTGTCACTCCACGCACCAATGAACCCAAAGCTGCGCCGGAAGTGGCAAAACCACTCAAGCAAAATCAAATAGGCAGCTTTGGATTTCCGGTTCTAAACAATAAAGGCGAACTTGCTTTTACCGTGCGATATGTTTCTGAAAAAGCTGAGGGAGGCTATGGCGCCGCCATTCTGGTGCGCAAGCCAGACAGTACCTGGGATTATGTCAGAGACGGGGATAAAAGCGGAAACCTTCCCGCCCCAATCCTGAGCGTGAATCATGTCTCAATCAATGATAATGGGGAACTGACATTTACGGGGACCATGGACACGAAAACCCCTGCCTTCAAAGTTTCGGGCAGCGAACAGGACGCCAGTGGGGGAATGCGACAAGCAGGTATCTTCACGAAAACGGCGGCAGGTCTCAAATTGATTTATGCGATGGGACAGGAAATCCCGAATAACCCTGCCACTTATATCGGCTTTGCGACCGCTTCGATGAATTCCAAAGGGACGATGTCTTTTATCGGCACGTACACAGACCCGGACGGACGGGGGCTATTTATCCTGGAAAATGGCAAACTGAGTTTGGTTGCTCGTAGCGGGCAGAAGACGCCTGCCGGAGAAGAGACCCAGTACAGCGAACATTTTTACCCCTCGACTATTAACGAACGAGGCGAGGTTCCCTTCTTTTGTCGCGTCAGTGCTGGCGGTGCAATTTTTGTTCGTCGCCCTGGCAAAGGGGTCGAAGCGATTGCGATTCAGGATCAGGCTTCGCCGATTACAGGCTCAAATTACATTGGCTTCGGCAACCGCGCTCCTGCGATGAGCAATAATGGAATCGTGACTTTCGTTGGGTTTGTGGATGGCGAGAAGGCCGGGCGTGTCTTGTTTGTCAAAGGTGATGGGCCAACCAAGGTCGTGGTGAGAAATGGCGACACGGTGCCAGATATGACCGCAACTTTTACCGATTTCTTTATGCCCGGCGTCAACTCTAAAGGGGATGTCGTTTTTATTGGGAACTATGCCGGGCGCGCGCGCGGTGTGTTTGTGAAAACTGCTGACGGCATTGAGCCAGTTGCCATGTACGAGCGGCCTGCCCCCGGCTTGGACCCCAAAGACGAGCGCAATATCTTCAATAACTTTATTAACCCGGTCATCAATGATAACGGTGACATCGCGTTTGTCTCGCAATTACGAAATTCGACGGTGGGTATTTTCTACAAGAAAAAAGGTGAGCCGCTGAAGTTGATTGCCCGCACTGGCGATCCCGCGCCCTTCAAATAATCGTCACTCAATTTTTACGATCAAATCATCAAGCTGCCAGGAGAGAATGAGCAACCTCCTGGCAGCTTGATGTTTAGTGTTTGAAGTGTCGCATGGCCGTAAACACCATTGCCAGGTTGTGTTCATTTGCGGCCTGAATTGCATCCGCATCGCGCACTGATCCGCCCGGTTGAATGACTGCCGTGATGCCGTGCCTGGCCGCTTCGTCCAAACCATCGCGGAACGGAAAGAACGCATCCGACGCCAGCACCGATCCCGTCAGCGGTAACTGTGCTTTGGTTGCGCCGAGCTTGACCGAATCTACACGGGACATTTGCCCTGCGCCGACACCGACCAATTGATCTTCTTTGGCATAGACGATGGCATTCGATTTGACGTGCTTACAAATCGCCCAGGCGAATCGTAGCGCGCGTAATTCGGCGACGGTCGGTTTGCGCTCACTGACGATTTTGAAGCTCTCTTCGTCCAGCAATTCGTGATCGTTTTCCTGCACCAGCATTCCGCCACTGATGCGACGCAACTCGAAATAAGGATCGCGTGAGGTGGCAATCTCCCCCATTTGCAAGAGCCGCAGATTTTTCTTCACCGAAAAGATCGTCTTTGCTTCGGCTGTGAAATCCGGCGCGATGATAACCTCCGCAAATAGTTCACTCATGGCGTGGGCGGCGCTTTCGTCAATCGTTTTGGTACACGCGATGATGCCACCGAAGGCCGAAACGGGATCTGTTGCTTTGGCTTTGGTGAAGGCGTCAAGCGCGGTTGTCCCGATTCCAATGCCACAGGGGTTCGTATGTTTGATGATTGCGCACGTATGCGGCAACCCACTCGTTTCAATCGCTCCACTGGCCTGCGCGTCGCGCCTTTGCGCCTGATAAATTTCCAATGCGAGATTCCACGCCGCGTCACCATCCAGCAGGTTGTTGTACGAAAGCTCTTTGCCTTGCAACTGCTCCGCATTTGCCACGCCGCGTTCGTTGCTGCCTGCGATTTTGTAGAGAGCCGCTTTTTGATGGGGGTTCTCGCCGTAACGAAGGCCCGTCGCTTTATTCAGCTCTAGTGTCCATTCATCTGGCAATTCGTTGGTGGTGGCGTCGGTGGGTAATTGCTGGCCCAGGTAGCGCGAAATGTCACGATCATACGCGGCGGTGTGACGAAAGGCTTTGACCGCGAGTTCATAGCGCACTGTTTGCGGCAATGCGCCATCGTTTGCATTGAGTAATTTTGTGAGCCGTGGGTAGTCTGTGGGTTCAACTACGACCGCTACATCATTATGATTTTTGGCCGCTGAACGGAGCATCGCCGGGCCGCCAATATCAATGTTTTCGATAGCATCGTCGAGCGTGACCGATGGTTTAGCGATGGTTTCACGGAATGGATAGAGATTCACGATCACCAGATCAATGGGCGCGATGTTGTGATTATTGGCGTGGCGGCGATGTTCGGCGTTATCGCGGATGTGCAAAATCCCGCCATGAATTTTCGGATGCAGCGTTTTGACGCGGCCATCCAGCATTTCAGGAAAGCCCGTAAAATCGGAGACGTCCCGCACATTGACGCCGTACGCTCGCAATAATTTGGCCGTGCCGCCCGTTGAAATGATTTCGATGTTATGGCGCACCAGAACCTGTGCCAATTCCAGAATTCCCTGTTTGTCAGAAACACTAATGAGTGCGCGTGTGATTTTTTTAAGATCCGTCACAAAAATTCCTCCGAAAAAATTTAACCCACGAAAAATGACAAAGTACCACGAATTTCAGGGGGCGGCGAATGCACGTGGGTGGTGAGGCGGGTATAGCTCAATGCGGCGGCATTATAAAGGCTTCGGGGGGATTTGGGAATCCGAAAAACGATTATCGTCCGTATCGTTTGAGCTTGCGATACAGGGTCGAGAGATCAATGCCCAGCAATTCTGCGGTACGCGTTTTGTCATCATTGACGCTCGCCATCGTGTCCAGAATATGGCGTCGTTCCAGTTCTTCGAGCGTGACAATCTGGCCCGTTAAATCGCGCGTCCCGATGTTGGCGGTCAGGATTTTATTGGGCAACGAATTCTCTTCAATTTGATCGTCGCTCAACGTGACCGCGCGCTCCATTGCGTTTTGTAACTCGCGCACATTGCCACGCCATTCGTAATTGATAAGCCGTTGCATGGCTTCATCGCTGACTCTTTTTTCCGCGACGCCTTGTTCCTGGCAAAAGCGTTTGACGAAATAACGCACGAGCAATGGAATATCTTCGCGGCGGTCCCGAAGCGGCGGAACCGTGAAGCCGATCACGCTCAAGCGGTAAAACAAATCTTCGCGGAAACGGCCTTGCGTGACTTCTTCTTCCAAACTGCGATTCGTCGCGGCAATGATGCGCGCATCGAAGGCTTCCGGCTTGGTTGCGCCAAGCGGTGTGACCTCGCGTTCCTGCAACGCGCGCAACAGCTTGACCTGCAAAGTGGCGGGCATCTCGCCTACCTCATCCAACAACAACGTTCCGCCATTTGCCGCCCGCAACAGCCCCGTTTTATTGGTGCTCGCGCCGGTGAATGCGCCTTTGACGTAGCCGAATAGTTCTGACTCCAGCAAATTTTCCGGCAATGCACCGCAATTGATCGCAATGAACGGTCCGTCGGCGCGCGGGCTGTTGTAATGAATTGCGCGTGCCAGCAATTCTTTGCCGGTGCCGGATTCGCCCTGCATTAACACGCTGCTCGACGTGCCTGCGACTTTTTCAATCAGGCGAAAGATGCCTGTCAGCGCATCCGAACGCCCGATGATATGGTCGAAGTTGTAGCGTTGTTTCAGTTCGCGTCGCAGGTAATGATTTTCCCGAAACAAGGCACGTTGTCGTAGCGCGTTTTTGACCGCCTGCAAAAGGTCTTCGTTGATGAATGGCTTGGTGATGTAATCGTACGCACCTTTGCGCAAAGCGGCGACCGCGGTCTCGACCGAAGAGTACGCGGTAATCATTACGACAATTGCATCCGCATCTACCTGCTTGATGCGGTCAAGCAAGGTGAGGCCGTCCACCTTGCCAATGTTGATGTCGCTGATCGTCAAATCGGGCGCTTCGGTGGTGAAAAGATTGATGCCTTCTTCGGCATTTTCCGCCGTCACGACGCGATAGCCTGCATCGGTCAGCAAGCCCGCAATGATGCCGCGCATCAAGTCTTCGTCTTCAACAATGAGAATGGTTGTTTGGTTCATAAAGCTTCAGGAAATGCGATAGTCACCATCGTCCCTTGTGTCAGGGGCGCAATACTGATGCGACCTCCGTGCGCCGCAACGATATTATGGCTGACCGCTAGGCCCAGGCCTGTGCCTTTACCCTTGGGTTTGGTGGAAAAGAAAGGATCAAAGATGCGATCCAGATTTTCGGGATGAATGCCGATGCCGTTGTCTGTGATTTCGACAATGATTTCATGGGCATCGCGTCGCGTCGAGATTTTGATTTCACCGTTTCCATTTCTATCCGCTTCGTCAATCGCATCGCGCGCGTTGAGCAGCAGGTTCAAAAACACCTGTTGCATTTGATCGCCATCAATTTGCAGTGGTGGCAGATTGCTGCTGAATTCGACTTGCAGGTCCAATTGCTTGAATTGCTTATCATAACGCGCGAGTTCGATGCTTTTGGCTAAGACTTGATTGAGGTCGGAAGCCGTGCGGGTGGGCATTTGCGGGCGTGCAAAATCCATCAGACTGCGCAAGACGCCAGTGATTCGCGTAATTTGAGTCAGGATCACGCGCAAGGTTTCGCGGTCGCGTTCTTCCTGCGCCCGACCCAGCAACGATTGCGCTAGCGATGAAATCGAGGCCAACGGATTGTTTACTTCGTGTGCGACGCAAGTTGCCAGCGTGCCAGCGGTGGCAAGTTTTTCCGTACGGATCAACGCCTGATTGATTTCCTTGAGCCGTGCGATGTCGGTGGCCATTTGCTGGCTCATCGAATTGAAGCTTTTGGCAAGTACGCCGAGTTCGTCATTCCGCGCCAGTTCGATTTGTGCGCCGTAGTTACCGCGCGCCACTTCCAACGTCTTTTCGGTTAATTCGCGCAAAGGCCGCGACAGGATTTTGACAATCACCAAAATCAAAATCAGTGACGGAATCAATCCTGCAATCGGTGCAAAGACCAGAAACTTTCGCCAGCCGGGATCGTCGCTGCTGAAGGCCCACACCGCGACTGGAGCCTGCATCAAAAAGAAGCCGAGCAAGCTGACCGAAGCCACGGCAATTGTGATTTTATAAGTGATCGGAAAGAGCCGCAGTTGATCCACAGCAGTTTGCAGCGAGAAGAGTTTGAAGTTCGTAATGGCGTACGCATAAATCAACGTTCCGGCTACGATGAAAACGGAGCTGTACGGCAGAAACGTGTAATGACCGAGCGCTGGCAACAGGTTTCCCGCAGGCACAATCAAGATGCCTGTCACCAGAATGCCCAGAATGACAGAGGCTAATTGCTTACCCCAGAGCGTCCCCTTGTACTTGCGATATTTTTGGATCAGTTGCGTGATGCCGATGGTCAGGAGCAACGCGTTATACGCGCCAAAAAAATAAGCGGTTGGCTTCAATTTGATATGAAATTCACCATGTGAAAAGCCAATGCTTTCCCACAATGATCCGGTGATTAAAAACGGGATGAGCAAGATGAGAGGAGCCGAGAGCAGGGCTACGCGTTTCCATCGCGGTCGGGCATTTTCCGGGAACACTTCGGCGAAAAGAAGCAGCGGAATTTGCAAGCTAATGCCGATCAAAAAGCTGACAATCCCCCACCAGACAGAGTTTTCATCGTCTTTGTGAAAACACCAAAAGGCGATGTCCTTGAGAATCCACAAAATCATCATCCCAATGAAGCTGGCAAACGTCCGATTGATCGCTTCATCGGGTGCGGTGATGATGACGTAGAAGCCGAGCGCCAGTGTTATCACCAGCGACACCAGCAGAATTGTGAGCAGCATGGGGATAAACATGACAGTAATTATTCTGGTTGGCAATGGGAGGCAGGAAGGAGATAGCGCGCGTTGTTGGACTCAGATTTCGTTTCGTTTGAGTGTGATTTGACTTCTGACGACCGAGCAAAGCTGATAGCAACAACGAGCGCTATAACTGGAGGAGTATGAAACCAAATAACTAATAGCATCTAGGCTGCAAGAACAACACCTGGGCTTGACACCGCAGGTTTGATTTCACACGTCACGGCTCGTTGCAGGAGCACGGCGGTGGGGTGTTGCAGCTCATCCGCACTGAGTAACCCAAGTGAATGTAACAAGTCGCAACGACCGGCTTTCAATTGACCGCGCGTTGCCAGACTGGTTTGATAAATAGTTTGATAGTTGCCCATTTCTCCATCACGGCGGACAAAATAATCCGTGATTTCCAATGGCATTTCCGCCCGCATCGGCACGCCCGTATCAACGATTTCCCAATCGGCGCTGGCCCATTGGCTTTGAGTGCTAAGCCGATATTTTTTGTAACGATCAATGGTGGAATCCAGCGCGACTTGAAATTCCATCGCGCTCAAATGCCAGGGCAGGGCATACAAATGCCGCGAGGTGACGCCCGACAATGAACCGAGCGAAGCACCCAGCAACCAGCTACAGGGCTTGCCGTGCAAGCTGACCTGGAGGCGATAATTCGTTTGCTCAAATTGGGTGCGTCCGCTGTCGAGAAATGATTCAATCGTAAGTGTGGTTGTTTCACCCAAATCAAACTCTTCTGGAATCAAATCACGCACACGCTCGCTGGGAAGGGAATAGGTAATGATGGAACGATGCCGTAACTCTTTCCTGAAAACCGAGGTTTCTATTTTGGGCAGCGAAGTGTACCCGAATAATCCGGTTGTGACATTAGTTGGGCGAACGGTTGGTGTATAGAGCATAGCGAGCATTCCTTCTTGAAGTTCCACAACTTGAGCCAATCTATAAGCATCTGGTGTGCCAGAAGTTTTTTTGCTTGCTAACTCATTGAAATAGAAACAAAAGAGCGGGAAGGAGAAGATGATTTCAACAACGCCGAAATCGCGTTTTGCGAAGGCTAGGCAAAATAGAATTGCGACAAAATTAGACGATTGCTGCGGCAATCCCGCCTCATTGCGACAATTTCGCGGCAATTGTGACAATTTGGCAAAATGCAATGTGCCAAGCCTGCTTTGGCAAAATGCAAAAGCTACAAGGTGAGGATCGGGATGACGGCGGTCTGGATCGGCTGTCCGGCAATGACTACTTCATCTTCGCCAACGAACACATCAATCTCTGACCGCAAGCCGAATTCGCCCGGCAGGTAAATCCCCGGCTCAATCGAGAAGCAGGTGTTCGGCACCACGAAGCGCGTGTCGGGTGTTTCCAGATTATCAATGTTCGCGCCGTTGCCGTGCACTTCTGCGCCGATAGAATGTCCCGTGCGATTGTTGAAGCGATCCGCGTAGCCCGCATCACGAATCACCGCGCGCGAAACGTCATCCACTTCTGCGCCACGAAACGATTCGCCCGCGTGGACTTTGCTTTGAACGAAAGTGACCGCCGCATCGCGCGCCCCGGCGACGATGTCGAAGATACGTGAATATGCTTCAGGCACGCTTTCGCCGACGAACCCTGTCCAACTCAAATCGGCATACACTGAACTTGGCTGATCCAGCTTCGCCCACACGTCGAGCAACACGAAATCACCTTCATTGATTGGCGAAAAGCGTTCGCTGTTGGGCGAGTAATGTGCGTTCGCACTGTTGGCATTGACGGCAACAATCGGCGGCGCATCACAAATCATTCCCGCCTCGGCAAAGCGCCGCATCATAAATTGCTGAATGCCGTATTCGGTAACCGCTTCGTCGGCACGAATGCCGCGCGCGATTTCGGCATAGGCTTCGTGAATGATGCGATGCACGTTTTCGGCGGCGGTGATGTGCATTGCCTTTTGCGCAGGCGACCAGACGGCTTCAAATTGCTGCACCAGTTCCGCGCTCGTGACGACTTCGACATCGAAGCTGCGCACCAGTTCAATCGTCCCGGCATCCACACGCGAGATGTACGGAATCGCATTGAGCGGCGAATACTGCATCGCAATGCGCTTCGCGCCAGCCAATGCTTCACGCAAAAATCCGTGTTGTTCCTGCCACGGCAAATACACGCATTTACGTCCTGGCAGCGCGTCCAGCTTTTCCTGCTCAATGCGATGCACAATCTTTGTTGGCTCGCCCATCGCAGGCACAAAGTAATACCACCGCCGCGTCGTGTGCGTGTGCGCATCAAGTTTCAGGATGCGATACGCTAGCGGATCGCTGTGGCGAAAGTCATAAAATAACCAGCCATCGAGTTGGGCGGTTTGTAATGCAGTTTGAATATCGGCGATGCGTTGTGTTTGTAAGTTCATAGTTGAAAATTGGTTTTGTTGGACGCGAAGCGCCTGGGAGCGCAAGCGCCTCGCTTGCTGTTTGCGAGCGATAGCGAAGCAACCTACCTTGTGAGGAAATTCGCTGAAGATCAACGGATTTCCTTGCCACGTCTGCGAGCGCCGCTGCGCGCGCTCGGCAAGCGAGGCGCTTGCGCTCCCAGGCGCTTCGCGTTTCCACAATTACTTCGCGCCCGGCGGCATGTTTTCGCGCAAAAATCTTGTCAACAATTCGTGCAGATGCCGCGATGTGTTTGCGCCTTCGCTGATGCTGTGGCTGCGATTTGGATACGCCATCATCGTGAACGGTTTGTTCGCGGCAATCATTGCATTGATCACCAACTCCGCGCTTTGATAATGCACGTTGTCATCGCCTGTACCGTGAACCAGCAACAGCTTGCCTTGCAGCTTATCCGCGAATGTCACAGGCGAGCCTTGCTTGTAATCTTCGGCATTGTCCTGCGGCAAACCCATATAGCGTTCCTGATAAATCGAATCGTACAAGCGTTGATTGCTGACGGGCGCGACCGACATCCCGACTTTGTAGATTTCGGGCGAACGGAACAGCAGATTCAGCGTCATCGAACCGCCGCCGCTCCAACCCCACACGGCCACGCGCGAGGCGTCTACGAACGGCCACGCGGTGATTTGTTTGGCGGCAGCGGCTTGTTCCTCGGAAGCCAGCACGCCGATCTTGCGATAGACGACCTTGCGCCACGCCCGACCACGCGGAGCAGGTGTGCCGCGATTGTCTACGCTCGCAATCAGGTAGCCTTGCTGCGCCAACATCTGATGCCACAATTGCCGCGCGCCGCCCCAATTGTCCAGCACGGTTTGCCCCGCCGGTTCGCCGTAGACGTGAAATAGCAGCGGATATTTTTTGTTCGGATCGAAGTCCGGCGGTTTGATCAGCCAGCCGTCCAATTCAATGTCGTTCGCAATTTTGACTTTGAAGAATTCGGTCTTGCCCAAACGCAAACTGCTCAATCGTTCGCGCAGCTTTGCATTGTCCGCAAACACGCGCGCTTCCTGATGCTGTGGCAGACGCACGAAGCTGATGCGCGGCGGCACGCCGAACGCCGAATGCGTATGAAATGCCCAACGACAATCGGGCGAAATGTTGTACGCATTCGTTCCCGCTTGTTGCGACAATCGTTCGGCCTTGCCGGAGCCATCAAGCCGCGTGCGATACAAATACCGCTGCGCCGCGTTGTCGGGGGAAGCGATGAAGTAGAACCAGCCGCCTTTTTCGTCCACGCCCGCGACGCTGACGATGTCGTACGCGCCGTTCGTAATCAGCTTCAGTTCGCCGTTGTCACGCGAAGCCAGATACGCATGCCGCCAGCCGTCGCGTTCGCTGATCCATAAAAACTGCTTGCCGTTATTGAGCCACGTCAGGTTGTCGGAATGAATGTCCACCCACGCTTCGTCTTTGTCGGTCATCAACACGCGCGTCTTGCCGTTCAATTCGCCGATCAAAACATCGTTCGTATTTTGCAAGCGATTCAGCCGTTGGATGATGATGGACTGCGTGCCGGGCATCCATTCCATCCGCGCCAGATATTGATTGCGCGGATCGCCGGAAATCTCCATCCATTTTGTTTCACCCCCGTCAACATTGACGATGCCGATGCGCGCGGCGGAATTTGTCTCGCCGGTTTTGGGGTAGGGAATCGGCGTCAGCGTCGGATACAACGAATCCGTGTTGTTGATGAGGAAGAAATCGCGCACGCCTGTCGCGTCCAGTTGCCAGTACGCGATGCGCTTGCTGTCAGGACTCCAACGCCAGCCGTCGCGGCAATCCAGTTCCTCTTCGTACACCCAATCGAACGTGCCGTTGATGTGCGTGCGCGAGCCTTTGTCGGAAAGCTGCGTGATTTTGTGATCGCTCAGATTTTCGACGAACAACGTGTTGTCGCGCACATAGCCGACGCGCGTGCCATCCGGCGAAAACTTCGCAAACATCAACGTCGAAGCCGCACCGTCGCCGCCGAGTTTTGTCAAACTCTTCGTCGCACGATCCAACACCCAATAATCGCCGCGCGTGTTGTAGCGCCAGACCTTCACTGTGTTCGTAAAAATCAGCAACCGCTTGCCGTCGTTTGACCAGTCGTAGTCTTCGATTTGGAGCGGCGTCGTTTGGCCTTTCGGAATCAATTGCTCCGCCGCAATCAACACACTGCGTTGCCCGCTCGCGCTGTCGTAGCGGATCAAATCATCCGCGCCTTTGCTTGTGGGCGAAGCTTCCACTGTTGTGTACGCCGCGCCGCCTTCGAGCCAACGCGCCGGGCCGAATCGTTCCGCCGCAAATTCGCGGCTGGAAAAAATGCGTTCGAGCGTGAGCGTGGAGGGATTGGGTTGTTGGGCGAAGAGTTGGGGAGAAAGTACAAGAATGAATAGCAAGAGCCTTACGGTGGCATGGATGAAGTTTCTAATTGTCATAGTAACCTCCTATTTAGACTCGGCCAATTGGTGCATTTACCATTGATTATAAGAAGGTCTCCTTCTCGCCATTTATCTACCTCGTAACCTGCTTTCTTTAGACGATCCGTTTCTTCGCGTGTTAGCTCTAACCGATCAGGCCCCAAATATGCCAACAGATGATTTGGCTCAAAGTGCATGTATTTGAAGGCATACTGATTACCAGTAAGACGAAGTACCAGTTTTTTGTAAGGCTGACCATTCTCATACCAACTTACGACTTTATCGTAAGTGAGAAGATCAAACTCTGTTTCGAGACCAATCATGCGAAAGTGCTTTTTTCTTTCTACGCTCAAGTTCTTCTCTTTAGACCTTCCGATAATCAGTTGATAATGAAACTCTATGGGGTTATTCCGCATACTAGACGGTTGTAACAATGGTTCTAACCTTCTAATCACCTCTGCCTTATTATCCTCTATGAAGTATTTCCAACTCCTGACTTGGTTTAATGCTGCATTGAATTCAGCAGTTGTGGTTACTTTCTTCGTGTCGTTTGTAAAAATTGACTTGTCTGGAGATTCGATCTCCACGAGAGTAATACGCCAAGTATCAGAACTTTTTGTAATGTATAAATAGTCTGTTGTGAGTTCCGTTCCCAAAGGGAATTTCGACACTATAGTCTCTAGGTGAAGATGATGGTTCAATAGATTTTGTGTAGGTATTAACTCAGTATGTTCCTCTAAATATTCTTGGATTACTTGCTCTTTCTGCCGCCCAGGCGGTGCAGGTGCGTCTAGTAAGGTATTAAATTCGTGTATTAAATTTTCGTCAACCACAAGCTTGTTCATTTATTTTATAACATCTAACAATAAGCTCACTCGTATTAACGTTTTGTAGTGTGATCGTATTTTACAATAACTTTATAGTTCATTTTACGTGCTAGTTCGCTAACAGCGTTGTCATTCAGCCAATCTCCAACACTGGCTCGCCCAACACATCCATGCGCGGCACAACACCCAACCCCGCTTCCGTCGAAGCCGCCAATCGTCCGTGCTGTCGTTGCGGTGCGCCTTCGGCAATGCTGACGGTCACGTAGCTATTGAAGTCCGTCGCCGAGAACAAATATTCCGGCGGCGTGCTGTGCGCCAGATGCGCAATCGCAGCCGTGATGATGTCGCCGCCCCACGTGTCTTCAATCGTCATCGCAATGCCGAGCGACACGCACAGATCACGAATCTGCCGCGCTTTCGTCAGGCCGCCGACCTTCGAGATTTTCAGGTTGATGACATCCATCGCCTGATCGTGATAGCCGCGCACGACCGTCTTCAAATCATCAATCACTTCGTCCAATACAAACGGGCGATTCGTGTGACGACGAATCACGAGGCACTCTTCGTAGCTCAGACACGGCTGTTCGATGTACACGTTCACGTCGCGCACACCGTCGGCTACGCGCATGGCTTCGTGCTGCGTCCAGCCGCAATTGGCGTCGGCGACCAGCACGTCGCCAGGCTGCAATTCGGCGGCGACTTTGTGAATGCGTGCAATATCTGTTTCGACATCGCTGCCGGATTTAAGCTGGAATTTCGTGTAGCCTTCCGCGCGATACTTGCCCACCATCGAAGCCATCTGCTCCGGCGAGTCCTGCGAAATCGCGCGATACAACGCGAAGTCTGCGCCGTAGCGACCGCCGAGCAGTGTCACAACCGGCTGCCCGCACGCTTTGCCCAAAATATCCCAGCACGCCATATCGAGCGCGGATTTCACATACGAATGCCCGCGCAACGATTGATCCATGCGTTGATTGATGCGGCTCAGTTCGGTCGGATCGCAGCCAATCAGATGCGGCGCGATTTCGGCAATGCCCGTGCGCGCGCCTGCGGCATACGCGGGCAAATACGCGGGGCCGAGCGGACAGACTTCGCCGTAGCCGGTGATGCCTGCATCGGTGTGAATCGCTACGACGGTCGAATCGAAGACGTCTACGCTGCGACCGCCTGACCATTTGTAGCTGCCTTCGTGTAAGGGAAGTTCGACGCGATAGGTTTGGATGTTGGTGATTTTCATAAGGAGGCAATTCCATCCTGACTGGAGCGCAAGCGTCCCCGCTTGCCTGTCTTTGATCTAACAATCGGGCAAGCG
>JAEUQN010000186.1 GCA_016789725.1 Blastocatellia bacterium | reverse complement strand
TTGCGATTCTCTTTGTCAAAAAGCTAGTTGAGTTACTCAACTAAAAGTTAATTACAGGCTCTAGGAACTTCTATTTTCCTTCCTAAATCTTTTTCAAGAATGTCGAAATAGGTTTTGCATTTTGCATTTAGTATCTTGAATTCATTAATGCTTGCCATTATATCTTCCTTTGGTTTAGGTTAATCTATGACTATTTATTGTCGAGTAGGTTTGTCAATCGCGCAATGCCACATAATCTACGTGCCGATTCCATTTTGTGTAATGTGATTTTGTGTGTTGACGGCATAACGCGTCCTCAATGCTGAACGTTGATAGTAACTGTGTTGAATCAAAGTTATAGGGCAGATGTACTTTGATACTGCTGAAAGACAGGCACAGTGTAGGATGGGTTGGTGGAGAAGGCAAGAACGCACGATGGAACTGCTTCGTCATGGTGAGGGATTGTCTGTCATACTGATTTTCCGATTAGAACCCCGCAGGGGTGAGCAGACATTAGCCCAGGGTAAGGCGGGAGCCGCAACCCTGGGGACGGATGGGAGGAGCATCCAAGCCCCGGCAGGGGCGACAGACGCGACTAGGCGAGCAATTCATCGGTCGCCCCGCTGGGGCTGGAAGAATTTTTTGTCCCGTTCCCCGGATTGCATCCGGGGCTAATTTCGCGCTGTCCCTCCGGGACTCTCTTCGGAAATTCTTTGTCTTAAAAGCCATAGGAATAGGGCTTGTTTATCTTATACATCTAACACGTCTACCAATTCACCGGGTGGTTAGGGCAAGAGTTGTACATGTGGGTAGGCGCGAATTTTTTGATCACAGGTGACCAATGGCACATTGTGAATACGTGCCGTTGCGACGATCATCTGGTCTGCCGGGTCTTTGTGAAAGGGGGGCGGTAATTGGGTTGAGTCAATGGCGACTTCGGGACTGAGTTCCAACAACACGATGCCGGGATACGCTAATGCTTGTGCCATCCAGTCATTGATCGGTAACGGTAATTGCAGGCGATTGTATTCCACCAATTTGGCAATTTCCCAGCAAGAAATCGCGCTGATGCCCAAGCCAGTTGCCTCGTGTGCAGCAACCACTTGTGCCACATCTGAGGGTAAAAGCGGATCATTATGCACCCACCAAATCCACACGTGCGTATCAAGGACGATCACGCCAAAGCCTCCCAGTCATTTTCCGCCACTGGCTCAAACGGATTTTTATATTCCACCGGCAGGCCCCGTAAAGGATAGCTCGTGGTTTGCGCGCTCTTTGAGGAGCGCGTTGTAATAACTACGATGACCTTGTCGCCTTCAGGAAACGGAAGACCACGAAGAATGATTGTTCCATTCGGCTCAATTTTGGTTTCTGTGCGATGTTGCATAAAACCTGTACCTCCTTATGAGTTCGCAGTTTATCACCATCTTGAAGAGACAAAAACTGCCCAACGGTATGGTTCCATCGGACGGCTTTGCTGCTTTCCTTTCGCTCTGCCGCTGCTGAAACCGCACTGTTGGGCAATTCCTCATTTCTATGCTGATTTCGACTGTCTTGTTACTTCACCGTGACGGTGATTTTATGGGTCATGCCCTCGCCTGCGAGCGCCACGTGTGCTCCGTCAGTGCCTTGTAAAAGGAGCGTGTGCGTGCCGGGAGTTAAGGTCAATTCGGCTTCTTTCTGTCCCTGACCATAATGGTTGTGTTTTTCGTCTTTCGGCACGACCTGTCCGACGGGGATAGCGGGGGTGTCCACTAAGATATGAAGGTGGCCTGCGCCCGGTCTTACGGTTCCTGCCGGTTCGACGATAAAGTTCTCTGCGCCCATCGTGATTTTTACCGGGCTGGTGACGGTGGCACCATCGCTCGGTGAGGTAAAGAACACGCGGGGTTGGGTGCTTGGCGCGGTGCAGGCGGCGAGGCCTGCTGAGAGTAAGAGCAGCATCCAAGCCAATGCTGATCGTGAAGTGTGTTTTAGAAAGTTCATGCTGTGTCTCCTGCCTGACCAGGCCATTGTCTTCGCTGGCCTGACGGCGAATTGTGGTGATACGACTATCGGCGGCGGCCCAAGATTGATAAGGGCTACGTTGCGTCGAAGCCACAGGGCAACCGCACCTTGATATTGTTGAAAAGCCCGGACAGTGTAGGGCGCACTTATAGAGAAGACAAGACCACGCGGGGAATGATTCAGCTCGGTGATAGATCGCCTGCCAGTCTGACTTTTCCAGAATTGCCCAGACTTTTCTCAACTTTCTTAGACGATGGCCAAGGACAAGACATCGCCGACGCTCTGACACATCTTGACCCCCGGCAACTGTGCAAGCTGGGCCGGGTTTGTATAGCCCCAGGAGACTGCCGCGAAGTCCAATCGCAACGCTTGGGCCACTTCCACATCCCGCATCTCGTCCCCGACACAGAGCACCGCTTCCGCTGACACGCCGGAAGCTTTCAGGACGGAACGAGTCTTGGGGCGCTTGCCGAAGATCGAAGCGCCGCAGCCGAAATGATCTATCAGTCTGCAAGTCTCTTTACCCAAAACACGTTCGACATTTTCCTGTGAATTCGATGTCACGATGGCAAGCTGAACGCCTTCCGCTTTCAACTGTCGCAGCATCGCATCTACGCCATCGAACAATTGCACTTGTTCAATTCGCTGGCGCATAAATTCTCGCGTATGTCGCGCGACGGCGGGCAGCTTCCACAGGGGCAGCCCGACCTCCGCCATGATCTCGCGCACGCTCCGACCGCGCAGAGTTTCCAGATTGTCTGCCGTGAGTGGCGTAAATCGAAAGCGTTCCGCCGCCACTTTCGTGGATTCCAGGAACAACGCGAACGAATCTGCCAGCGTTCCATCGAAATCAAAGATAACCAGTTGATATCTTAGCAAGTAATCTCCCAACGGCGGCCTTGCCGCACACTCAGAACACCGATAAATCCGCGTTTCAAACAGATGCCCAAGCTGTCTTTTGCAGCAGTTCTGCCTCTGCTGGCGGCAGGTGATCGTAGGCAATGCCGACCGGACTCTCGCCGAACAGCACCGCGAAGAATACACACGCAGCCAGATACGAACCTGCCAATGTCGGATGGCTCAGGTCTTTGTCGTGCAAGACGGGGGATTGGTTTTGACGGAGGAAGTTCTGCCACGCGACGCCAACGGGAATGACTGTTGCGTCAAGTTCCTCGCCAACCGTTGTGTAGGCTTTCGTAATTGCCTCTTGTGCCTCCGGCACGTTTTGCCGTGCCCACGTCAAATACAACGCGGTCTTCGCGCCTGACTCCCTGATCGCCTGATCGAAGAGGCGGATGTTTTCGTGCATGCGCGCTGCGTTTTTGATGGGCAAGGTACTTTGCTCCTGCAAGACGACGTAATCGTAGCGTGTTTGCTTCATTGCCTGCTGCGCTTCGCCTTTGTTCCAGTGCATTCGCAGCGATGCGCCGCCTGCGGAAATCAATTGATGTTGCAGTTGATAGCCACGCGCCGCCGCCAGTTGCGCAATCATTCCGGGTACGTCGTTGCGGGCGGTGAAGCTGTTGCCGATGAACAAAATGTTGTTTGGTTGAGGCATAAGGAGCTGGCGTTAGTTAGTGGTGTCCTGTCCGCTGATACGAATGAGTTCCGGGTATTGTTCGGACAAGCGTTGTGGCTGTCCTCCACGCTGATAGCGAAAATCGCAATGCTGTGCGCCGAGCGCGATTGACCCGGAGCGACGCAAGCCCTGATTGTTTTTGTCGCTCATCACGTCATCCACCGCGCACATATACGGCACAACTTCCATTGCGTCGTGTTGCGATGCCGAATGACAGAGCGCACACGATTTGACGTTGTAGCCCCAATCGAAATCCACGCCTTCGACAACTTCAAAGACATCTTCGCCCGGTTGTGGGTCTGTTTGCGAAGCTTGCGCGGCTTGCAGAAAGGCCGACAACTGCGCCTGCAATGCCTCCTCGCTTAATTCTGGTTGCGGCGGGATCGGTGCGCGCCTCAGGCCATTCAACAAGGCGTTGCCAAATGCATGCACATCTACGCCGCGTTGTTTCAGTGCGAGGTAGAGCGACAAATTGACATTGCAAATGAACAGGGCCGAGGCGAGTGGGTGTTGTGGTTTTTCCACATACGCCATCGTCGGCAGCATCGCATCGAAGATCACTTCGGCTTCGGCGACCACGGCTTGTGCGTCCTCAAAAAAACGGCTGGCGAGGCGAGTGAGTCGCATCTGTGCTTGTGTGAAATAGGTTTGTTTGATGAATTGTTGGTTGGTAAGTTGGTTCATACGTCATTGGTCTTGCGCAGTTGTGGCACTAATAGGTTGTAATCGTAACTGGTAATTTCATACGGATTGCCGTCGGGATCATGAAAATACAACGACCACGAAACGTCGTGATCTTCCAACTCGATAACCAAATCTGGAACGCCGCGCAAATGTTCACGCCACGCCAGAAAGTTTTCTGCATCCACTGCCAATGCAATCGTTGCGTGACGGCTCTGCGCAGGTCGCTCGAACAACGCGAGATGAATTGTGCCGGAAGCATCGGCGAGCGTTAACGGCCCACCATCCGCTGCCCAAAACGCCAATTGCTCAACGCGCGTGAATCCAAGTACGGATTGATACCACGCTTCCGCCGCGTTGCGATCAGCGACGTGGACGTGAATGTGGTCAATGTGCTGAAGTGTTGGTGGCATAGGTAAGCTTCACGCACCGAATTGCGTCAAGTGATGATCCAGATGCTTGTACAACATGTTGCTCCATTCGGTCTTGGTCAACGGCCCAAAGCTGAGCGAAGCTTTGCCGTCAAATTCCTGTTCACCAAGTTGCTGCGTTTTGCGAATGAAGGCAATCAAGCGCGCCTTCTCTGCCTCGAAGTCTTTGTCAGCAGCAATGATGAAGTACGGCGCAGTCGGGCTATTTTTCCTGAGCGGTTTGTCGCCCGTCACGACCGATTTCACAAAGAGCTTCATAATCAGCCCCATCACAAAATTTGGTGGCGGATGTTTGCCCGGTTCATAAATCGTTTCGTACGCGACACAACAATGCGCCAGCATTTTGTCCACGCTCATTTTGCCCCATTGCGGCTGGCTCTGCGGCGTGAGCTGGTTGATGCGGGCAATGATTTTTTCGGCGACTTCCTGCTTGAAAATATTGGGGAACGGCATAGCGATAATCTCCTTCGATTACTTGCGGCCTACCGCAAACAAGCTCTGCGATGAACGAACATACATCACGCCTTCCGACAACGCGGGCGTCGCCATCAACAATTCGCCCATCGTATTTGTACCCAGATGCGCGAATTTCCGGCCTGCGGCAATGACGAGCATATCGCCGTCCTCATTGGATAGGTAGATTTTCCCATCTGCCGCAACAGGAGAAGCACTGAATCCACTGCCAACAAGGGGCAAGCGTTGGCGATAGATTTCTTCGCCGGTTTTTAAATCATACGCATCCAGCAAACCGTTGTTGGCCAGCACGTACACGATGCCGTCATACACAAGCGGCGTTGGCATATACGACCCGCGCCCGCTGCGACTCCAGACGACAGAATCGCTGCTGGTCTTGCCTTCGGGCAATGACAAGTCGCCGCGTGCGCCTGCTTTGACGACAAAGATCGGACGTTCGGGCGCGCGACCGCTGGCGATGACGAATTTGTCATCGGCAAAGAGTGGCGTCGGCGCGGTGATTTTGGAACTGCGACCAAGCTTCCATAATTCTTTGCCCGTGCGTGGATCGTAGCCGCGAATGAAGTTCGATGCGTTCGTCACGAGTTCCGGCCCCGTTGAAGTCGTCGCTACTGTCGGCGTTCCCCACGAAGGCAATTCGTCACGGTTGGTTTTCCAGACTTGCTTGCCCGTGTCGGCATCCAGCGCGAGTAAGAACGAATCGTCCTGTGTGTCGCATTGCAAAATGACGAGGTTGTTCCAGATGATCGGCGAACTTGCCGTGCCCCATTCGTAGGTCGGAATGTCGTACGCGCCGACATTCAAGCGGCCCAACTCCACTTGCCACAATAATCGCCCGTTGAGGTCATAGGCATACACGCCCTGCGATCCGAACCACGCGACGACGATGCGGCCATCTGTTGCGGGCGTCGCGCTGGCGTAGGTGGATTTGATGTGACGTTTTTCGCGCGGCACGCCTTCGTGCGCGATGCGTTCCCACAGAATTTTGCCCGTGCGTTTGTCGAGCGCGTAGAGCATCCATTTTTGCGGCGAACGATCTGCCGACGCGTCGCCATCACCATATAAACCAGGCTTGAACGTCGCTTTGGGATCGCTGCTGACCGCACTAGTGACGAAGATTTGATTGCCCCAGACGACCGGGCTGGAATGCGCGAGGCCGGGAATCGGCGTGTTCCAGCGAATGTTCTCGCCTGTCTTGCCGTCCCACTTGTCGGGCAGGTTTTGTTTTTCCGCAATGCCTGCGGCTTGCGTGCCACGAAACGAAGGCCAATTGATATTCGCCGCACTCGACACCGCATTTTTCGGCGGACGTGCGCTGCTCTTGCTGGTGATGTTGCGTGTAGCAATGGCTTTTGCTTCCTCCGCAGGCGACCAATCGCTGCCGTTCAGAATCATTCGACGAGGCACACAGTCATCCGCCACAACAACGAAGCCGATGTGTGAGCCTTCGCGTCGCACGCGATAGCGTCCTGCGCCTTCGCAGTTTTTCGGTGCGTTCGCTGTGACGAGTTCAATTTCATCGCCGGTTTGTTTCCAGTTGCCGCCCATCGCAGGCCAACCCGTGCCATTCAGCTTGAACGTGCCGTCAGCATTGAACTGCGCCGTAAAGGCTCCGAATTTGAGCGGTGTGGTGGGAAGCTGTATTTGTTGCGTTGCCGTACTCGCGGTTGTCCAGACAAGCAACAATGCGAATACGAGATGAAGTTGCAGATTACGAGTGCTTTTCATTTTGTCTCTCCGAAGTGGTTGCGTTCCGGCCTTGATTGAGCCACCAACCGAAAAGGAATGCAACCACCAGATGCGGAAAGACGACCAGCAAGCCAAGCGTCGTTACAACGCCTGACATCCAAAAGATCAGGAAGACGGCAAAGACTGAGGCTTTTGTGAGCGCCGCGAACGCCACGAGCGGACGATGAATCTGGGGCTGACGCACCAACCACCAATAGGCGCAACCAAAGAGGCCAACGAAGAGCGCGCAAAGGATATTGTACAAAGGCGACACCGGGGCCGGGAGTCCGAGCCGCGCGCCTATTGGTAAGGTTGGAAAGGCGAAGAGGAACGCGCCCGTCCCGTTGAGCAGAACGCTGGCCCACAACGTCATTCGCATGGAAGCATCCGTCATGCCTCACACTCCTGATTCCTGCCGAATGATGCGGATCGTAGCGGAAGCCGTTGCTACGATGGCGTCATTGGCGTCGCGCAATTCCCCTTCCACAAAGGCGATAGAGCTTGTTCGATGAATCGTTCGCCCGATGCCGCGCAGTTTCCCCGGTTTGCACGCGCGGATGAAATTTACTTTTAGCTCTAAGGTCGGCCCGAACTCTCCGTGTTGGTACGTTGTCGCCGGAGCCAGGCTCGTGACCGCATCGAGCATCGCGGCCAGAAAGCCACCGCCGATGTTGCCCAGCACATTGCAGAACTCCGGTTTGGCGGTGAAAGCAAGCGTGATCTGACCGGAGTCGGGGATGGTTTCAAGCATCTCGAACCCCAGTGTTTGTTCCGCTGGTGGCATCGGCAATTTGCCTTCGGCCATGTCCCAAAAAACGTGTCGTTTATTCATCGTTTCCTTTCTTGTGAACCAGCAGTACGGTACGACGAGCTATAGCGAGTTGGTCAGGTTGTCACCCCGTCGCTACCGCTCGTGGTACTGTACCTCGGCTTACACCGTAAGCTTGGCGGCGATCATTTCTGCCGCGCGATACGCGATCATCGCTACCACCGCGTTCGGATGACCGCGTGGAACCGCTGGCATTACGGAGGCGTCCGCCACCCACAAGCTATCTACACCTCGAACACGCAAGTTTGGATCAACGACGGAACGCGGATCAGCTCCCATTCGGCACGTGCTGGTCGGATGGTAGACGGTTTGAATCTGAGTGGTGAGACGGGCGAGTAATTCGCTGTCGTCATTGATGTCCGCGCCGGGATAAAATTCCTTGTCCACCATTTCGGCGAGTGGCGAAAGCGTGGCGATCTTGCGCGCCAGACGCGCTCCGGCGAGCGTGGCGGCAGCATCCCTGCCTTCCGGGTCAGTTAGCAATGCGAAATCAATCAGCGGCGCGTCCAGCGGATTCGAGCTGCGCAACCGCAGGCTGCCACGCGAACGCGGTGCAACTACTGCGACGCCAATGCTCACAGCATCCACTTTCGGCGCTTCCAATCCCTGATTGTTCCAATGAAAAGGTGCCAGGATCAGTTCGACGTCCGGCGCAGTTGCCGCCGCGCCATTTGACCGCGTGAAAGCGAACGCTTCGACCGCATTGGACGCGAGCATGCCGCGCTTGAGGAACAAATAGCGCAACAGATTGGCTGGCGATTCCGCCTTCTTGAAGGTGTCCGTCCCGCGCGTGAGAAAGATGACAGGAGCCATCGGATGGTCTTGCAGGTTTTCTCCGACTTCGGGCGCATCGTAATAGACCGGGATGCCAAGTTTCTTGAGCGCCGCGGCGGGCCCAATGCCGGAAAGCATCAGCACCTGTGGCGACCCGAATGCGCCCGCCGCCAGAATCACGCCGCGCGCCGAGAAAGTTTTTTCGACACCCGCCTGACGCACCGTCACACCCGTTGCGCGACCATTCGCAATTTCGACGCGCAGCACCTGTGCTTCACGAATCACCTCTACATTGGCGCGTTGCATTGCTGGTTTCAGATACGCATCAAACGCGCTGAAGCGTTGTCCATCTTTATGCGCCAGCTCTGTCAGCCACGCGCCTTCAAACGCATCGCCGTTATAATGCGGCTGATCGCCAAGTCCTGCGGCGCGTGCCGCTGCGACAAACGCTTTCGACAATTGATGTGCATTGACGTTGGGCGAAACCATCATCGGGCCAGAGCGCCCGCGTGTACCGTTGGTTTCTTCGCCGCGCCAGCATTCCTGCGCGCGAAAGATCGGCGCGACATCTTCCCAGCCCCAGCCCGTCGCTCCCGCCGCAACCCATTCGTCATAATCTGCCGGGTGACACCATTGATGAATTTGCGCATTCATATTCGACGACCCGCCCAGCATCTTGCCGCGTGGTGTGAAGATGCGCCGCCCATTCGCAGCGGTCTGTGGTTCGCTTTCAAATTTCCAGTCGAGCTTGCTCTTGAACAATTTGGCAAAGCCCGCTGGCATTTTGACGAACGGGCTGGATGGTTTGCCGCCCGCTTCAATCAGGAGTACGCGGAATTTGCCGGAGCTGGTCAATCGCTCCGCCAGCACGCATCCCGCCGTTCCTGCTCCGACAATGATGATGTCATTCATAGTTCTCTCCGGTTTCAGTAGTTGTAGTGCGCGTGTGCTGCTATCACGCCTGCAATATATGCCCCTGCGTTGATAGAGTCCTCAGATCGTTTTGAGATTTTCCTGATTTTTTTCTAAAGAAACTTTGTGTGCGGATGTGCTGCCAGCATTAGTACCGTTCGGCGGCATCCTTTGTCGGTATCTTGAACCGAAAATCACAGCGCGCATCGCCCGCCGCGAGCGTTTGCGAACGCTCCAATTTGACGCCCCAGACCTGCGCCATCCGATGATCGAGATTGCACGCGGCAAAGCGCGTGAGTTCGGGTAATCCCTGTTGCCTGAAATACTCTGCAATCGGACACGCGACAACATCAAACGCGATGCCGTCCTTGCTTTCGACATGGTGTTTGCGAAACGGCTTTGTAAACAATACCGCGAACATCAAATCCAGCACCGTTTGCACTCGGGTCTGAAGCCTGCCACTGCGCAGGCGGGTGAATTTGAAGCCAATGCTGGTGCCTGCGCCGAATATCTCCCAATTGATGTCTTCAATCAATTGCTGCGCCTGCTCTTGTAGCATTCCGTGTTCCTGCATCGCGCAATACAATGCGTTGTCCCACTCCATAAACCGCAAGAAGTGATCCACGCCAAATGAGTGATGCGGACGTGTGTTTCGTAATTTTGATTGAAGCACAAGTGTTCGCTGCCAGATGTGCGCTGCGTCATTGGCGAGAACTGAAGTTGCAAGATGCTTCATCGCAGCACGACGAAAAGCAAGGTGTGGGAATAATAACAAAAGTATCGAGAGACTGCTCATATCCGTGTCCAAGGTATTTCTGATTGCCGTCAGCTTGACCCCTAACGAATACTCCCGCGAGTTCGACGCAGACCGATCAAATAAAGAACAAACAACGCCACCATCACCAGATCAACCACAACGGCTGTGCCTGCCTGATAACCGAGGTAGCGGTTGCCTTGCGCCAGCACCAAGCCAATAAAAATCAGCTTGCTGATACCAGCGATGGTCAATGCCAGTGGACGACTTGGCGGATCAAACGCGCCGTAAATCAGCATCACACCCATCAGCCCAATCAGCGCACCCCAATTGCGCACGATGAGTTCGGCAAGTGGCCCGTCCAGCGTTGCGCCAAAGTTGGAGAGCAACGCCGACTGAGGCGCAATCGCAGCGTAAAACATCGTACACGTGAGCACGCCTGCGACGAGCATAATCCACTTCATTTTGGTGACAATCCAATTCATAGCGTCTCCTGTTTGGCTTTCTGCAACACTGTTTGGATAAAACTCTCTTTGCCGTTTTGATAGGCTTCACGATCAGCCGCAAATTGCGTTGCCAAGGTTTGTTTCAATTCTGCATACGCTTGTGCAACTTCTGCATTTCGGCACAGGTAATCACGAAAGAGCAAATGGTGTTTCCACTCTGCGCTTGCGATTTCCAGCATGTGCAAATGATGCGTGCGCGGATTGCCTTTGACAAAATAATGACGACGCAGAATGCCGTTCTCGCCTTTGTATGTATAGTGCAATTGTTCCAGCAACGGAATGCAACGACTCGCCTCTACAAAGTTCGCCACGGCAACACCAATGTCCAGAATCGGCTTGGCAGGCATTCCCGGAATTGCAGTGCTGCCGATATGCTGAACGTCGAGAATGTAGTTGCTCAGCCTGGCAAGTAGTTGTTCTTTCTCTGCGAGAAAAAGGTGTGACCAGTTTGGTTCGTGAGGAGATAATCGAAGTTGTCCTGAAGGTAGTCCCAACATCTTCTTTTTAACTTCCGCTTTCTTCGTCCCAGCGGGACGTTTGACTTTAGGCAGGTCGTTCACGGCCTGTAACGTGCATCATAGCATCCCCGTCCCATCGGGACGATTGAATCGCCTCTCACATATCATCCCCACAAATACCGCTCCTCATACTCCACGCCGTGTTTCGTCAAAAACTCAAGATATTCTTCCTGAAAACTTCTGTTCTGATGATGCGCTCGCTGATTTTGGATATACGCAATCACAGAAGGTAAATTAGATTTGCTGACCGTGAATGCGCCGTAGCCTTCCTGCCACGCGAAATCATGCAATTCGGGAAACGTATCGTGGATCCATCTGGAAGAATCGCCCTTCAGATATTGTGCAATCTGACTTAGGACAATCGTCGGCGGAGCGATGACTAAAACGTGAATGTGATCGTCGCAGCCGCCAATTTGCACTGCCGTTATTTTGTGCTTTCTCGCAACGCCACCGAGGTACGCCCACACGCGCTGCTCAATTTTGGAGTTGAGATAGGCAGTTCGATTTTTGGTGCTGAAGATGAGGTGATAATGCAGCGATGTATATGTGTTCGCCATTGGCTGATTTCCCTCAAGCAAAATTCAACCGTCCCGCTGGGACGGGATGTATTGATGGACACGTTCACAGGCCGTGAACGACCTGCCTAAATTCAACCGGCTCTCCGAGCCGAAGACAGTGTATTCGTTTGACGCTTCGATAATGTCCCAGCGGGACAATATGATCTTAGGCAGGTCGTTCACGGCCTGTATGATGAGTGGAAAACAATCGCGTCGCGTAGCGACGATTGAATCTGCATCCGATCAAACTTTCGCACGCGACGAGATCAAAAATCATCGGCTCGTCGTACCACTCACAGCCTTCTTCACCACCGTCAGCTTCACCTCCGACGGATATTGCCGCGAATGATGCACGGCGTTGTGTGCGACGACGCCTTTCGTTTCATCGTAATTCTTCCCGCCCGTATTCAGATTGCGATCAAAGCGCGGGAAGTTGCTGCTCGACACTTCGAGGCGAATGCGATGACCGGCCTCGAAGAAATTGCTGGTCACGATGGGTTGCAGTGCGACTTTGTAGACCTTGCCCGCTTCCATCCACGCGAGCGGTTTGTCGTAGCCGTTGCGATAGCGCATGCGTTGAATCGTTTCGTCCAGATTGTACGCGCGTCCGTCGGGGTACACGTCAATCAGCTTGACGGTGAAATCGGTGTCTTTCGCGTCGGACGAAACATACAACGTGACTTCAATCGGGCCGCTGACTTCGATGCCTTCGGTCAATGGTTCGGTGCTGTAAACGAGGATGTCGGGGCGCTCTTCCATCTTGCGTTGATCGAACGAACCGCCTTGCACTGCGTTGCCCGTGCAGCAGACGTTGCCGCCATACGAAGGCACAGGATTCATCGGGTCGTAATCGAATTTGTCGGGATTGTCAGTCGCCGGAGCCGCTGCGGTCAGCACGCCGTCGCCGTTCAACGTATTCGCTTTGCCGCCGCTCGATAAATACAACTTCATCGGTTGCGCGCCGACGGGCGGCCACGTTTCTGAACCCTGCCACTTGTTGATGCCCATCGTGAAGTAGCGGACTTTCGGCATCTTTTCGAGCAAGCCGTTCTGCTCGCCTTTCAGGAAACGATCAAACCAGCCCCACGTCAATTCGTCATAATTCAAGCGCGCATCGCCCATGCTGCGCTCGCCAACGATGGTGTTTTCGGTCGCGCGTTTGTAGGCGCAATGCAGCGTCGGCGCGATCACGGCGTATTGCTGATTGGCGATGTCAGGGCGCGCGGTTTTGCGAACGTGATTGTATGCGGTGAGGTTCGGCCCGACCGACACGTCGTACCACGACATAAACCAGAAGCCGGGCACATTGATTTTCATGTCGTCGTGCCACAGTCCGCCTTTGTACCAGGCGGGATCGTTCGGTTCGCGCTTAATCATCGCGCCGCCCGTAGCAACGGGCATATCGTCCGCAAAGATTCCTTTCGGCCCGTCCACCGCTTTCATAATGTCCATCACGGGCAAATGCCGCAGCGCCTTTGACCAATCTACCGGCGGGAGTTGTTGTGCGAGGTCGAACGACTTCGATGCACGAATCAAATCCTCGCGCGGAGTGTTCGGCGGGAACATCGGACGCACCTGATTCTGTTCGCCGTACAACCAAGCGATGAACAGCATTTGCACTGCGCCGCCGCGATACCAGTTGCCTTGCTCGTAGTAGCCGCCCACGCGCCCAACGCCTGCGCCAAAGCCTTGCGGGATCATCGCAGCAAACGCGGGATTGCCTTGCGCGGCGACAGCCATCTGCCATTCAGCGGTCGAAGAACAACCAATCGTGCCGACTTTGCCGTTCGACCAATCCTGCTTGGCAATCCACGTCAGCGCGTCATCGCCATCGGTCAGCGGCGGGCCGAGAATGTCGTAGTTTCCTTCCGAAAAAAAGTGCCCGCGCTCGTTCATCGTGATGATCGCATAGCCGCGTTTGACGGCATCAATCTGATTGGTCATATCGCTGACGACACGGTTGCGTACGTCCCAGAAATTGAAGTTGTACGGCGTGCGCACGAAGACGGTCGGATATTTCTTCGACGTGTCTTTCGGGCGATAGAGATCAGCCGCCATCCGCTTTCCGTCGCGCATCGGAATCATCAGCTTGCGCTCGACGATGGCGATGGATTGCAGTTCAGTTTCAAGCGCGTTGCGGCGGGCGATCAAATCCGGGGAAGTGGCTTGGCGACCTTGCCCGATGACGAATTGGTGAGCGAGGGTGAAGCTGATTCCCGCGATAATCAGCGACCAGAAAATCTTCTTGCGCATGGGGTGCTCCTTGCATAAAAGACGCCGACAGCGAGCGTCGAAGTTAGATATTGTACGAAATCAGAACTCTATTTATCCCACGTGTCAGGCGAGCGCAAGGCCTCAACGTTGGGTACGCACGCGCCCCCGCGTGCTGCTGCCTTCACCACGAAATCTTGCCCGTAAAAGTCTTTGCCCCGTAAACCAGGCACGCGGGGGCGCGTGCGTACCCAGCATCACACTCGAAATCGCTGCGCTGAACGTGCCCGTGCTTTGGCCGCTTCTTCCTCTCGATTTTTCGGCGGCGCGGTTGTTTCCAGCGCGTGCAGTAGCTTGTGAGAAATTGCTGCGATCTCGTCTACTGCCGCGAGAAATGCTGCTTCGTTGGCTTGCGAGGGCTTGGTGAAGCCGCTGACTTTGCGCACGAATTGCAGCGCAGCGGCGCGGATTTCTTCATCGGTGACAGGTGGGGCAAAGTTGAAAAGCGGTTTGATGTTACGACACATAATCGTTATCTCCGTTTTGGCAGCAGCAAATTCAAATCAATCGCGTTGCCCATTGCCTGATAGCCCGCACGATTCGGATGCAATTTGTCGCCTGCACCGCCAATCGTGCTGTTGGGTTGAAAGGCTGCACGCAAGGCACCCGTGTTTGCATCTACCGTTACCGCGTCGAAATCGGCGACACCCTCGAACAGGCCGCCTGTGCGAATGAATTGATTGATTGTTTGGCGACGCGCGTTGACATCTGGCGTGCCTGCTGCACCCGTGTTACCAAGGCCGGAGGTGATCGTTGCGCCGATGATTTTGATGTTGCCTTTCGCGCGCACGCGTTTGACTAACTCTTTCATCCCGGCGATGACTGCCTCTGCACTCGCTCCACGCGAAAGATCATTGATGCCTTCCAGCCAGATGATGTGTGTGACGCCGCCGAGGCTCAGCACATCGCGTTCGAGCCGTTCCAGCGCAGAAGGCCCGCCAGGTGTGGGCGCCGTCGCGGAATATTTTTCCGGCCCGATGATTTGATTGCCGCCGATGCCTGCGTTCACCACCGAGAAGCGATTGCCATACGCCGCGTACAATCGCTGTGCGAGCACATCCGGCCAGCGATCATCGCCATTCAGCGTCGAGAGCGTGCCGTCTGTGATCGAATCGCCGAAGCAAACAACGACTGCCGTGTTGGCTGGAGCC
>JAEUQN010000185.1 GCA_016789725.1 Blastocatellia bacterium | reverse complement strand
TGCGACATGATCGTGAAGATATTGGTAGGCGGCGCGATGGGGCGGCCTTCGGAGTTGACGTCTACGGCAATCACGATGTCGGCTCCCATCCCGCGCGCGACCGAAGCGGGCAAGTGTCCGACGACACCGCCATCCACCATCATTCGGCCATTGACCATCACGGGAATGAAGTAACATGGAATCGCGCAACTGGCGCGCACGGCTAAGGGAATGTCACCTTCGGTGAAGACCACCATTTTGCCTGCTTGCAAATCGGTGGCGACGATGCCGAGCGGCATGCGGGTTTGCTCAAAGCGAGAAACGGGCAAGACTTTTTTCAGAAAAGTCTCGGTGCGCTCGCTGTTGTAAAAGCCCAGGCGTGAAACGGTGACGCGGCCCAAATCGCTCCAGCTCATGCTGCATGCAAGTTCTTCGATTTGATCCGGTGTCATGCCGGAAGCGTAACAAGCGCCCGCCAATGCGCCGGCGCTCGTGCCGGCGATTAAATCAACGGGGATGCCATTTTTTTCTAACTCACGCAACACGCCAACGTGCGCCATACCTCGTGCCACGCCGCCGCCCAATGCAACGCCGACAACAGGTCTTTTACCATTGCTTGCCATAGTTTCCCTCCGCCTGCATTCTAAATCAAAAGGCAGGGAAAAGTTGGGAAAGTTACGGGAGAAATAGGAATGACAGTATTACTCGCAGATACCCGCTATCATTCCCATTTTTTTCATTGCACTTTCAATTTAGAGATCGCCTTCATAATCCGCCAACAACGCGCAAAGCTGATCGTAGACGCCCGTCAAATCAGTGCCTGCGCCCGTGTAATTGTTGCCCATAAAACTGAAGATCAGCATCTGCCCTTTCTTCGTCGTGACGTAGCCGGACAAGGATCGCACATAAGACAGGCTGCCCGTTTTAGCCTGCACCTTGCCTTCGGCGGGCGTCCCTTTCATCCGGCGGCGCAATGTGCCATCGCCCGGAACGGGTAACGATTCCCGATACATGGCAAAGTGAGGATGCTTGGTCATAAACAGTAACAATTGTGAGGTCGAACGCGGCGAAACCAAATCCTGCCGCGCCAGGCCCGAACCATCGCGCAAGCTCAGGGTGGAAACGTCTACGCCCGCTTTCGTCAGGAATTGCTTGAGAACGGCAAGACCGCGCGATTCGCTGGTGGTTGGACGACCATAATCATCCAATTCGCGTGGTGCGCCACGCAATTCGCCCAGTTGCCGCAGCATCATCTCAGTGTGCAGATTCTGGCTTTCTTTATTGATAACTTTAAGCAAAGCGGACACTGGTTTCGATTCGATGAACGCGAGTTCAGAGAGTTTGGTTTCGTCAAATGGCTCTTTGATACGAGCCTTTGCGTCGAGGCGTTTGACCATTCCGGTCACGCGAATGCCACGCCGCGCGAGAGCTTCTTTAAGCAACGTCGCCGCCAAACTGGCCGGATCGTGAATCGCAATTTCATCCGTAAACTCTTTCGCGTTTTTGGGGATATTGCCAAAGAATTCAATTTCATTGCTGCCCAGCGGGCGATTAATGTCGATATGGGTCTTGCCGTCTTTGCCATCTCCCGTAATTGCACGATTGATGATTTTGACGTATGCCGTTTTCGGCTGCACCGTGATGATAGGCAAGAGGCCATCGCGTGCCGCAGGTCTAACGGTAAAGGTGACGGCATTGTCATTGATGGTCAACGCGCTGACAGCAGCACCATAATAAAACTGCAAATCCTCCCAGGACCAACTGGCTCCCAAACCGGAGGTCGCAAAATAACTATCGTCTCCAATGACGTCGCCCTGAACCACTTTGATGCCACGTGCCTGAATTTGATCGGCCAGCTTTTCAATGGCGGTAATTTTATCGGCGGCAGTGTGCTCATCCATGGGATTCGGCTTGCCTTCGGTATTGAGATCAAACCGGGCAGACAGGTTCGGATCGCCGCGTCCATACAGCAGCAAATTGCCCTTCAACGTATGGCGGCTCACTTTCCCAACGGCATACACCGATGTTTTGAATTTGAGGTCCGGTCCAAAGGCATCCAGCGTAGCGGCGGTCGTGTACAATTTCATATTTGACGCGGGCATAAACACCTTGTCTATGTCTCGCTCGAAAATTGGGCGACCATCGCTGGTAATCAGGCGAATACCCCATCGGGAATGCGCGAATTTTGACTGTTCTAAAAGAGCCGTCATCCGGGCTTGTAATTCCTCCCGTGATCGTGGCGCAGAGGCTGTTTGCGCGACAGCGGGGGCTTGTTGCGCTAGAAGCTGGAGCGGGAATAAGAGCCACGCAAAGAGAAGGAATTGAATACTGAGTTTACGAAAGAAGTGATGTTTTGCTGAAATCATCATTATAGTTTTGCAGCCATCCTTTTATGCATCATTGTTAATTGACATTTAGTGATAAGAACAGAATAATGCGCGCGCGTTAAATAAGACCTGCTGACCAAAGTAACTGAGAAAAAGCTGCCAACTTGAAGGGTCTTTGATTCGCCTCTATTGCTTTTGCGTTTTCCCTTGAGTTGCAATCCCTGCACTGCTTTTGTGTAGAACATAACTTCCGCCCTGCTGAAACAATACGGACATGTCTGAAGAGTTCACGGTTCTGGTGATCGAAGATGATATTGGTACGCGAAACGTGGTGGCCGAAGTGCTGCGCGCGGACGGGATTGCCACAGATGTTGCAGATGGCTACTCCTCCGGGCGTCAGGCCTTCGCACCAGGCAAATATCAAGTGGCAATTATAGATGATCAATTAGGCGATGGAAGTGGCACGCAATTATGTCGGGAAATTAAAGCGATGGACCCATCCGTAACACTATTTCTCTTTGCCGGGGATAGTGAAAACGTGCGTCTTGAGGCGCTATCCTGTGGTGTCACTGAAGTCCTTCAAAAGCCCTATGATCTCTCAAAACTGTCATATCTCGCCAAACGGGAAGCGCGGCGAACAGATTCCGAAGTCGAAAATCTGATGGGGTAAAGCTTGCGTACAATAAAACAAAGGCTGCGAGGAATCCCCGCAGCCTGATGTTCTTTGCCTTCAGAAAACAATCGAATCATTCACCACGAATATCCAATTGTCCGTCTACCAAATCCACTTTGAAGCTATTAAATGCTTTCCAGAGATTTGTGATGGGTAGCTTAACCTGCTCGTCAATCGTGCGTTTCAGGAAACGGGCACCATATGCCGGGCTAAAGCCTTTTTCAACAACCCAGTCCAATGCGGCTTCTGTGACGACAACCCGCTTGCCCTGTTGCTCCATCCGCCGTTGCATTGCCCCCAGATAAAGCTGAGCGATTTTCTTCACTTCATCCTGTGTGAGTGGCGAAAACACGACGATCTCGTCAATACGATTGCGGAACTCGGGGGTGAAGCGATCTTCCGCCGCCTTCATCACCTCACGTTTGACTTCCTCGACTTCGGCGCGCGTTTTGTTGCCAAATCCGAGCGGTTTCATGTATTTCTTGAAATTCTCGGAGCCAAGGTTCGATGTCATAATGATGATCGCGTCAGACAGATAGACTTTCTTGCCACGGCCATCGGTAATCCATCCTTCATCAAAACCTTGCAGGAAGATGTTGAGTAGGAATGGTGAGGCTTTTTCGACTTCGTCCAGCAATAACACCGTGTATGGATTTTCGCGGAGTTTCTCGGTCAGAAGCCCGCCGCGTTCGCTGCCGACGATGCCGCGCGGCATTCCGATCAGCTTTTCAATGCCGACCATGCCGTCCTGATATTCGCTCATATCAATGCGCACCATCTTGTGGTCATCACCAAACATTGCTTCGGCCACAGACTTGGCAAGCTCGGTTTTTCCAACCCCTGTCGGACCTAAAAATAACAACACACCGTCTGGTTTGTAGAAGTTCTCTTTCAGCGGCCCTTTGTTCAACCGCAAGCGTTGCGCAACCGCTTTGACCGCGTCTTTTTGTCCAATGACGCGCCGCCCCAGGGTTTCTTCGAGGTCTTTGAAGCGATCCCCTGTATCCCGGAAAATCAAGTCCTTGGGGATACGAGACTCTTGCGAAATCACATCAATGATGTGTTCCGGTTTTACCTGCAACAGGTTCGGCTCATTAATTTCGACTTTGACGGAAGCGGTGTCGAGCCATCCAATCGCCTTGTCCGGCAAATGCAAGCTACGAACATAACGCGGAGCCATTTCAAGCGCCGTGTCAATGGCGGCATCGGTAATTTTCACTGAGTAGTTTTGTTCGAGACGCGGACGCAAGCCAAACAGAATTTGCCGTGTTTCGCTAATGGTCGGTTCGTCCACTTTGACCAACCGGAAGCGACGCGCCAAAGCTTCATCTTCGGCGATATATTCTTTGTACTCGGTCAACGTCGTCGCACCAATAATGCGTAGCTCACCACGCGCCAACGACCCTTTGAACATATTCGCGGCATCGGAGGAAGCCCCCATCGCCGAGCCGGCACCAATAATCGTATGTGCTTCATCCACAAATAAAATCAGATCGGTGCGCTCTTTGACTTCCTGAATGATGCCCTGCAACCGTTCTTCAAACATGCCGCGTAGCATCGTGCCAGCCACAATACCGGCCATCTGCAATTGCACGATATGTGCATTGCGCAGGCGTGCCGGAACCTTCTCCGGCTCAAGTTCAATCAGGCGCGCCAAGCCTTCAACCACAGCCGTTTTGCCGACGCCGGGTTCGCCCACAAGCATCGGAGAATTGGCGCGTTCGCGGTGGCACAGGATTTCGAGCATTTGCTGAATTTCTTTTTCGCGCCCGATGGTTGGCGGCAACTTATCCTGTCGCGCGAGCTTATTCAACGAAGTCCCAAAATGTTTCAAGTATGGTGGCAATTCGTATTTCTTGCGCAAAGTTTCGTCCTGTTCCTCACGATGCCGCACCCGCTGGATGATCTTCTCTGTCGCGTAAGTCGGATCAACTCCCAAACGGCGCAGGATTTCGGCAGGCGTACCATTCGGATCAGCAAAGAGTGTGACAAAGAGGTCAATGGCGTCAATTGTTTGTCGCCCGTGCTGCCGGGCACGTTTGAGAGAGCGATTGAACAATTCGCGCGTCGGATCAGGAATATACATTTTCTTCCCGACGTATTGGCGACTCTTGGAAAGCTCGTGTTCGAGTAACTGCTTGACCGCTTGCGGGTCTGCGCCAATGGATTGCATTGACTCCAGAAACAGATTGCTTTCCACTTCACCAAAGACGGTGAAAATATGTTCGGGCGACAAAAAATTGTGTTCGCGCCGACGAGATTCCTCAATAGCGCGATAGATGATTTTTTGTCCTGATTCCGAAAATTTATCGGTTAATGGTCCTAAATCCAGCACGATGTGTCTCCCTTGTACAACTTAATGGGTTCAATGGTCTCCTCCGCCAGGGGCAGCAGGGGCAGGGGGTTCAGGCAATTCACTGATGACGGCATCGGTTGTGAGCATCAGGGCAGCTACGGATGCGGCGTTCTGCAAGGCGGTTCTGACAACTTTCGCGGCGTCAATGATTCCGGAAGATAGCAGGTCTTCCACTTCGCCAGTTGCCGCATTATACCCTACGGTTTTCTTTTCCGCCCTGATTTTCCCGACAATCAGTGAGCCATCTTTTCCGGCGTTATCGGCAATGCGGCGCAACGGCTCTTCTAATGCACGCTTGAGAATATTGACGCCTGTCCGCAAATCACCATCCGCGTCAATTCGCTCCAAAGCTTTGGCGGCTCGAAGTAATGCAACGCCACCGCCTGGCACAATTCCTTCCTGCGCCGCCGCCCTGGTCGCGTTGAGAGCATCTTCAACGCGCATTTTCTTTTCCTTCATCTCGGCTTCGGTTGCTGCGCCAACTTTGACGACAGCGACACCACCCGCAAGTTTTGCCAGACGTTCCTGCAATTTCTCGCGGTCATATTCTGAAGTCGTTCCTTCGATTTGGCGACGAATCAACGCGATACGACCTTGCAGGTCTTTGGGGTTGCCAGCGCCTTCAATAATCGTAGTGTTATCCTTGTCAATGACGATGCGTTTGGCACCGCCCAAATCGTGTAGTTGGACGTTGTCGAGCGAAATACCAAGGTCTTCTGTAATGACATGACCACCCGTCAAAATCGCTAAATCTTCCAGAATCGCTTTCCGCCGATCCCCGAACGCAGGAGCCTTGACCGCCGCGACCTTGATCGTGCCGCGCAACTTATTGACGACCAGCGTCGGTAAAGCATCGCCTTCGATGTCTTCGGCAATAATGAGCAGGCTGCGGCCCTGCTGCACAACTTGTTGCAAAATCGGCATCAACTCGTGCATAGCCGCGATTTTCTTTTCGTTCAGCAGGATCAGCGGGTCTTCCAGCACTACTTCCATGCGGTCCGTACTGGTCACGAAATAGGGTGAGATAAAGCCGCGATCAAACTGCATGCCTTCGACGATATCCAAACTGGTTTCAAGCGTTTTGGCTTCTTCAACTGTAACCACACCGTCTTTGCCAACCTGTTCCATCGCTTCAGCAATCAATTCTCCGATGAAGCGATCTCCATTAGCAGCAACCGTTGCGACATTCGTCAACTCAGATTTGTCTTTGACCTTTTTGGCAAGCTTGGCGATTTCGGCAACCGCAACTTCGACACCCTTTTCGATCCCCCGCTTGAGCGCCATTGGATTTGCGCCTGCGGTAACGTTTTTTAAGCCTTCACGAAAGATAGCTTGTGCCAAAACCGTCGCGGTTGTTGTGCCGTCGCCCGCGATATCATTGGTTTTGGAGGCAACCTCGCGCACCATTTGTGCGCCCATGTTTTGATATGTGTCTTTGAGTTCGATTTCCTTGGCAACAGTAACGCCGTCTTTGGTAATCAGCGGGGAGCCAAATTTCTTATCAATGATGACATTGCGCCCGCGCGGTCCTAAGGTCACACGCACTGCATCTGCTAAAACGTTTACGCCTTCCAGCATTGATTTCCGAGCATCTTCTCGAAATCTGATTTCTTTTGCCACTGCAATCTCTCCTTCACTCTGATAGTTATTTCATTTGTTTTTATTCTGCGCGTCCTACTTTGACACGTGCCGGGCGCAATAACCGCTCCCCGAATTTGTAGCCACGCTGCAATTCGGCGATGACTACGCCGTCCTGCTCCTTCGGCACAAGGGCCAGTTCCACCGCTTCATGGATTTCAGGGTTGAACGACTGGCCTTCGCTCACCACCGCCTGTAGGCCGAGTTTTTTCAATTGTACTTCAAACATTTCGGCTGTCGCCCGCACGCCATCGCGTAAAGCATCAAACGCCACGCCCTGATCGGACACCACTTCGGCAGCTCCAACCGCGCGCTGTAAATTATCGAGCGTGTCCAATAATCCGGCAACCACATCGCCACGTGCGAGTTCGAGGCGTTGGTCGAACGTGCGCTGCATCCGCGCCCGCACCTCTTCGGTTTCAGCCCGGAGTTGAAGTTGCGCTTTACGGAAGCGATCAGCGTATTCTTCGCTGGTTTTTAAGGCTTCGTCGCGGCGCGCTTCGCTTTCTTTGAGTTTCACTCGCATTTCTTCTAACTCACGCTCCATAGCTTCGGCGTCCAATTGCATTTGGTCTAAATCAATTTCAAATGCATCTGCCGACACTGGGTCTTCAGGCACGGCGGAATCGGTGTCGCTTTCTGGCACGAAACGCCGTTTGTCAGTCACATTGAATTCGGTTCCGTTCTCTGCCTCGTTTGTAATAGCGTCAGGTACTTGTTCCTCAGTTGAGAACTCAGCTACTGGATCTTCATTACTCGCTGCGACCTCATCTGTGATGGTTGAATCAATGACCGTTTCTGCTTCCGCTACACTGTCGAGCGAGCTTTCTGTCATTTCTTCCTGAACTGCTGCGGTGGATTCACTCTGATTCTTTGAACTCATAGCCCGAAAAATTCGATTGACTAAGTTATGGGTTGTGGGGTCTTTCTTCTTCAAATTCGCTCTCGTACACCCCAATTTGATTGTTTGGAGTTGTTGATGGACTGCTGCAAACCGGGCAAGTCAATCTAACATTGCCAGCTAGTGAAAGCAAGATTCTATTTGTCAGAGAACAGCAGAAACCACCGTGCGAGGAGCATTGCAAATGCTCCTCGCACGCCACCCTATTTTCTCACTTACAGACCCACACTTGCACCTTGTCCATTCTGGTTTGACGTCGTAAAGATCATCTCACCCCGCTCCATATCTCCTTTGACCGTCAACCCTTCACCCGGCTTGATTTGACCGCCGAGCAATTTCATTGCCAGCGGATTTTGGATCAAGCTTTGAATTGCTCGTTTCAAAGGTCGCGCGCCGTAGACCGGATCGTAACCTTCACGCGTCAGCAACTCTTCTGCCGACGGGTCAAGGGTAAGTACGATTTGCCGCTCCTCCAACATCTTACGTAAGGCCTCAAGTTGAATCTTGATAATCTGTCGGATTTGCTCCAGCCCCAGCCGCTTAAAGATAATGATGTCGTCAATCCGGTTCAGGAATTCTGGTTTGAAGGCGTAGCGCAACTGTTCCATCACCGAGGCGCGCATTTGCTTCTCATCATTTTCCATTTCCTGAATCTCGCGCGAGCCCAGGTTGGAAGTCATGATGATGACTGTGTTTTTGAAATCCACAGTGCGGCCTTTGCCATCTGTCAAGCGACCATCATCCAGAATTTGCAACAGGATGTTGAAGACATCCGGGTGCGCCTTCTCAATTTCGTCAAACAACACAACCGAATACGGTCGCCGCCGCACAGCTTCGGTCAAATACCCACCTTCGTCATAACCGATGTAGCCCGGAGGCGCACCAATCAGGCGAGCCACCGAATGCTTTTCCATAAATTCCGACATATCCAACCGCACGGTCGAACGTTCATCATCGAAGAGAAATTCTGCCAACGCCCGCGCTGTTTCAGTCTTACCAACACCCGTCGGACCTAAAAAGATGAACGAACCAACGGGGCGCTTCGGGTCTTGCAGTCCCGCACGCGCACGCCGCACCGCATTCGCCACCGCGATCAGTGCATCATTTTGCCCAACCACGCGCACACCGAGCCGTTCTTCCATCTGAACCAGCTTTTGCATCTCGCCTTCGAGCATTTTCGTCACCGGCACGCCCGTCCATTTCGCCACAACTTCGGCGACGTCTTCCTCCGTCACCTCTTCTTTCAACATTCGGCTGGTCTTTTGCAATTCGCCGAGCCGGGCGTGATCTTCGTCCAGTTTCTTCTGCAATTCGACCATTTGGCCGTAGCGTATTTCGGCAACCTTGCCGTAATCGCCAGCCCGCTCAAACTGCTCGGCTTGCACTTTTAATTGCTCAAGCTGTTCCTTGGCGGCGCGAACGTGTTCGATGATTTCCTTTTCGGATTGCCATTTGGCTTTCATCGCGCCTGACTTTTCGCGCAAATCGGCAACTTCCTTTTCGACCTTTGCCAAGCGTTCTTTCGACACCGCATCGTCTTCGCGGATCAAGGCTTGCCGCTCGATTTCGCGCTGAATAATTTCGCGCTCGACTTCGTCAATTTCAGTCGGCAGCGAGTCAATTTCAATGCGCAGCTTCGACGCCGCTTCGTCAATCAGGTCAATCGCTTTGTCGGGCAAAAACCGATCTGTGATGTAGCGATTGGAAAGCGTCGCTGCTGCCACAATCGCGGCATCTTTGATCCGCACGCCGTGATGCGTTTCATATTTGTCTTTCAGGCCGCGCAGAATCGCAATTGTATCTTCGACATTAGGTTCGCCAACATACACCTGCTGGAAGCGGCGTTCGAGAGCTTTGTCTTTCTCAATGTATTTCTGATATTCGTTGAGCGTCGTCGCTCCTACGCAACGCAATTCGCCGCGCGCGAGCGCTGGCTTCAGCATATTTGACGCATCCACCGCGCCTTCGCTGCCGCCTGCGCCTACCAGCGTATGCAATTCGTCAATAAAGCAGATGATTTGACCTTCGGATTTCTCGACTTCTTTGAGAACGGCCTTCAAGCGTTCCTCAAATTCGCCGCGATATTTCGCACCTGCCAGCATCTGCCCAATGTCGAGCGAGACGAGTTTTTTGTTGCGCAACGTTTCCGGCACGTCACCCGAAACAATCCGTTGCGCCAGGCCTTCGACAATGGCAGTTTTACCGACGCCCGGTTCGCCAATCAGGACGGGATTATTCTTCGTACGCCGCGACAGCACCTGCACGACTCGTCGCACTTCGTCATCGCGGCCAATCACTGGATCAAGCTTGCCCTGGCGCGCAAGCTCCGTCAGGTCGCGCGAGTATTTCGCCAACGCTTGATAGGTTTCCTCGGCATTTTGATTTGTGATGCGGGAATCGCCGCGCATTTGCTTGATGACCTTTTGCAAAGCGTCCTTGCTAACGCCATGCGAGCGCAAAATCCGCCCGGATTCGCCTGATTTTTCTTCGGCAATCGCCAGGAGCAAATGCTCCGTTGAGATGTATTCGTCCTTAAAACTGTCGGCTTCTTTTTGCGCTTGCGAAAAAATTTGATTGAGGCGGGAACTAATGTAGCGTTGTGTGCCACCGCTGACCTGCGGAAACTTTTTGATGGCGGCTTCGACCTCAGAACGAATCGTGGTGACGTTCGCGCCGATCTTGCCAAACATCGGGCGCGTCACGCCTTCGGGCTGATCCAGCAACGTCGCCAATACGTGTTCCGGTTCAACCTGTTGCTGCCCCAGGTTTTCCGCCATCGCAACGGCGGACTCAATAGCTTCCTGACCTTTGAGAGTGAACTTGTCCAGTCGCATAAACTGTTACCTCATGATGAAAATTGAGGCTCTGAGCCTACTGACCCAGAGCCTGCACGTCAACTACCGTCCTGCCTCACTCGATTACTTAGCATCTGCCGTTTGAGCTTTGGTCGCATCCGCCTCTGTCTTAATCTGCACCTGAATCTGACGTGGCTTCGTTTCTTCTTTGCGTGGCAAGGCGACCTTCAAAACACCGTCTTTGAAATCCGCCGCAACATTGTTTACATCCACCGTCGAGGGCAATGTAAAGCTGCGGGTAAAGCTGCCATAGCTACGCTCCACGCGATGATAATTTCCTTCCTCGGTCTTCTTCTCAAACTTGCGCTCGCCCTTGAGCGTCAGCACATTATTTTCAATCGCCAACTCAAATTCGCCCGGCTTCAGCCCCGGCAAATCAGCTTCAAGGACAATGCCATTTTGATCTTCGTAGACATCTACCGTCGGATTCCAGCTCCCTTTGACCAGACCTTCATCGTTGAAGAAACGCGGTAGGCCAGTGCTGAAGGCACGGTTCAAATCGTTAATGGTTTTGGCAAGACTGCCGAATTCGTTAAATGGATCACGTCGAACTGAAAGTGTCATAAATTTACCTCCGATTGAAAATCAACAATACTTATTAATCTTCTTTTCACTCTTAAAGACGGACGCATAATAAAACTTGAGTGCATTACTGTCAAGTATTTTTATTTAGCATTACTCACTAAATCACCCTGGCTGTTCTGGTGTCCTCAGATTTCTAATCGTCTTCATAAAAAAAGAGGCCAAAGCCTAGCCTCGACCTCTCTTTTCATAATTGCACTGTCTCAACTATTCTGGTAAGGCGAAGCTATACAACACACCTCCAGAACCTACAGCAATGAACTGTTTGCCATCTACTGCGTAGCTGATCGGCGCGGTCGCAATCGTGCCACCGGTCTGAAAGCGCCAGAGCAATTTGCCCGTTCTGGATTCTAACGCGATCAGATTCCCCTCGCGTGTTCCCGCCAACACAATGCCACCTGCGCTCGCCATCACGCCCGCCGCTAACGAACCTTGTGAAATACGATGTTCCCATTTGCGCTCGCCTGTCGTTGTGTCCAGGGCACGAATACCTGCATAACCGCCTTCGACTGGCAACGTCCTACCACCCCAGTATCCTTTGCCCGGCTCATATGGAGTTTCGGCGCGAATGTAACGATTGCCAGATTCCGCAAAAACGAGAAATAACTGGTTGGAAGTGGGGTCGAAGGAAGGTGCTTGCCAATTCGTGCCGCCGACGAGCGACGGATAGACGACGTTGCCTTCCAGCGTTGCGCCAGAATTCGGCGCAAATTTGGGACGCCCGTTCGCCTCAAAACCCGCATTCCAGGTCTGCTTCACAAACGGCGTCGCCTGCAACAGCTTACCGTTCGTGCGATCCAGCACATAAAAGAAGCCGTTGCGATTGGCCTGCATCAGCAACTTGCGTGGCTGTCCCTGCCAAACGCGATCCGCCAAAATCAAATCCTGATTTGCATCCCAATCGTGATCGTCATTCGGCGTGAATTGATAATGCCATTTGCGCTGCCCCGTGTTCGGATCAAGTGCGACGACAGAACACGTAAACAAATTATCACCTTTGCGAATTTCCGCATCCATATCCGGGCCGGGATTCCCGAATGTCCAATACACCGTATCCAACTCAGGATCGTAGCTGCCCGTTAGCCACGTCGCCCCACCGCCCAGCTTCCACGTGTCGCCTTTCCAGGTGTCGTTGCCAAACTCGCCAGGGCCAGGAGTCGAATTAAAGCGCCACAACCGTTTGCCCGTTTTGGCATCGTACGCATCCAGAAAACCGCGAATGCCGTGCTCGCCGCCTGCGACCCCGACGATGATTTTGTCTTTGATCGCCAGCGGCGGCGAGGTGATGCTGTAGCCCAACATCGTATCCGCAACCTGGACTTCCCAAAGCGGCTGCCCTGTGCGCGCATCCAACGCAATCAATGCGGCATCAAGCGTGCCAAAGTAAACACGATTGCCCAACACCGCGACACCGCGATTGAAGGGGTTGGATTGATAAGGATTCACGACTTTTTGTTTGCGCGAGTATTTCCAGATTTGCAGTCCCGACCGCGCGTCAAGCGCATAGACATCGCCCGGCATTCCGCTTGTGTACATCACGCCGTCAATCACAATCGGCGTCGTTTCCAGCAACGTATCGCCTGGCATCTGCACCGCCCACCGCGCTTGCAGTTGGCTCACGTTGGTCGTGTTGATTTGTTTGAGCGCCGAGTAGTGTTGGCCCTGATAATTTCCCCAATACGTCAACCAATTGTGCGGCTCAGCGGCGGCGTTGCGAATACGGTCGTAGCTCAACCCGCCGGGAATTTCGGCGCTGCTTGTTTTCGCCACATCGCGCCCATTGCACGACTTCAAAAACGCGACGAGGTTTTGCAATTCCGGCTCGGACAATTGCTTGCCATAGTCATTTGGCATGAGCGAGCCGCTTTCGGACGCCACTTCCGACAGATTCTTTTTGTCCAGCAAATGCAACTTACCGGTCGTGTCCAGCAGTACCATTGAATAGGTATCTTCATTGCGCACAAGGCCGCGAATCGTGTTTCCATCCCTAGTCTTGACGACGGCAACGCTTGGCCCGCGACGACGACCGCGCGCGTTGGGGTTCATACTGGTCGCAGGATCAAGGATCTTCTGTCGCAACACATCTGCGGCGAATCTGGCGGCATTCGATAAATCCGGGCCGATGCTGTTGCCCTGGGCATTGATTTCGTGACACGCTGCACAATTCGCTTTACCAAAAAACAATTGTTCGCCCGCGAGTAAATTCCCTGCTGCGCGCTCCGCCGTTGCAATAGCGGACACGCCGCTCAAGCTACGCAGATATGACACAAGTTGCCAAACCTGTTCGGTCGACAATCGTCGGAACGGTGGCATCTGCGTGCTGGGGACGCCGTTGCGAATATTCAGGAAAATCTCGCCATCCAGATTGCCGTGCTTGAAAGTCCCACCAACAAGCGCAGGCGCACGATCTCCACGCCCTTCGCCACCGTGACACGATTGGCAGGCCTGTTCGTACAATCGCTTGCCCGATGCAATCGCGGCTGGATTTCCAGCCAACGGATTCTTTTCATTTTGCTGGGTATGCTCCTGCGCCAGTGCAAAAAGCGTCAGACTGCATAAAACCCCAAAACCGATAAAATAAGTTCTAAACTTCATGTGACTCCAATCAGCGATGAAATGTTTGTACCTAACTTCCTTCGACGAGCGCCCGCGCCTTCGCCGGAAACAAACGATCTCGGACGTGTAACAATGGCATCTCAATCAACCGACTTGCCAGCCAGCCGAGAAAAATGGAAATGCCCAGGTGCAGCAACGTTAGGAGTATCCACCGTTGCGTGTCCGTAAAGGAAACCAAAAGATTTTGTGCCACCCACAAACGAGCAGGTGTGATGTGCCATAAATAAATAGTGTAGCTGTAGGCTCCTACAAAAATTATTGCCCGCATTGGCCAGGCACGAAAAAGCGCTGCCCAGTTGCCGATTTCAAGAGGAGCGTAAAGCAGTGCCAGCAAAAGGCAGGCATAGGCCATCGAAAAAAGAGTTGGCTCTATCGTGTGGATCATCAGGCTGCCGTCCGGCAAGACGACAACCAGCCCCAGCAACATAAAAGCGAACATCAAAAGTATGCTGCGCCTTCGGGCCAATCGTTCCAGCACCGTCGGGCGAAACGCATAAAACCAAGCCAGAATCAGGCCCATTGCAAATCCGTCCAATCGTAAATGCGTAGCGAATAGCACAAAGGGCCAGGAAATGCGCAGCGAATCCAGGTTAGCGGTCGTCCCAATTCGCATGGTAGCACTGAAGATCAGCACGCTGAACGCCAGTGCCGGAACTACCGAAAACTCGGTTCTCACGTTTGACCGAAAGAGCGGGACAAAAAATAAAAGGGCAGCCAAAAGACCCAACTGAAGGCCCCACACAATCGGGAACTGCGGCGTCTGAAAGGCTTGGGTAATCCACGCCGTTTCGACAAAAAAGAAAGATGAATCCCCGACTGCTGCCAGAATGCGATGCAAGATAATCAAGCCGCCAATAATCAGAAGAACCGTAATTCCCCAACCACGTAAGGCTCGCTTCCAATCGGGTTGGTGCCGTCCTATAGATACCAGCACAAAAGGCAGGACCAGGTAAAAATGCTCCTCGACCGATAAGCTCCAGGTATGCGTGATGGGAGTAATCAGATAGTTTTGTAGATGCAGGAGATTGGGCAATATGAAGGTCAGCCCACGTAGTGGATCGCCCCAGGTTGCGGCCACAACATGCCAGAAAATAGCAACGAACACATAGACAAAATAGGACGGCCAGATTTTGAAGCCGCGCCGAATCAGAAACCGTTTGATGTCTATGTCGCCGCTTCTTTTCCACTCCTGAAACAGCAAGCCTCCGATTAAAAATCCGCTCAGGACAAAAAACAAATCCACGCCTGA
>JAEUQN010000184.1 GCA_016789725.1 Blastocatellia bacterium | reverse complement strand
AGTTTTTGGTCGAGGCTTCGTACAATGCCAGCATCGGCGTTCACCTCTATGCTGGCTTGCTCAACGTCAATCAACTACCTTCGCGGTATATTACTGATCCGCGCATTCAACCATTACTGAGCAGTCGGATTGATTCTGCCGCCGTCATTGCCGCAGGCTTCACCAAGCCCTATGCTTCGTTTCCGAACAACTTCAGTTTGGATCGCGCACTGCGTCCGTTCCCGCAATACACAGACATTAGTACGGGTGGGGGCAACGGCGACCGCAGCGGTCACTCGACCTATCACGCGATGGTCTTGAAGATGGAACGCCGCGTTAGCAACGGCATGTATCTGCAAGGTTCGTATGTCTGGTCGAAGATGATTTCGGACACCGACCGCGTAGATGGCGGTGGACGGGCAATGGATCATTACAATCGTCGGTGGGAAAAATCCGTTGGCGAATTTGATCTGCCGCACAATTTCAAATTTAGCTACATTTACGATTTGCCCTGGGGCAAAGGCCAAAAGTTCGATTTGGGTGGAGCGGGCAATGCCGTGTTCGGAGGATGGCGAATTTCCGCCATTCACGTTTACACTAGCGGCCAAGCGCTGCAATTGACTGGTGGAGGCATCGGCCTTGGCGGACGCAGCGCGGCGGTCGTCAAAACGCTGGATAACTGGGTGGCAGACATCCCTGACAATCCCAATATCCGCGCGACCAGCGGTTATACAAGCTACTATGTCCCCGTTTGTAATATTGCCGCGTTATGCAATGCCAGCGGACAAGTCGTGAACCAGCCGACGGTCTTCGGGCAAGCACCACGCCTCAACGGGCGGGCACGTCGGATGGCCAACCTCAATGAAAATGTCTCGTTGCAGAAATCCTTCTTCTTCACCGAAAAGGTCAAGATGGACTTCCGCTGGGAGCTTTTCAACGTCCTGAATCGTGTCGTGTTTGATGCGCCCAACAGCAACATCACCAGCGGCACCTTTGGACGAATTACCAATCAGTTCAATTCCCCGCGCCGCATGCAGTTCGGGCTAAAACTGATTTTCTAAAGCTGTAGTCGGAAATCAGGAACCGGGAGCCGGTAGAAGAAGGTTGTAATTTCTTTCTACCGACTCCTGACTTCCATCTTCTTTGGAATTTTTATGTTCTCTCGCACTTCAAAAATCACCGCTGCGTGTTTATTAGGCCTGAGTTGCTGGTTCACTTATACCAAAGTCAGTTCGCAATCATCCCAGGTACCAATTCCACCAGGACTGCGCGCTAACAAGAACACGTTCTCGCCCCTGATGGATGTGCTCGCGCCCAAACGCCCACGCGTGACGGATGAGCAATTGGCAAAAATCAAAAATCTATCCATCGAAAATCTTTGGGGCGCAGTGCAAAACAAAGGCTACAAAAATTGTTTTGTGAGCCATTTGAAGACCACTCAACCAGGCTTAAAAATGGTCGGGCGCGCGACAACTCTACGTTATTTACCGATTCGCCCGGATGTTGAGGAAGCGGTCCAGCAACTGGCCCAAGAAGGCGATTGGGATTACCGCTTCAATACACGAGGCGGTGAAGATGCTCATCCCGGTGACGTCGTGGTCGTTGAATTAGGCGGAATGGTCGAGCGGGCAACCTTTATGGGAACGATGACGGGCCTGGCAATTAAGCTGCGGCGAACTGCTGGCATTGTGGTAGACGGTGGCATCCGTGATCTCAACGGCTTTTTGCAATGGAAGGACTTTCCTGTGTACTATGCGGGAGCGCACGCGTCAGCAATGGCTGATCAAATTGGAGTCGAGTGGAACGCTCCCATTCGCATTGGTACAGTGACCGTTTTGCCAGGTGATGTCGTAGTCGGAGACGAGGAAGGCTTGCTGGTCTTCCCGCCTCAGATCGCGGCGGATGTGATCGCCGCAGCAGAGACACAAACCTACAACGAAGATTTTAAGGAAGAGGCGCTTCGGAGTGGCAAATACAAAACCCGAGATATTTATCCGAGGTTAAGTCCTGCGGCTGAAAAAGAATTTGAAGAGTGGAAGAAGAAACATCCACGCAATCAATAATCATTTTGTCTAAATCATTTTGTCCAGGAGCTTCGATGGCCGGTCCTCTCACGGGTGTTCGTGTCATAGATTTAACTGCTGTTGTGATGGGGCCGTATGCCACCCAGATTCTTGGTGATCAGGGTGCAGAGGTCATCAAGGTTGAACCCCCTGATGGCGATGTTTTTCGCTACGTCACACCATTTCGCCACGAAGGAATGAGCGCGGCCTTTCTCAACCTGAATCGCAACAAACGTAGCATCGCACTGGACTTGAAACTGGATGCCGAGCGACAGGTCATGCTGGACTTGCTCAGCACTGCGGATGTATTTGTCACAACTGTACGTCCACAAGCAATGCGCAAGCTTGGGCTTGATTATGATAGTTTACGCCTAAGCTATCCAAGGCTGATTTATTGTGGGGCGTATGGCTTTTCGGAAGCGGGACCGTATGCCGGGCGACCAGCCTTTGATGACATCATCCAAGCCATGAGCGGCCTCGCGGATTTACAAGGCCGCACTCACCCCGACGGCCCGCAATACGCTGCGACGATCTTTGCGGACAAAACAGTCGGGATCACAGTCGCGTATGCAGTTGCGATGGCATTGTATGAGCGCGAGCGTTCCGGGCAGGGACAATTCATCGAAGTTCCGATGTTCGAGACAATGGTGTCATTTACGATGGTCGAACATTTGGCAGGCGAAACGTATTGCCCTCCACAGGGCGGAACAGGGTATGAGCGAATCCTGTCCGAGCATCGCCGCCCCTATCAAACCAGTGACGGCTTCATTGGATTGTTGCCCTACACCACCAGGCAATGGCAACGATTCTTTGAAGTGGCGGGCAGGCCGGAAATGATGACGGATCCGCGCGTGATTGACCCGACTATCCGGGGACAACACGTGGGTGAGTTGTACAAAATAGTGACGTCCCTCATCGCTGAACGCACCACTGCTGAATGGGTCGAACAGCTTACGGCTGCCGATGTACCAGTGACACCCATCTTGTCGCCCGACGATTTGCTACACGATGCGCATTTACAGGCACTTGAGTTTTTCTCGCACGAACAGCATCCGTCCGAGGGCGAGATTCGCACTATCGGCATTCCGGTCAGGTTTTCGCGGACCCCCGGTCAGATTCGCCGCCACGCGCCGCGATTGGATGAACACCGCAATGAAATCTTGCGCGAACTTTCTGGGGAGAAGGTTAATCGTCCAACTTGCTAGAGTGTGTTTGGAGATTCTGTTGTTCTTCAATAGCCCAGCCGTTGACGGCTGGGAGCGCGTCGGACAATTTTGCCCACAGCCCGATTCAGCGGGCTTTCGGTCGGAGTAAGCCAGCGGCCAAGGACGCTCCCCGCGTCAGAGGTGGATCACTTTGCCTATTGGTACACACGGCAAGCAGCGTAATGAATTTTCGTATAGGTAATATTGTGTTGGCGACAAGCAGCGAAAACGTCCGAAAGGTGGATTTTCCCGGTTCCATGCTGGTTAACTACGATCAGATCCCAGGTATTAATGCTACTGCGGTTCTTATTCAAAGAATCAAGCATGGTGGAAGTTTGATCGTGATAGGAAATTTCGTAATTCTTCACAGACGAACCGGGTCCTGAGATCGCCAGGGGCTGCACTTTTTTTGTTAGTACGGTGTCGAGATAAGAGACCGCTTCGGTATTGCCTGTCACCAGCCGCTGTGGCGTGGGAGAGGTGCTGGGCTTCCCATCAAATGAGTAGAAAAGCAGCATCGTACCTCCCGGCACTGTTGTATGTCCGTCCCCACTCGTAATCACCCCGGCATCTGCCCAGGCACCGTGCGAGAAAATGACGGCTTCCGTAGCTCCCTGGTAGTGGTGAATTACAACACCATTGGAATGCCGATAGGCAGTAGAATCAGGCATGTTAGTCCTCCAGTAGAAAAATTTGGGCAGTTCATTCAATGTGCAGGGGAATGCTTAATTTACGCGATGCCTTGCATTGTGGAGAGTAGCAGTTGATGCTGTCAAGCCGGAGAAGGGTTTGACCTGTAAGCACAAGATGCGCGCAAATTCTGTCAGGCTTCTTACTTTAGACGAAACCGTTCAAATCGGCTCCACGTTTATACTGACACATCTATTTTTCGGGCTTAACCAAAGCAATTTAATTTAGTGCAAAGGGAATCTCCCCAGGAGATATACGGCACTCTGAAAGGATCATCGAAAATGTTTTCACGAAGAGAGTTTGGGAAATTCGCCTTAGCGGGTTTGCCGCTAACAATCGCCCTGGCGAACAACGCTGCCAAAGCAGTTCGCATCGGCGTGCAATCGTATAGCTTTCGCACGATGTCGCTCGACGACGCGATTAAGGCCATGAAAGACATTGGCATCAGTGAATGTGAACTATTCTCCGGGCACGTCGAACCTCGCCCTAATATGCCCCCAATGGGACCACCTCCCGGCGGCGGCGGCGGACGTCCACAACTAACGCCTGAACAACAAGCGGCACGGCGCGAAGCGATGCAAAAAGCCGCCGAAGAAACCAAGAAATGGCGACTGAACGTTTCGATGGACCACTTCAAAGACATTCGCAAGAAGTTCGATGCGGCAGGCATCGTCTTGCAAGCCTATAACTACAGCTTCAATGATCGCTTCTCCGACGAAGAGATTGATCGTGGCTTCGTGATGGCAAAGGCGCTCGGCGTGAAAATCATCACGGCATCGTCCACCTTGAGTTCCGCAAAACGCGTTGCACCATTTGCGGACAAACATAAAATCACAGTGGCGATGCACGGGCATTCAAACCTGACCGACCCCAATGAATTTGCCAAACCGGAAAGTTTTGCGGCGGCGATGGCGATGTCGAAGTATTTCGCCGTGAATCTGGATATTGGGCATTTCTTTGCCGCCGGGTATGATCCGATTGCCTATATCGAACAGAACTACAAACGAATTACCAGCCTTCACATCAAAGACCGTAAAAAAGACAATGGCCCGAATACTCCGTGGGGACAGGGCGATACGCCGATCAAGCCAGTATTGCAGTTGTTGAAAACCAAGAAATACAACATTCCCGCCAACATCGAATTCGAGTATCGCGGCGAAGACACGGTCGCTGAAGTCCGTAAATGTTATCAATACATCAAAGATGCTCTGGCCTAATGAGCCAAGGAACAAGGGTCAAGCTCTCACACGTAAATCAGGAAATTCTATGAACAAAGACAAAATCACACGACGGAAATTCGTCGCTGGCACTAGCGGTGCGGCGCTCAGCGCGATGATCGTGCCGCGTCACGTGCTGGGCGGCGTGGGCTATAACGCGCCAAGCGACACAGTCAACTTTGCGTTGATCGGTTGTGGCGGACAAGGCAAAACCGACTCTGGCGAACTGGTCGCGGGCGGGCAAAACATGGTCGCGCTCTGTGACGTAGACTTCAGCTATGTTGACCGCGAAGTCGCCGGACTCACCCGCCAAAGGGCTGGTGGTGGCGGATTCGGGGGCGGCAGACCAGGCGGACAACAACCGTCGCCCGAACAACAAGCCGCAATGCAAAAGGCGATGGAAGAACGTCGCGCGCAGGCAGAGAAATTACAGGCTGCGTACAAAAATGCGAAACGGCATACCGACTTCCGCAAAATGCTGGAAACGCAAAAAGATATTGATGCGGTGGTGGTTGCGACGCCCGATCACACCCACGCAGTCATCGGTAAAGCCGCGATGGAACTCGGCAAACACGCCTACATCGAAAAACCGCTGACGTGGTCAATTCAGGAAGCACGGGTGTTGCGCGAAGTAGCCGCGCGGACGAAAGTCGCCACACAAATGGGCAACATGGGACATTCCAGCGAAGGCGCGGCGCTCGTCAACGAATGGGTGCAAGCCGGTGTCATCGGTAAAATCCGCGAAGTCAATGTGTGGACGAATCGCCCGCTCGGATTCTGGCCGCAAGGTGTACCGCGTCCCGGCAAATACACGCCGCCCGCAGCGACAGCCGCTGGCCCCGGCGGTGGCAATATGGGTGCCGATTGGAATGCACGGCTGGTCAATCGCACGCTGGCAACCGCGATGGACGGCAACTATCCGAAACCCGATGGGCTGGAATGGGATTTGTTCCTCGGTCCGGCCCCCGAAGTCGCATTCCATCCAATCTATCATCCATTCAATTGGCGCGGGTGGCTGGATTGGGGAACTGGCGCGATTGGCGATATGGCCGCCCACTTGATTGACCATCCGTATTGGGCGCTCGGTCTGACATATCCAACCAGTGTTGAAGCGACCTTCACGCCGTGGGGTACGGATTTGCAGAACAAACCGGTCAGCTATCCGATGGGTTCGCACGTCGTCTATCACTTCCCGGCGCGCGGCAATGACCCGGCAGTGAAATTGACGTGGTTCGATGGCGGCCTGATGCCAGCGCGTCCCGAAGCTTTGCCCGACGATGTTCAATTGGATGGCGGCGGCGGCGCGATTTTCATTGGCGAAAAAGGCATCCTCGTTCACGGCACCTACGCCTCGAATCCAAAACTCTATCCGCAATCGCTGATGGACGTCGCGGCCAAAGTACCGAAAACCTACTTCCGGGTCGAGTCCAGCGGTACAGGCATGTTTGCGCAAGCCAAGCATCGCATGAATTGGATCAATGCGATCAAAGGCAAAGAGAAAGCAACTTGCCCGTTTGAATATGCAACGCGCCTGACCGAAACGATGCTGCTCGGTGTGGTGGCGATGAAGGTGGGTCAAAGCAAGAAGATTTACTACGACGGCGTCAAAGGCGTCATCACAAATAACAGCGACGCCAATCAATATTTGCAACGCGAATATCGCAAAGGCTGGACGTTGTAAGCATCTCCTGCATATCTCTTTTCCTGTCCCTTTTTTCAAAAGAAGGGACAGGAAAATTTCCGATCCCCATGAAAATCAAATTTCTGTTTTGCGTGGCCGCGTTGCTGGCTGCCACGTTAGTTTCCGCACAACCCAAAGAAGTCCGTTTGTGGCCCGAAGCCCCCGGTTCTGAAGGCAAGACGAGCGCAGAAGCCGTTCGCACCACAGACCAAGGCGAACGCGTTATCTCGAATGTTCACTTCCCTTCACTCACGCCATATTTCCCCGCGAAGGATCAAGCAACGGGAGCAGCCGTTATCATTGCACCAGGCGGTGGTCATCGGGAATTGTGGGCAGATCACGAAGGCCATAACTTAGCCAAATGGCTGGCGGAGCGAGGCATCGCCGCCTTTGTCTTGAAATATCGGCTCGCACGCGAAGCCAATTCCACTTACAAAATTGACGATCACGCTTTTGCGGATATGCAACGCGCAATCCGATTGGTGCGCAGCCGAGCGAAGGAATGGAAGCTGAACCCGGCGCGGATTGGCACGATGGGGTTCTCGGCAGGCGGCGAACTGGCGGCGCTCTCCGGGATGCGATCAGATGCAGGGAATCAAACTGCGGCGGATGTTGTCGAACGCGAGAGTTCGAGGCCTGATTTTCACGCGCTGATTTATCCTGGAAGCTCGGCGCGTTATACGGTCAGCAAAGACGCGCCCCCCGTCTTTATTGCCTGCGGCTATAAAGATCGCAAGGACATTGCCGAGGGGATGGCCGAGTTGTATTTGAAATTTAAGCAGGCAGGTGTTCCCGCTGAATTGCACATCTACGCGGCAAGCGGACATGGCTTTGGTGTGCGGGAAAGAACAACTGGGGCAACGGCAAAATGGCCGCAACGACTGATTGAATGGATGGACGATCTTGGCTTTCTCAAGCCATAACATTGGATTCAGTTTCACGAGCATCAACTATGTCACAAAATACTTCACGCAGGGCACGTCGCAACTTTCTCAAAACCGCCTCCATTGGAATTACCGGAAGTCTCATCGCAGCAGGCAACACTCCAACCTGGGGGCAGGACAATTCGCTCAAAATCACGAAAGTCGAGCCGATCCTGCTCACAGGGATTCGCGGCTATGGCCCGTGGGTTTTTGTGCGGGTCGAAACAGCGGACGGCTTTGTTGGTTGGGGCGAAGGCACAAACTTTCCCGGCGTGCGCCCGATTGAAACCGCCGTCAAAACGCTGGCCAGCGTGGTCATCGGGCAAAGTGCCTGGAACATCGAAGCGATCTGGAATCGAATGTATCGCTTTATGTATTACAACGGAATGGGCGGAATTGTGCTGGCCGCCATCAGCGGCATTGATACGGCGCTCTACGACATTGTCGGCAAAAAGCTTGGCGTGCCGATTTACAAAATGCTCGGCGGGCAGGTACACGAAAAGTTGCGGACCTATGCAAATGGCTGGATCGAAAATATTCCGCGCACGCCCGAAGCCTTTGCTGCAAAGACGAAAGAATTGGTTGCGCGCGGCTACACGGGTTGCAAATTCGATCCGTTCAGCAATACGCCCTTCAACCGTGAAGTTACGCAGGCCGATTTACGTTTCGCCGTCGCACAGGTCAAAGCCATCCGAGAAGCGGGCGGCCCAGATTACGACATTGCGATTGACGTTCACGGGCGCTGGAACACCAAATCCACCATTGAGATTATTCGCGCGCTGGAACCGTACCGCTTGTTTTTTTACGAAGAGGCCGTGCCGCCGGAAAACATCGCCGCCATGGTCGAAGTACAACGAAGTGTACAAACTCCGCTGGCAACGGGCGAACGCATTTTCGGCAGACATGGCTTCCGCGAGCTACTAGAAAAACAAGCCGTGCGAGTGATTCAACCTGACGTTGCGCGTACCGGAGGCATCACCGAAACCAAAAAAATCGCGGCGATGGCAGACACGTACTACATCCCTGTCGCCCCGCATAATCCAAATGGGCCGATTTGCACGCTGGCTTCGATGCATGTGTGCTTCACGATTCCGAACTTTTTGATTCTGGAATTCTTTGAGCGCGATGAACCAGTATTTCAGGAAATTGTGATTGGCGGGTTGAAACGCGATGTGGGCGGGGTCTATCCCACGACTGCGCCGGGCATGGGTATCAACATCACGGACGAGTTTTTACGCAAGTACAAATTTGATGAAGCAAAGACCGACGAGATGGAACGACGCACGTTCAATACATTGAAATAACAGAGCCATGAAAAAAGTATCCCGAGCTTTTCGTTTGATAACATTGGTGCTTGCCTGCGCTCCCCTTTATGCCCAGCAAGCGCATGTCAATCTGGATTGGAATCCGCACAAAAACAATGACAACCTGACGCCGTTTATGGCGAATATCATTTCGCCGGAAGTGCGCGACGATCACACGGTCACCTTTCGCGTCAAAGCACCGAAAGCACAGGAAGTGATGCTGGCGGGCGGGCCATTGTTGTTGGCAGTAGGCAAAGGCAACACGCCGATCCCTTTCACCAAAAGCGCAGATGGCACGTGGTCGCTCACCATTGGGCCAGTGAAGCCGAATATTTACGTATACAAATTCATCATTGATGGTGCGACGATTCCCGATCCGAACAATACGCTCGGTGGTGTAGGCGATCAACCGCCCTACAGTCAATTGGTCGTTCACGGAGATGGACCAGCCTACTACGACGCACGCAAAGTCCCGCATGGCGCAGTCACACGGCACGTTTATTATTCCGATGTCACCAAAGGCGAGCGCGAGATGTATGTCTACACGCCGCCCGGCTACGACCGCCGCAAGAAATATCCAGTATTGTACTTAGTCGGCGGCAGCGGCGAACTCGCGTCCAACTGGGCGATTGAAGGGCGTGCGAATTTCATCCTGGACAATTTGTTGGCGGAAGGAAAAGCAGTACCGATGATTATTGCGATGCCCAACAATCAAGTCGTGCATCGCAGTCACCCACAGCACGTCGAACTCACATTCAAATTGTTCGAGACCGAGTTGCGCAATCACATCGTTCCCATCGTCGAGCAGAATTACAGTACGCGCACAGATCGTCGCGGACGCGCGCTATCAGGGCTTTCGATGGGCGGACGACACACGCAATTTGTCGGCTGGAAATGCCTCGACTTGTTCGCTTCGTTCGGCATTCTCAGCGCAGGCGATCTGGATACAGAAAAGAGCAGCGCCGCGTTTCTGAACGATCCTGATGTGAACAAAAAAGTAGATTATTTATTCGTTGGACAGGGCACCTACGAAGATCGCCCCGGCACGCGCACCAATGTGCTGCACGAAGTATTGCTGAAACGCAAAATCCAACACGATTATTACGTCGGAGGCGATGGCGGACACGATTGGGGCACCTGGCGTCATCTGCTTTATGCGAAATTATTGCCTAACCTTTGGCGCAAAAAATAACTGGCAAGAATGCACGCCAACTTTCTATGCCAAACCTTTTCAAAATTGCTACGGTGCGACACAATAACGCCGACCATGAATATTCATCTGGTCATTCCTTTTCCCAACTAAAAAAACCTATGAAACGTCGAGATGCAATCCGTTCCCTTTCTCTAGCTGGCGCAGCTTCTGTGCTGGGTTCCAAAGAAGCCTTAGCCGAGGCTTTGGCCCCGAAAACGACTCCGGCGTATGCGCAAGCGATGAAAGGCTTGCCTCCGCTGAAAATCACCAATATCAAAACGATCATGACCGCGCCGAACCGCATTCGTCTGGTCGTCGTCAAAGTCGAAACCAGCGAGCCGGGGTTGGTCGGGTGGGGCTGTGCGACGTTCACGCAACGCGCGCTGGTCGTCAAAACGGCGATTGATGAATACCTTGCGCCGTTCCTGAAAGGCCGCAATGTGGACGAGATCGAAGACATTTGGCAATCGAGTTATATGTCTTCGTATTGGCGCAATGGCCCGGTGTTATTCAATGCAATGAGCGGTGTGGACATTGCGCTCTGGGACATTAAAGGCAAGCGCGCGAATATGCCGCTCTATCAACTACTCGGCGGCAAGGTGCGACACGGCGCAGATTGTTATTTTCACGCCGCCGGACAGGACTTTGCGGCATTGAGTGAACGCGTCAAGTTCGCAATTGAACAAGGCTTCCGCCACGTGCGCATTCAATCCGGTGTCGAAGGGATGGCGACGTACGGCGCGGGCGGCGCGAATCGTGGCACGGGCGCAGGCACATCTGACAACAATGAAGCCATCGGGCCAACGAACCCGCGCGCCATTTGGGAGTCAGCGAAATATGCCCGGATGGTTCCGCGCATGTTCGAGACAATGCGCAAACAGTTCGGCGAAGATGTCGAATTGTTGCATGACATTCACGAGCGGGTGACGTTGCAACAAGGCATTCAGATTTGCAAAGACGTCGAACAGTACAAACCATTCTTCATCGAAGACCCGTTCCCTCCCGAAGACAACGAGCATTTCAAATTGCTGCGACAACAATGCAACACGCCGCTGGCGATGGGCGAATTATTCAACACACAGCAGGAATATTTGCCGCTCATCAAAGATCGTCTGATTGATTACATCCGCATTCACATTTCGCAAATTGGCGGCTTGAGTCCGGCGCGGAAAGTGGCCGCATTGTCCGAATATTTCGGCGTCAAGACAGCCTGGCACGGCCCCGGCGACGCTTCGCCGCTCGCTCACGCCGCGCAATTGGCGCTTGAGTTGGCGAGTTATAATTTTGGAGTCCACGAAGGCTCCGGCTTTCCGAAAGAAACACAAGAAGTCTTTGCGGGCTGTCCTGAAGTCAAAGATGGTTATATGCTGGCGAATGAGAAACCAGGCCTGGGAATTGATTTTAATGAAGCCCTGGCGGCGAAGTTCCCCATTCCATCCGGGCCACCGAACTTTGATTACTCGTGGGGAACAACGCGTCGCCGCGATGGGACCGTCATTCGTCCGTAGCGAAGGCGATTCAAATGAATTTGTTGTATGAAGCAATTACTCATTCTCCTTGTCATTAGCGGGTATGGACTTTGCGGGTACGCGCAATCGTCCCCGCGTCCGCGCGTTGTTTCCAAACCAGAGGCGAAAGAACAACGACAAGCGGCCACGAAGCCGTTACCTACGCCTAAAACCACAATCGCAAATGTGAAGCAGGAGATTCTAAAACTCGAACACCAATGGGCCTTGGCATTATTGAACGAGGATGCGATCCGGTTGGAAACCTTGCTGGCCGACAATCTGCAATATACGCGGGCCAATGGCAAAGTCGAAACCAAGGCGGGCTATTTAAAATCCATTCGAGATGGCATCACAAAATACTCCTTGGTAAAACGTGATGACATCAAAGTGCAGGTCAACGGCGAAACCGCGATTGTCACAGCGCGCTGGAAAACAACGCTGCAAAACAAACCAAATCCACCGATGACGACAACCGCTCGCTATCAGCATGTTTACGTCAAACAAGGCGGACGGTGGCTCATCACTACGCATCAAACAACTGAAATCAAATGAAAACTAAAACCTATCTACTCTCTTTTCTTTTCTTCCTGGCTTTGACCATTACGCCACAAGCGCAAAGCAACAAAGTCGAACAAGCTATCATCGCACTTGAACAACAATGGGTGGACGCGCTGGTTAAGGCAGATGGTGCGGCGCTCGAACAAATTTATTCCGACCAACTCACCTACACCCACTCCAGTGGTTCGACCGATACCAAAGCAGAGTACATTACCAATCTTAAAGCGGGGAAAACCAAATACGAATCGCTGGTCCGTGAGGATGTCAAAGTGCGGGTCTTTGGAAACACGGTGCTCCACACCAGCAAAACCAATATCAGACTTATCAGCAATGGTCAGCCCAGCGCCTTCGCCGTCAAGGTGTTACATGTTTGGGTTAAGGAAGGATCAAAGTGGCGGATGGTCGCTCATCAAACAACACGGCTTCCATAGGGAGTTGCAGAGTCATTCCATTCGTTTCAGCACAAACAAAGTAATGTCATCGTACTGCGGCGCAGCTCCGGCAAAGCGATCCACTTCGGCAAAGATTTCCTCCACCAGCACCTCTGCCGATTCGTGCGCAATGCCACGCACGAAATCGGCTAAACGCTGCTCACCATATTCCTCTTCATTGATGTCTTGCGCTTCTGTGACACCATCGGAAAAGAGCGCGATGATGTCACCGGGATGAACCTCAAAGCTCATCTCTTCATATGGCATCATCGGAATCAAACCAAGCGGCGTCCCCGTCGCCTTGATCCATTCCGCTTCCCCATTCGCACGCAATAACAAACAATCCGTATGACCGGCATTCACATACACACAATGACCGCTGACCGGATCAATCTCTAATAAGACCCCGGTCACATATTTATTTGAGGGGGTCGTGGCGTATAAAAGTTCATTCGTGTGCGCAGCCAGATCCGTCAACGATGGAATGCGACCCAGCAAAGCGCGTAGCGTCGCCTGAATAGTGCTCATCAATAACGATGCCGGCAATCCTTTTCCCGAAACATCCGCCACACAAATCAAATGGGGATCCGTTTCTTTCGTGCCTGCAATCGGCAACGCATCGTAATAGTCGCCTCCACATTGACGAGCGGGGCGATTGCGCGCGGCTAAATCAAAGTGGTGCAAGCGAGGCATGATAGACGGAAATAACGTAGATTGAATACCTGCTGCCAATTCCAGTTCCTGTTCAAGTTTTTTGCGCTGAATCGTCTCTTTGATAAACCACGAATTGTCAAAGGCTACTGCTGCCTGCGCGACCAGGCCCGCGCCAAATTCGTAATCGGCTTCGCTGAACGTTAGCTTGCCGGGGCGAGGCCCCAAGACCACAAAACCGCCGGATGAGTCGTCGTTGGAACGAATCGGGAATAACAATTGAGCCTGTTGATTCAGCATGAATTCTTTGAAGGCACAATCAGGAAAATCAGACAAATGAGCGGCTTCGGGAACCTGATGCAAATGTTTTTTGCAGACGTCAACGTGATCCAATTCCAGCCCTTTTTGCCGGGTCACAACAGAATGCCCTTCTTTCCACGCAACTACGGCATATTTCCGCACCGCCCAACGTCCCGCCAAAGTCAGCCCCAACAATTGGGCAATTTCTTCCGGTTCAATCGCAGAAGTCAACCCCCGCACCAAATCCAGCAGGGCGCGCAACTCCTGTACTTTTTGATCCAAATCCTGATTGAGTTGTTGCGCTTCAGAGTGGGCGCGGGCGTTTTCAATACCGCTGGCAGCGATCCCGAGCAAGGCATGTAGAAAATCAATCTCTTCATCTTCGGCTTCACCTTTGGCAGGGCGACCGATGCCAAGGTAGCCGATAGGTTGAGATTCATCGCCTATCGGTAAAATCAAGGTGGCCCCAGCTTCACGGGCATCATTGGGATCGAAGACGTCTCCGGCTTTGAGCTTGGAAAACCCTCGAACCAGGGCTAAGCGATGTACGCCATCGGCTTCGACCGCAATCAATCCCTTGCCAACGACTAAACGCCCCATGACAGTGCGCAGAAGATGTTTCAGCAAATCATCCAGGTCTAACGAGGCATGTAGTAATTGCGCCGATTCGAGCAGCGCTTCTAAATTCGAGGCTCCGAGTTGTTGAGTCATAGGATTTTGGATTTTGGATTTTGGATTTTGGATTCAGCAAAGCAGGTTCCAACTTCAGGCTTCTGAGCACCTGAATGATCGTCGGAAACAAACGATCTAACATCCAAAATCTAAAATCCAAAATCACTTTTTGATGCGTTTCGTCATCCGCAATTCGTTTTTCTGGCCCGGCACCATTTCGTATTGAACTTCATCCATCAACGTTTTAATCAGTCGCATGCCGAGACCACCATCCTTGCGTTTGGCGATCAACGTTTCCAGTTCTTCCTGTCTGATTTGGGAGGGATCAAAACCTTTTCCTGTATCTATGATTTCAAAGGTAATGGAATCGCCGTCAAAGTTGGCACTCACGGTCACTTCTTTTGACTCGTCATGCCCATAGGCATGTTCGATCACATTGGCACAAGCTTCGTCTACGGCGAGTTCCAGCTTGGCAATGTCATTTTCTGCGAGTCCAGCTTGTGCGCCGATGGTCGTCACAAACTCCCGAATTAACGCCAAATTTTCGGTGGAGGATGGAACTTGTAAAGTGAATGTTTTTTCGATGGTGGACATCTTAGCCCTCCTTCGCCGATTGTGCTGAGGTGAAGTTGGACAGCGCAGTGTCCAGAGAGTCGGTCATCTCGAACAAGTCATGAAAACCGAGAATCTCAAAGGTATGCCGGACTTTCGGCGCGAGGCCGCTAATTTTAATATCGCCGTTTTGGTCCCGGACTTCTTCAATGAAGCTCATAAATACACCCAGTCCCGCTGATGAGATGTAATTGAGTTTGGAGCAGTCAACTACGATACGCACGTTTCTCGCTTCGAGTTCAGTTTGAATTGCC
>JAEUQN010000183.1 GCA_016789725.1 Blastocatellia bacterium | reverse complement strand
CACATGAAGCCAGAGATTTAATCAAAGAATACGAAAAGAAAGTCATGTTGTATGAAGACGGCATCCGTAATGCGCGTCATGAAGCATATCAATATGCTGAATCACAACGTCATGAAGCTTTGGCTGTAAGGCAGGATTTGATCGCGGAAGCCAAGGCTAATGCAACAGCGCAACTTGAGGCAGCCAAGCAGGAAATCGCCAATCAGGCTGCCGCCGCCCGTGTTGGCTTGGAAAAAGAGGCGATGGCAATGGCGGCGAAGGTTTCAACCAGCATCTTACATCGCCCAGTTATTGCGCCGGAGGGAATTTAATTCCAATGCTTACCGTACTTTTTTTCTCTCTCGTTACTCCGCTTACACTGATCAATCCGCTGATTCCACGAGCCGTCAACGTCGCCATTTTTTTCGGCATTTTATATTTCCTGCTTCGTAAGCCCACGCGTGATTTCTTTGCAGAACGCTTTGCACGTATTCGTTCTTTGCTGGAACGCGCCGCAAAGGAAAAGGCTGAAGCGCAAGCCCGTATCAAAACGATTGATGACCGTCTCGCGCATTTAGATAGCGAAGTAGCAAAGATCAAAGAAACCTCACGGCAGGAAGCAGCAGCGGAAAGCGAACGTTTGAAGGTGCAAACGCAAGCGGAGATCGAAAAGATTCGTGATACTGCGCGTCGTGAAATCGAAGCCGCCAAACAAACAGCACTGGTCGAATTACGGCAATATGCGGCTGCTAACACCGTTACCCTGGCAGAAAACCTCATTCGTCGTGAATTAACTTCTGCCGATGATTCCGCCTTGCTACAGCGCGCCAGCAGTGGATTCAAAATGTAATTTGCAAATCGTCTTTCGTCTTTTGACCTGACCGAATTGATGGAAGCCGATTGAATATTTTATGAGCATAACAACCGTAGCCAATCGTTACGCCAAAGCCTTAGCCGATGTCATAATGGAGCGTGGGCAGACGCTCGCTGTGGCCGACGAAATAGCGGCATTTTCTGAACTGGTTGAGCAAAATTCTGAACTGCGAGATGTCTTTGCCAGCCCGGTTATTGCGTTGGATCGTAAGAAAGCTGTTCTGCGTGAATTGCTGGCACGAATGCAATTCCGACCGACAACGAATAACTTCCTTCAACTTCTTCTGACCAATCAACGCCTGCACCAGATTGATGGAGTGCGTGCGAGTTTAATGAAGGAGTTAGACGAGCGGGCAGGGGTTGTTTCGGCTGATGTGACTACGGCGCGCGTGCTCGCCGCTACCGAACAGGAACATCTGCTCAATCAACTGCAAGCGGCTACCGGTAAACGGGTGCGCGTTAATTTTAAAATTGATCCTGAAATTATCGGCGGAGTTGTAACTCGCGTCGGGAGCTTAATTTATGACGGCTCCATCAAAAACCAACTAGCACTAATGAAGCAGCAATTAGCGAAAGGGTAATCTCAAATTTAAAGCTTGAGAGTCCTGCGGAGCATTTATGGCAAACGAAATCAAAGCAGACGAGATTAGTAAGATTATTCGGCAGCAGATTGAGAATTTTGATACCAGTGTAACCGTTGCCGAAGTAGGGACAGTTATCAAAGTCGGTGATGGTATTGCGGAAATTCACGGGTTGGAAAAAGTAATGGCTGGCGAACTGCTCGAATTTGAGGGCGGTGCTTCTGGCCTCGCGCTCAACCTTGAGGAAGACAAAGTCGGCGCGGTGTTGCTCGGCGAATTTCAATCTATCAAAGAAGGAGCAATTGCGAGGCGCACGAAGCGCATTATTTCTGTTCCGGCAGGCGAGGCAATGGTGGGCCGCGTGGTCAACGCGCTGGGCCAGCCATCGGATGGTAAAGGCCCGATTATCACGAACGATTATCAACCGGTTGAGCGTATCGCTCCTGGCATTGTGGATCGTCAACCTGTGAAAGAGTCTATGCCCACGGGACTGAAAGCCATTGACTCAATGGTTCCGATTGGACGCGGGCAGCGTGAACTCATCATTGGCGACCGCCAAACGGGCAAGACTGCTGTCGCGCTTGACACGATCCTTAACCAAAAAGGGAAAGACGTAATCTGTGTGTACGTCGCCATCGGGCAGAAGAATTCGACGGTGGCCCAAGTTCGTGCAACGCTCGAAAAATACGGTGCGATGGATTATACGATCATCGTTTCGGCTTCAGCGTCCGACCCGGCAGCCATGCAATATCTGGCTCCGTACGCGGGCTGCGCGATGGGCGAATACTTTATGGATCGCGGCAAAGCTGTGTTGTGCATCTACGACGATTTATCGAAGCATGCTGCGGCTTATCGTGAAATTTCCTTGTTGCTGCGCCGTCCGCCGGGACGCGAAGCCTATCCGGGCGATGTGTTCTATCTGCACTCGCGTCTTCTGGAACGCGCTGCAAAGTATAGTGACGCGCGGGGCGGAGGTTCATTGACCGCGTTGCCGATCATCGAAACGCAAGCCGGTGACATCTCGGCCTATATTCCGACGAACGTGATTTCCATTACGGACGGGCAAATCTTCCTTGAATCCGATCTTTTCAATTCCGGCATTCGTCCGGCGATTAACGTTGGCAACTCGGTGAGCCGCGTCGGCGGTAACGCGCAGATCAAAGCGATGAAGCAAGTCGCCGGTACGTTGCGCCTTGATTTGGCACAATACCGCGAACTCGCGGCGTTTGCTCAATTCGGCTCTGACCTTGATGCGGCGACGCAAAAACAATTAGCGCGAGGGCAACGCCTGACTGAAATCCTGAAGCAAAATCAATATGTGCCGATGGATGTTGAAAAACAGGTTGCCGCAATTTGGGCTGTCTCGAATGGCTATGCAGATGATGTCCCAGTGAGCGGGATCGTTAGCTTTGAGTCTCAGTTGTTAAGCTTCCTCGAAAATCAAGGCACGGCACTGGGATTGATCCGCGATAAACGGCAGATTGATGACGAGGTCAAGCAGGCATTGCATAACGCGCTCAAAGAATTCAAAGATCGCTACAATGCTTCGGCGAAGTCAGCGGCAAGCTAAAAGTCAGAACGGTGAAAGATGAAGGATGAACAAAGACCGTATTCATCCTTCATCTTTCATCCTTCATAATTTTCATTATGCCTAATTTACAGGATATTCGGCGGCGCATCCGAGCCGTCAAAAACATGCGGCAGATCACGAAGGCGATGAAGATGGTGTCTGCTGCCAAATTGCGGCGCGCCCAGGAACGCGTTGTCGCAGCGCGGCCATACACTGTCAAGATGATGGACATTATGAGCGACCTCTCGAAGCGTGCGCCCGAATTCCAACATCCATTGCTGGCGAATTCGCGCAAACCCGTCGAAGGTCGTCAGGAACGCATCATCCTTGTGCTCGTTACCGCTGACAAAGGCTTGTGCGGCGGCTTCAATACGAATCTGAATCGTGCTGCCACACAGTTCCTGCGCCGCCACACCGGGCAGCAAGTCGAATTGATTCTAATTGGCCGCAAAGGCGCGGAGTATTTCAAGCGCCGTGGTGTTAATATCCGTCGTGATTACCTCGGCATTACAGGATCGGGTAAAGTCAGCTTTGCCGATGCCCAGCAAATTGCGCAGCAATTAGTAGCCGATTTTACATCTGAGGAAAATCCCGTTGATCAGATTTATCTGATCTATAACGAATTCAAATCTGCCTTGTCGCAGCGCCCAGTCGAAGAGACAATGTTACCCATTGGTCGAATTCAAGACGAATTGGATCAAGAACACTTGCTTCAATATTCGTACGAACAATCGCCCGGAGAAACATTCGGGACCTTGTTACCGAAGCTGGTTGAGACTCAACTCTATCGTGCGTTGCTCGAATCCGTAGCCTCAGAACATGGCGCGCGGATGACCGCGATGGACTCCGCGTCCAAGAACGCGAATGAAGTTATTGATAAGCTGACCCTGAATATGAACCGTGTGCGCCAGGCCGCAATTACGCGAGAGATTATTGAAGTCGTCAGCGGTGCCGCCGCTTTATAGTTGTACCGGATGTTGAAGTTATGAGGCTGGAGAGCCATACGACTCTACAACTTCAACATCCATTCCATCCCATCCCCCTTTCAGTCCCCGCCCCACTTTTGAAGTTGTTATGAGTGAACATGTCAGTCGCTTGCCAACCACATTGCCGTTCTCTCGCAAGTTATATTATTGGTTGCCGCCATTTCTCTGGATGACTGCAATTTTTATTTTCTCGACAGATTTGTTTTCGTCAGGCAACACTGGCGGCTTGGTGGCCCGCATTATCCGCTGGATTTATCCTGCCATCAGCGAGGAAAACCTGTTGTTCGCCCATTTCCTGGTGCGCAAGGCAGGGCATTTCACCGTTTATGCCGTATTGGCATTCTTGTTGATTCGCGCGTTTCGGGCCATCACGGAATTTCGCTGGCGCTGGCAATGGGCGCTGTATTCGTTTTTTATCGTCGGGATTTATGCGCTGCTGGATGAATACCATCAATCGTTCACGACCAGTCGCACCGGTTCGGTGTATGATAGCCTGATTGATCTGACAGGTGGGAGCTGTATGTTATTTGTGCTGTGGCTCCTGAGTTTGCGAACACCAGAGCGAAAGCTTACAGAATCTTCTTGAGCGTCGTAAGGCTGATATTGGCGCCACACAAAACGATCACAACGCGTTGCCCTTTGAGTTGGGAATAGAGCTTTTGGAATCCTGCGATTGCCACGGCGGCAGAACCTTCGATAAGTTGATGCTGCGTTTCTAATGCCAGTCGAAGCGCGACTGCTATTTCTTCTTCACTCACTAACACGTATTCATCTACAAATTGCTGACATAACTCAAACGTAATTGCGCCCGGCTCAAAACCACCCGCCGTGCCATCGGAGAGCGTTGGCTTCGGCTCGACTTGAACGTGATGCCCGGCTTGCACTGCCAGCGCCATTTCGGGCGAATTTTCGGGCAAACAACCGATGATTTTTACCGTTGGCAATACTTGTTTCAGATAACCTGCAATGCCGGAAATTAAACCACCGCCGCCTACTGAAACAAACACTACATCAATCTTTTCGGCTTGTCGTGTCAGTTCGACGCCAATGGTTCCTTGCCCGCCGATGACTTGCGGGTCGTTGTACGGCGAGATGTACGTCAGGCCGTTTTCACGTGCATATCTTTGCGCGTAGAGTTCCGTTTCCAAACAATCCACGCCGTGAGTTTCAATTCGCGCGCCGTAACGTTTGATGGCTGCGACTTTGGTCGGTGCCGCATTTTCCGGCACAAAAATCGTTCCAGTGAAATTCAGTGTGCGCAACCCAAAAGCGGTTGCCGCGCCGTGATTGCCCGTCGAAGCGGTCACGATGCCGCGTGCTTGTTCTTCTGGCGTCAGCGACAACAATTTGTTCATCGCCCCGCGCACCTTGAATGAGCCTGTATGCTGCAAATTTTCGAGCTTGAGGAATACGTCGGCAGCATACTGCTGGCTCAACGCCAGCGAATAATCAAGCGGCGTTTCGCGCACATAAGGCCGACTACGTCGCTCGGCTTGCAAAACTTCCTGATGAACATTCATCGGCATTGCTCCAGCCACAGCGCGCGGTAGTAGCGCATCAAACGCAGCGGATCAGGATTGTCAGGGATTTCGATCAAACAGTAGCGGTTATATTGTGCCTGCTTCATCAATCCAAACAATTCGCGCCAAGGATAATCGGGCTTCCAGAGTTCGTTGATATGTGCGTTGCGTAGCCAGGGCTTGAGCAGTGCAAAACTTTTTTTCACTGAGCCATTTTCCACGTCGGTCGGATTCGAGTTCCAGCAAATACCGACGTGCGGGTGAGCGGCAATCTCCATCATCCGCCGCATTCGTGCGGGAACCTGTGATTCATTGCCATGCACTTCGACCCAGATTTCGACGCCGGAGCTTTGCGCAAATTCGCCGCACTCGCGCAATGACTTGCCAATCTGTTCAATTGTCTTTTCTTCCGGCACGTCTTTCGGAATTCCATTGGGTCGCACTTTCACACCTAACGCGCCGATGTCGTGGGCTAACTCGGCGAAGCGTTTGCACTCATCAATGTTTTTGCGTACGACAGCTTGGTCAGGCGAGTGAAACTCGCACACCGAACCGAGACTCAGCAGCCGCACTTTGGAATCCGCAAATCGCTGTTTGACTTCGGCGCGTTGTGCTTTGCTCAACCCTGGTTCGACGCCGTGTTTATGCGTGGTTCGTAACTCGGCTGCTTCGTAGCCTGTTGCTTCGCAGTTCTTGATGAGCGTAGCGATGTCCCAATCCTTGGCGATGTTGTAGGTGACAATGCCAAGTTTGAAACCGCCTCCACCGAGCGCCGGATTTTTCTTGGGCTGCGCTGTGTTAGATGTTGCAGCAAGGGCCAACCAACTTGCTGAAGCTAAGCCCGATTGCACAAACTCACGCCTTGAAGGTTTCATTTTGGGTTTCTCCATTTCAACTTAACTCTCGTGCGGTGATGCCTTCGGCGTGAAAGATGCGCAGCAATTGTTCGATGTGATCGTGTCCGCGCGTTTCCAAAATCAAATCCAACTCGACGCCGCCAACCTCTAGCTTGCCGAAAGCGCGATTGTGGGCAACATCCATGATGTTCGCGCCGGTATCCGCGACAATCTGACAAATCTTTGCCAATTCGCCAGGACGATCCCGCACGACCGCGCGAATCCGAACCAACCGGCCATCTTTTGCCAAACCTCGCTCAATGATTTTGGAAAGAAGATTCGGATCAATGTTGCCGCCGCACACCAGGATCGCCACATTTTTCCAATCCAGTCCTGCAATTTTGTGAAACAGCACCGCTGCTAATGAAGCTGCGCCTGCGCCTTCGACAACGGTCTTCTCGATTTCGAGTAACTTCAAAATCGCGCTGGCAATTTCTTCTTCAGATACGCTGACAACCTCGTCCACATAGTGCTGTACGATTTCAAGCGTATGTGCGCCTGCGCGCTTGACCGCGAGGCCGTCAGCAATCGTTGGCTCAATAGCGATTTCACTGGGCTGACCTGCCAGCAAGGCCGCGCGCATTGAGGCTGCATTTTCCGGCTCGACACCGATGATGCGAATATCGGGCTGTAACGTTTTCATCGCGACGGCGACGCCGCTGATGAGACCCCCACCGCCAATCGGTACGATTACCGCATCAAACCTGATCTCCTCTTCGAGCAATTCAAGGCCAATCGTCCCTTGCCCCGCAATGACCGCAGGATCATCAAATGCGTGAACGAAAGTGAAGCCATTTTCTTTGGAAAGCTGACGCGCATGCGCGAGGGCTTCGTCGTAGTTTGCGCCGTGCAAAATCACTTCGCCGCCAAGGTCGCGCGTGTTGGAAACTTTGATCAGCGGCGTTTGCTTCGGCATCACGATGACGGAGCGAATGCCAAGCCGCGTTGAATGATAGGCGACGCCTTGTGCATGATTGCCGGCGCTTGCGGCAACGACCCCGGCGCGTTTTTCTGCGTCGCTAAGTTGGAGCAAGCGGTTGAGCGCGCCACGCTCTTTGAAGCTGCCCGTCATTTGCAGGTTTTCGAGCTTAAAATAGGTATGACAGCCGCAGAGTTTGCTGAGTGTTAAGGAAACCGGGCAAGGCGTGTGATAAATCGCGCGGCCTAATCGTTCGCGCGCAGCTTGGACATCTTGCAGAGTAATCATCAGGCTAGAGTAGTCAAGGTTGATATTTGAAAATCGCGCCGTTGGTGCCGACCACCCAACCGCAATCCGGCGCGATGAAGAAAAAGCGCGTCAAATCTGAGCGTGTCTTGAGTGCGATGCGTTCCCACTGCGTACCGCCATCCATCGTATGTAACAACACGCCACGATCACCGGCAGCCCACCCTTCTGACTTGCTGGTGAAATATACTGCGTTTAGGTTTTCGGTGCAGCCGGATGCCTGTGCTTGCCACCGATTGCCGCCATTTGTTGTCGCCATGATCGTGCCGTCAGAGCCTACTGCCCAACCGCGTTTGGAGTCAATGAAGTGGACGCCGCGTAGTGTCTTTGTGGTACCTGTAATTTGTTCGTTCCAGTTCTTGCCACCGTCCACGGTACGCAGAACGACACCGCCGCCACCAACCGTCCAGGCACTGCTTTCATCAAGCGCGCTGACATCAAAGTACAGTTTGTTGATGGGCAACGGTTGCCGAAACCACGTTCGGCCAGCATCGCGTGTAACCATCATCAATCCCGCTTCACCGCAAGCCCAGCCGGTGCGATCATCCACAAAAACCAATCGCACGATGCCTCCGCCGTTGTATTGTTTGGGATCGTCGGGCTTGAGTTCTTCATTAACCAAATTAACATCGCTCCAGCTTTTCCCGCTGTCATCACTCGCCAACAAAAAGGCACGGCTTTTCGGCACGTCGCTCGCGGGGCGATTGAAGACTGTATATTCCCCCAACACAAAACCACGCTGCGGGTCGAGGAAATACACATCGCGCAGCACCTCGCGGTTGAGCGCCGCCTTCCGTTCCCAATGGATTCCGCCATCTTTTGTCGTCAAAAGTAAGCCATTGCTACCGACAACCCAGCCCTGATGTCGATCTGCAAAAAAGACGCCGAGCAGGCGGGTCAGCACACTACTGTTTTGCGTGACCCATTGGGCAGATTTGGCTTGGACGGGCCAACTGAAGAGGCAGAGAGCGGTCAGCGCAATTGACAGGATGGAACGTTTTGAAAGCATGAAAATCCTGGTTTCTTTCATTGTGATCAGGCTGAGGCTAATTGAAGAAACAGGCAAACAAGACCGCTCCTGTTTGCCTGTTCTTTGAAGAGATACTGACCAAAGCACTAACGTCGAATACCGATCATCATCGGCAGCCAGGTAATTGTTTGCACTACCTGCGACCATTTCTGAATCGTCTTGAATCTATTGCCGGGGACAAAAATCATGTCGCCTGGCGCAAGAAATTCGTCGCTGCCTTTGCCCTTTTTCAGTTCTTTGAAATTGATGGTTTTCAATTCGGTTTGCCCATTGGGTAAGGCGCGTGCGATTTGGACTTTTGTCTCGTCGCCAGTCGGCAACACACCGCCAGAAAAGACGACCGCCTCTCGGACAGTCATGCGGCGTGTCATCTCAAAAATTCCGGGGCGTCCGACATCTCCATCAATGATGTATTTCATGCTGTGTGATTGCACAAGCTGGACGGTAACTTTAGGGTCAATGATGTACTCATTCAGTTTCTCCGCGATCTCTTTCTGAATTTCTTCCACCGTGCGACCACGAACATTGATTGAACCAATGAGTTTGTAATTGATCTTTCCATCGGGCGGGATGACGAGTTGGGGAACGGAGTATTGTGGAAGGTTGAAAACCTCAATGCTAAGGACATCTTCCGGCCCCAACCGATAATCTTCAAAATAGTTTCTGAGGTAGGAAACGTCAGCCGCCTCTTCTTCGGACGGGCGTTGCCGACGCAGACTTTGAATCTGTTCTTCGGTCAATCCTTTGTTGGTGCTTGCCTCAGAAGGTTTCTTGTCATCTTGTGTTGAAGGGACACGTTGCTGAACCTGCCCACTTTGCGCGAATATTTGCACCGCCATGAAGGTAACGAGGAACAATGATGCGACGATCAAATTCTGGTAGTGACGTGCTTTCATAACAGTCTCCAAAAAGCTAAAACCTTGAACCTATCTTCCTCTTCCGAACAAAACGATTTTCACGGTTTGCAGGATGATCCAGATGTCGAAGAACAACGAGGCGTTTTTGATGTAATACAAATCGTACTGCAATTTTTGCAGTGCATCTTCCACCGAAGCACCATAATCATATTTGACCTGCGCCCATCCTGTCAGGCCTGGTTCGACCAAGTGGCGCTGTGAGTAAAACGGGATAAGTTCGGTTAACTGTTCGACGAACACCGGACGCTCCGGGCGTGGGCCAACAAAGCTCATTTCACCGCGCAAGACATTAATAAGCTGCGGCAATTCATCAATTCTGACCTTACGAATAAACCGCCCGACATAGGTCGTACGATCATCGTCTTTGGCCGCCCAAACCGGCCCGTCCTTTTCCGCGTCCTGCCGCATTGAGCGAAACTTGATGATCGTGAATGGTTCTCCGTTTTTTCCTACGCGTTCTTGTTTGTAAAAAACAGGTCCCGGTGATTCCAATCGAATTGCAATGGCCGTTAACACCCACAGCGGAGAACTCAGCACAATGCCAATGATGGCGAGTACAAAATTGAACAAGCGATGAACAACCGACCAAAAGCGACTACGTTTGCTGCCCCCAGAGAAAATGATCCAGCTTGGGCGCAACATCTCAACGCTGATCTTGCCCATAATCCGTTCATAAAGGGAGGTGCCTTCTTCAATAACTGCGCGACCTTGTAAACGGAGTTTGAGCAACTGATCCACTGGCAAATGTCCGCGTCGGTCCGAAAGTGCAACCACGACACGATCTACCCGCTCGCGCTTCACAATTTCATTCAATTGATCTACTACGCCGATAACGGAAGGGTTAATTAAACTCTGTCCGACCTGTGTGGGGTCTTCGCTCACAAAGCCGACAATTCGGTAGCCAAAATTACGATTTCCCATGATCGCTTTGGCTAATTCAATCGCTGATGTGTCGGTTCCAACAATTAACACGCGCTCCCCAAAGCGTGGATGGCTCAACACCCAATGACTCAGGATGCGCCAGCCGATCATCAAAAACAGAGTGATAAGGATGGTTCGACTTGGCACACCTCCAATCGCCGCAGTCGGGTCTTCCGTATCTATCCGTCCCAACTGAACAGTGGGAATCACCAGAAAAATAAAGGCTAGAATGAAACAGGATGCGGCCATCGCCATAAGAACGCGGCGGCAGAGTTCGCGCAATGAATGAATGATTTCCAGATCGTATAGGTCAAAGAGATAAAACGTGAGCTGGCACACAGATGCCGTAAGTAAAAGTTTAGCAAATCCCTGTTGCCCTTCCCCCCACAATAACTCCTCGTATTTGTCAGGGTAGCGCCAATACAAGCTCAGCAACACCGCCACGACGATAATGCCGCTCTCAATGGCGACCAGCGTAAATGTTCTAAGCCAAATATCTCTTCGAACCATGATTGTTGCGAAGACCGGAATGAACCTTTTAATAAAGCCTTGCCGGGCAAGGCCGATGTAATGGCGACCATTTAGTAGTCGCTCAATTTATCTCACGGACGGATGATGAGTTAAATGAAGATTGAGTTTCGGTGTAGCTCTCTCTTCGACCCTGTTCATTAGGGTGCTGCCTGTTGTTCTGGGGCGAAAGTTAGGAACCTGATTGCTTCGTTTCGCCGCTGGCAGATGATTCTTTGCGCGACTTCCATTTAAATCGCTCAGCCAAAGGCCCTAGCCCCAGCTTGTCAAGAAATGATTGGGATTCCTTTTGTCGGTTATATCCATAACCGTAGCCGTAGTAGCCATAATAACCGACCTCGGACATCTGATCTGCACCGTTTAGCACAACTCCCAGAATTCGATTGGAGGGCAACGCTTCAATCGCTCGCTCGACTGTACTATGTCCTGCTAAGCCCGCACGGACAACCATGATTACGGCGTCGGCATGATTTGCCAGCAACCGCGCGTCGGCAAAGGCTACGACAGGGGGCGCATCAATCAAAATATAGTCAAAGTATTTTCTGAGATCGTTCAGCGTTTCACCGACTCGCTCTTTAGAAAGCGATTCCGCTGGTTGTGCTGCTTCTCGGCTGGAAGACAAAATATACAAAGTTGAATCCGCCACGCGAACGATAGAAGGCAAGGCTTCGCTAACCTCGTTGATGACTTCACCAAATCCTAATTCAAAGTCCAATCCCAAATACGAACTCACACTCGGACGCCGCAGATCACCATCTATTACCAGCACGCGTTTCTCTTTGGATTGAGCAATGGCCCAGGCAAGATTGAGAATCGTTGACGTTTTCCCTTCGCCTGCCACTGCGCTCGTGACCAGAATGATTTGTGTCAACTGGCGTTCTGCCGCGTGAAAGACTTGCGTCCGTAGCGTTCGATATTGTTCGCATCCGGTTGATTGCGGGTCTGTAAACAACACCAATCGAGTATGCAATCGCGTGTCATCCAGGCAAATAGTGGTGGGGACAGATGGCTCAATCGTGAGCGGCAGTGTAAAGGATTTTTCTTTCCCGGCAGAAGCCATTGTGGGCTTGGGGATCGGAACCAATCCGGTTACGTTGTTTGAGATATTTCCATTTGCAGAAATTGAGGTCAGCGATGAATTAGACTTGGCAGAGCCTCTTCGGTCGTAATCATTGAATGCTTCCGCCTGTTCGGTTAATTCCTCATCGGAAAAAAACGAAAACACTCCTCCCTCGCTTGAGCGTGGAGCACTGGGACTTCCAATTCGCTCCGGTAACTCGAAGTGAGGAATATCAACCTCTGGCGGAGGTTCGAGAGAGCCAATGGATTCAGCCAACGACTCTTGACCAATATCGTGATTTTCCTGTTGGCGCTGAAGCGCCTCTAACACACGTCCCATGAGATACCTATTGGTGAGAAAGGGGGCACAAGTTTAGTTAAGAATCAGGCGCGAGTTTCGGGATCATTTGTCACCACGCCAAAATCCGCCGTTGTCTTACTATTTCCATCTGCTCCAGATGCCGCTTTGAGACCTTCAGATTGAGATGGAGTAGAGATGGAAGATACGCGAGAAATTTCCGGTCGCGGAGGTAATGTGGACCGGGCTGAACGAAGAGGTGTCGCTTCGGCTGCTCTGAGCCGCTGACGATTGGAGTTATCAAAAGGACGCCATTCGTCCCGGAGGTCATCTTTAATAATTGATTTCACCGGCAAGCCACCCAATAAGGCTTCGGTTTCATCAGCCTCCATTGATGGATGGAGCAAGTCGAGTTCTTCAACGACTTCAGTCACGATCTTTTGCGTGATTTGTTTCGCGCCGACAGCAAAGCCATTGAGAAGCGCGTTATCACAAATGTTGTTGACGAGGCGAGGGATTCCTTCCGAAGCGCGGTGAATCAATCCGACCGCATCCGCGGTAAACAAATCCAATCGCGTGGCTCCCGCCGTTTTCAGACGAGCGCGAATATAGACAGATACTTCATCGGCGCGGAGCGGCTTGATTTCGCAGCGCAAACTGATGCGTTGTTTTAATTGGCGCAAGGATGGCGCATTGAGAACCTGTCGCAATTCCGGCTGCCCAGCCAAAATGATTTGCAATTGTTTTTCTGTATAGGTCTCAAAGTTCAGCAACAAGCGAATTTCTTCAAGCAGTTCCGGGGCCAGTCCTTGAGCTTCATCTACGATCAACACGCTTCTCAATCCACGCGCATGCCGTGTCATCAATAAACGCCCCAGTTTCATCAGCAAATCGGATTTTGAGGCGTATTGCGTCACGCCAAAACTGGTGGCGATGTAATGGTAAAATTCTGAAACTGTTAGCCCTGGATTGAAGATATAACACGTCAATACACTCCGATCTAATCGCGCTAACATTGCCCGCAGCATGGTTGTTTTGCCGGTCCCAACTTCTCCGGTTGCGACGATCAATCCTTTACCGTGCTGAATTCCGTAGTGAAGATTTGCCATCACTTCACGATGACTGGCGGTGAAATAAAGGAAGCGAGGGTCGGGCGTTAAGCTGAAGGGGATGTCGCGCAGCCCATAAAATTCTCTATACATAATTTCTTCTTCTTTCTTACGGCAATGCTAATTCAGCCAATCAGCACATTAAATCCTGAGTCGGAGTCAGGTGAACTACTCCGACTCAGGTTGGTTTCTCAATAAACTCCAGCAAAAATGTTCAGCACTCGTGAATGCTGCACTACAGTTACTAACACTGGAATCGCCACGAGGATCAAAAGTAACACCCCCGCAAATTGTACCAACCGCAGCATCGCACGTTGTCGCCGCTCGTTATCCGTTATAATTTGAGGGACCGTAACAAGCAACGGTAAATGCATGTAATGTTCGACATCACGGGCATCTTGAATTGTAAAGAGTGACCGCGCTTCAACTGCCAATCCGATTACTAATCCTGAGGCCAGCCCCAGCAATAACGACAGCGGATATAACATCCAGCGTTGTGGTGCGTCGGGTTTTTGCGGTAGATATGCCGGGTCTTGTAAGCGAAAGGTATTTCCACTTAATTCAGTTGTTAATTTGGTTCCCCAGTCAACATTATTTTTCTGGACAAGCGAGTCGTCGTATTCCTTTTTCAAGGTATTGTAATCACGCTCAATTTTCTGCACCGTTGCTTGCAAGGTCGGAATCATTTGAAGCTTGGAATTGAGACGGTTGATTTCGGCTTGCAGTTGATTGAGTTCGTTTTGCTTCAATTCCACTTCTCGTTTGCTCCCCGCAATGCGGAGTTTCAATCCCTCAATTTCAGGCTTTTTGGCAGCCTCACGATCTTTTTGAATGCGCTCACGATCTTCGGCAGTTTCCTGTTTTTCATCCGCTTTCGCATCTTTGATCTGGGTATCTAAGGCTTCAATTTGAGCGCGAACTTCCTGAACTTCAGGATGCTTATCTTTATAAATTTTGAGAAGCATGTTGAGCTTGGCGACATAGTCCGCCTTTTTCGCCCTTAATTGGGCCTCGGCTTGTCCTCTCGCAAAAGATCGCATGGGATCAGACCCTGTCAGGTCAGTAGAGTTATAAACCCCCAAGGTTTGCTCCATCATCAAAATATTGTTCTTCGCAGAATCAATAGACGTTTGCATAGACTGTCGTTGCATTTGTAATGCATTGACCTGACCAATGATCGTCTTATCGTTACCCTCAAAGGCTTCAGGATGTTCTGCCTGTAAGCGCGCGCGCTCCGCTTCAATTTCCTCAAGCTGCTTTTTGCGCTGGCTGAGGCGCTCTTCCAATAAGTCTTGTTGGCGCTTGGTCTCAATCACTGTGGTATTTACGTTAGCGTCAATAAACCGCGTAGCCAGATCAGATGCGACCAGCTTAACAGTGTCAGGGTCAGGGCCTTTGAACGCAATGGTGAAAGCATTTGCTCCACCGCCAGTATTTTTCACCTGAATATCAATATTCCTGCGCATTTCGTCCAGCAATACCTCCTCCGGGGTATTCATCGCCTTGAGTTCTCGGTATAACCCAAAGTTCTCAATGATTTCTCTGAGACCTGTCCGGCTGGTGACGAGGTTGCGAATGGTGCCTAAGCGAGAAGTAATGTCTATCTGGGAAGGCTGCGTAAAGATTTGATTATTGACTTTAGATTGCTCCACCAAAATCATCGTCTCCGACTTGTAAACGTTTGGCAACCGATAAATTACATACGCCAGTGTGATTGTGACGATGATGGTGGGGACGAGGACGAAAAACTTTCGTCGCCATAACATGCGCAAGTATTCGGCAGGTGTTCGTACTCTAAAATTGGCCATATTCGACTCTCCTTGTGCTAAGCAGCTTTCCTTCCGCCCCCTGTTCTCTCTTATTTAGCCTAACGAGAACCCCTAATCCTGGTCGCCCGTCATAAAAATACTGGCCTCCTGTCACGAAGGTCTTGCCGGCTAATGATGTATCAGTGTCGCCTTCGCCAGGGCTGATTGCCATAGAAAGACGAGAGGGGGCAGAG
>JAEUQN010000182.1 GCA_016789725.1 Blastocatellia bacterium | reverse complement strand
AAATCGTCAACGTCTTGCGCAATGAAAACCGGAACCGCCCGGTCGGGCCGATGGAAGAAGGCAAGTACGAAGTGCTGCTGCGCACACAGGGCGAATTTGAAGATGTCAAAGAAATCAACAACCTCGTGCTGGCCTCGCGCGGCGGCACACCAATTTATTTGAAAGACGTCGCGCAACTCTCCGACACGCACGAAGAGATTCGCCAGATGGTGCGGATTGACGACAAACCGAGCGTGCGCTTCTCCATCCGCAAACAATCCGGCACAAACACAGTGACCGTCGCAGAAAGCGTACGGGCCGAATTGGCAAAGCTGGAAAAAGCCTTCCCCGGCATCTCGATCATGCCGATGTTCGACTCCTCAACCTTCATCACGCAATCCATCAACAACCTCAAGGATTCGGCGATTCAGGGCGGCATTCTGGCGGTCATCGCATTGCTGCTCTTCCTGCGTAATGTCCGCAGTACGTTGATTGTTGCCATCTCCATCCCGATCACCGTCATCGGCACCTTCATTTTGATGTATGCCTACGGCTTCACGCTCAACACGATGTCGTTCGGAGCCTTGGCCTTGAGCGTCGGGATGATCGTGGACAACGCCATCGTCATTATCGAAAACGTCTTCCGTCATCGCGAAGGCGGACAGACGCACGCCGAAGCTGCGGTGACCGGCACCAGCGAAGTCGCAGGCCCGCTCGTTGCTTCGACCTTGACCTCGGTCGCCGTCTTTGTCCCGCTGCTCTTTTTGGGCGGACAGAGCGGCATTATGTTCAAGCAGTTGGCCTGGATTGTTGGCTTCTCACAGGTTTTCTCATTAGTGATCGGACTGACGCTGGTGCCTGTGCTTTGCTCCAAATATTTGCGCGTGCGAGAACCAGATGCGAAAACGCATCCCTGGCTGTATAAAATTATCCACTCCAGCGGACGCTTGTTGGATGCGCTGGATGAAAATTATCAACGCGCGATTCATTGGTCGCTGACGCATCGCAAAACCGTGTTGTTGAGTGCCGCGTTAATATTCGGCAGCAGTCTCCTGCTTATTCCTTTTATCGGCGTCGAGATGACACCGGAAACTGACGAGAGCGAAATCCGCGTCAGTCTGGAACTCGCGCCCGGCACGAAGATCGAAGTCACAGACGAAATGTCGAAACGCCTCGAAGCCATCGTGCGCCGCGAAGTCCCGGAAACCCGTCACATCATGAGTGAAGTTGGTGGCGGTGGTTGGATGGCGTCGTCGTCACACACGTCCGACCTCAGCGTGCAATTGGTGGATAAAACACAGCGTAAGCGTTCCAGCCAACAAATCGTGGACGCGCTGACGCCGAAGCTCAATATTCAACCCGGCATGATCGTCCGCGCCCGGTCGCAGAGCAACAACATGATGCGCAATCGCGGTGGCAGTACCGAACGCGTTTCCGTAGAAATTCGTGGCTTCGATATGGCCGTCGCCAGCGACATTGCCAAACGCGTAAAAGACCAGGTGGACACGGTCCCCGGCATCACCAATTCGCAGGTTAGTCGCCGCGAAGGCATGCCAGAAATGCTGATCAAAGTTGACCGCGACAAGGCTGCCAGCTTGGGCATTAACGCTTCAGAAGTAGCCGACACCTTGGAAACCGTCATTGGCGGACGTCGCGCCAGTCAGTTTCGGCAGGAAGGCGAAGAGTTCAATATTCTGGTTCGCCTGAACGAAGAGCAACGCGCCAACATTGGACAATTGCAAAACGTCGCCATCGTTACCCCCTCCGGCCAATCCGTTCCCGTCGGCAATTTGATTACGGTGCAACGGCGTGAAGGTCCGGTCTCTATTGAGCGCCAGGATCAGGAGCGAATGGTTCGCGTCAGCGCCACGTACGCCAAACGTGATCTGGGTTCGATTATGAAAGAAATTGACCAGAAATTGAGCGGCCTGACGATGCCATCAGGCTTCTCGATTTATTACGGTGGCGAATACGAAGAACAGCAGAAGTCATTTCGTGAACTGCTCTTCGCGCTGATTCTGGCGATTGCGCTGGTCTATATGGTGATGGCGGCGCAGTTTGAATCGCTGCGTGACCCGCTCATCATTCTTTTCTCAATTCCACTCGCGGCTATCGGCGTTTTGCTGACGCTCTTCCTGACTGAAACTACCTTCAATCAGCAAGCTTTTATTGGCGTCATTATGCTGGCAGGGATCGTCGTCAACAATGCTATCGTGCTGATTGATTACACGAATCTGCTGCGCCACCGCGACAAATTGCTGTTGCGCCACGCGGTTGAGTTAGCAGGTCGTCGCCGCTTGCGTCCAATTTTGATGACGACGCTAACAGCGATTTTGGGATTGTTGCCGATGGCGCTCGGCATTGGCGAAGGCGCGGAAGTGCAAGCCCCGATGGCGCGCGTCGTGATCGGTGGCTTGACGACCTCGACGTTGATTACGCTGCTGTTCATTCCGACGATTTACACGATGATTGAAGAACGTGGCCTGCGTGAGAAAGCACCCGCGCGTGATGTCGAAGTCGAAGGCGTCCCCGAACCATTACGCCCCCTGGGTGCGGATTAAATCAATCGTAGTATTGCCAAGAAGCAAAGCCGCAAAGGAACAAAGTACCTGATGAATGGGTATTCTTTGTCCTTCGCGGCTTTGCTTCTTGGCGTTAGAAAAATCGCAAAGTGTACACAAACCGCACGCCGCGCCCGATTTCCGGGGCAAGGTCTTTAATGAGCGATGAGTGATTGCGGTACAACGTGTTGCCGAGATTAAAGGTGTTCACCGAAAAAATATGCGCGACGTGTTCCTGCGTGATGGTGTAAGAGAAATCCATATTGAACAACGCATAGGCATCGGTGGGCGCTTCCGGCGCAAACACTTTTTGCTGCCGACTCACGGCCACAAATTCCGGGCGCACGCCAATTCCCTTCCAACGCCAATCGGCACCGAGCCGAAAGCGAAGGGGTGGAATACGCGGTAATGATTGCCCGGTTTGTGTCAGTTCCGCACGCACATAATCCAACCCCGTCAATAACCAAAGTGTCGGCGCAACATTGAAATCGGCGCGCAACTCGGTCCCACGATATCGCGCATCAAATTGATTGTATGCGCCGACCGGCAAACCATCTTCTTCGTCTCCCGTCGGAGCCAGAAAAATATAATCACGCAAACTGTAGTGGAAGTAATTGGCCTCAAATCGAGCTTTGCTGGTTGAATGACGGAGCGAAAATTCGATGCCATCACCACGTTCGCGCTTGAGATTCACATTCCCGATTTCAAAGGTCAGATTTCCCGGATGCGGGCCGTTGTTGTACAACTCTTCGAGCGCTGGCGCACGATACGAACGGCTATAATTCACCACAAATGCACCGCCCGACCACAACGGCACGCGCACGCCTGCGGCACCGGAAAATCCTGTAAAATTGCGCGACTGACCTGTCGTTGGGGAATAGCGATTCTGTTCAAGCCGTCCACCGAGTTGAAACGCGACACGCTTCAGATTGATTTCTTCCAGGCCAAAAACTGCAAAGGAATTTTGAGTCGTGCGCGGCGCTAACGCTTCGGCTCCGATGGTTTCGTATTGCCGACGCTGCCCCCAAAAGCCAAAACTGCCCGTCAAGGGACCGCGTCGCTTTTGCTCAAAAACGCCGCGATACACAAATAAATCGTTATTGAAATTCGTGCCTACCGATTCGTCACCGTCCTCAATTTCAAGTTCTTTGTGGTTGTAATCGCTGTAATTCAACGAGAGTCGAAAGCTCTCTAAAAAACCATTCAATTCCTTGCGACCGGCATTAACGCCGACGGCGTGCCTTCGCATTTTCAAGTCAATCTGGGCATCCGGCTCACCTTCAAACAGGCCCGCGAAAGGGACACCATAACGGCGCTGGTCGTAGCCATAATTCGCACTGAAAAATCCTTTGTCACCGAAATAGCCAACGCCACCAGTGCCGCCGCCGGATTGCGAGGCAGAGTTGTCAATGCGCCCGATGGTCGGGGCGCTATAATCGCCAACGTTCTGATAGCTGCCGCTCCCCCAGAACAGCATTTTGCCTTTGCCATATTCCACACCGCCGCTCGCACCGCTGTGATTATTGTTAGAACCAGCAATCGTCGTCAGATAACCACGCGCGCCGGAATGCGGATCAGTGTGCAAATTATGACCCGTGATGGCATTCACCACACCGCCAACCGCACTGCTTCCGTACAACAAGGCGGCTGGACCTTTGACGACTTCAATCCGCTCCAGACTCAAAACATCCACCGGTTCACCGTGATCGCCCGATTGTGCGCCGATAGAACCGAGTTGCATGCCGTCTTGCAAGACCAGCACGCGGTCGCCATCAAACCCACGCACGATGGGGCGCGATGAGCCGGGGCCGAAACTGCGTTTGGTGACTCCCGGCTGTCGGTCCAAAACCTCGCCCAGAGATGGTTGCCCTTTTTCAGCCAGGTCAATACTGTCGAGCGAAGTTACCGATTGGAATGCTTCAAAGGTTGACTGTTCGCGCCCTGCCGCCGAAATCGTCACCTGTTCGCGGATGCCTTTCAGTACCATTTGAAAGTCGGAAGTCGTAGTGTCATTCGCTCGAATCGTGACTGTCTGCACGATGTCAGGGAAGCTTTCCAAATGGGCGTGAACCTCCCAGGTTCCGACCGGAACCTGTTTGAATTCATAATTGCCGTTATCGTCTGTTTCGGCGGTCAATTTCAATTTGACAATCGTGATGGAAACGTCGTGGAGTGGGTTTCCGTTATCGGCTAAAGTGACCTTCCCGCGTAGCGTTCCAGTGGTTTGCGCGAAGAGGGAAAGCGAACCGAAAAGTATAAATACAAGTATTGTAAAAATGCGTTGCATGACTAAATCCTCTGGTGAATCGTTTTCACCGTTGCAAATAGAATGGATGACACCGCCAGCGCGCGCCGAAATGAACGCGAAGCCGCAGCAGTGCCGGGGAAATTGCAATTTCGAAGATTTAGCTACGCGGAGGAGCCCGCGTGGGTTTGAAATGAGCGGGCAAAAACGATGGAGCCGCCGCGCTCTGGCGAGAGGGTATGATGGGACTTACTGCAAGAACCAACGCAGTAAGCGGTTGGGATTCAAGCGAAAGATGCTGATGATCCTGACAAACGGAGCATTGGTGTTGTGGCGCAGACGCAGTTTTTGATTCCTGATGAGAAGTCAAATGCGTCTCGTCGCCCGCCGACACCGCATCGCCCAAATGCAGAAACACGTGTCCGCTCATATTGAGCAGCAGTGCAAGCAGCAAAGCTTGAATGAATCCCTGCGCAATCGTTTTGTTTTTTAGCAGATTCATCACTTGGGCTTTCATATCCAAACAGTTTCAGGTGCAAGAAAGAGTCATAAGTATTGATGTCGAACAAGGAGCTTGTCAAGTCGGAGATTTTTCTTGAGACCGAGCGATACGTCCTTTAGACTGTGGCGCACTCCGCGCCCGTGATTGAAACCTTGTCCCCCGATTTGCTTCTTCATTTAAGGAGATGATCTACGATGAATTTTGAATTGACCGACGAACAACAACAAGTCAAACGAATGGTCCGCGAATTCGCCGAAGCTGAATTGAAGCCGCATGTGATGGAATGGGACGAAATACAATATTTCCCCAAAGAATTGTGGCCCAAGCTTGGTGAATTGGGATTAACCGGCGTGATCTTCCCCGAGGAATATGGTGGCGCAGGGATGGGGTACATTGAATACGCAACCGTCATCGAAGAGCTTTCGCGCGTAGATGGTTCGATTGGATTGTCGGTCGCTGCTCACAACTCCCTTTGCACCAATCACATCTACCAATACGGCAGCAAAGAGCAACGCGAACGATTTGTGACACCGTTGGCACAGGGCAAAAAAGTAGGGTCGTGGGGATTGACCGAACCTGGTTCCGGCTCTGATGCGTCAGGATTGAAAACCATCGCGCGAAAAACAGACGGTGGCTGGATCATCAACGGCGCAAAAAATTTCATCACGCACGGCATTTCGGGCGATACGTGTGTCGTGCTGGCTTTTACGGAACGTGAGATGCGGTCGCGCGGCGTTTCAGCTTTTATCGTCGAACGCGGGACCAAAGGCTTCCTGCCCGGCAAGAAAGAAAATAAGCTCGGCGTTCGCGCTTCCGAAACAGCTTCGATTATTTTTGAGGATTGTTTTGTCCCCAGTGAAAACCTGCTCGGAGAGCGCGGCAGGGGCTTCGTCAACGCGATGCAGATTTTGGATGGCGGGCGCATTTCGATTGCGGCTCTGGCCCTCGGCATTGCCCAAGGTGCTTATGAATCCGCGCTGAAATACTCGAAAGAACGCGAGCAGTTCGGCAAACCAATTTTTGAGTTCCAGGCGATTCAGTTCAAGCTTGCCGATATGGCAACGCAAATTGATGCAGCGCGGCTGTTGATTTATCGGGCGGCGTGGTTGAAAGACAACAAAAAACAAACGACCAAAGAATCCGCGATGGCGAAATTGTATGCTTCTGAAATCGCCGTCAAAGTGTGCGAAGAAGCGATTCAAATTCACGGCGGCTATGGCTACACGAAAGATTATCCACCCGAAAAATATTGGCGCGATTCCAAACTTTGCACCATCGGCGAAGGCACCAGCGAAGTCCAACGTTTAGTGATCGCGCGGCAATTGTTAGTGAGCTAAAAGTGAAGCCGGCCACGAAGCCGCGCAAAGCGACACGACGAACGAAGGAGCAACCACCTCTGATCTTGCGGTTGCTCCTTCGTTTTTTTTTCACCTAGCTTGGTAGAGAAACAGCTCGCCTTTTTCGGGCTGTTTACCCACAATGTTTTCCTTCCGCTCGGCGTTCGCGTTCGTGCTGTTGCACTTCCGACAAGCGATCCCGAATCCAGTTGCCAATATCTTCGAGGTTGAAATCAACCGGACCACAACCACGTCCCACGCCAACGCCGAAGACATGCGGCCCGCCCCAATCTTTGTGTCGGTGTTCAGACTTCACTTCGTCTTCGTAATACGAAACCACCTGCCGCGCAGCCATTGCCACAACCGTTAGCGGCGTCTCTTCGGGCAACGAATCGAAGACGCCTTTCAGATTGGGATCAAGTTCGATCAGGCGGGCGAGAATTTTATTGAATTGCGACACGGCAAAGCGCGCCTCGTGTTCGCCAGCCCCCATCCATTGCACGCGGGCGGCGGTCCGCGTCATGCGATGCAAAACATTGACCAGTTTGCGAATTTCCTGTTCACGTTCCATAGAATTTATCTCCTTTGTAAAACTCGTTCCCGTTTGATTGGGACGGGAACAGGCGTCAATTTTTCCTTTAATAATTGCTTGGCCCGATGTAATCGCCATTTCACGGTTGAAAGCGGCAATTCCAAAAACCCGGCGATACGTTTGAGAGACATTTCGTCATAAAACCGAAGCTGCAAAATCAGCCGATAATCGTCGGCCAATTCATCAATCGCCGCCCGCACCCAGGCGGTTTCAAAGGTCGAAGGCTCTGCAAATGGTCGAGCCAGCGCCTCGCTTTGTTCCAGTAAAAGTTCATCCAACTCCACGCGGTTTTGATTCTTGGCACTCTCGGCTTTGCTCATCCGCATCGCCGCATGACGCGTGATCGCATACAACCACGAAGCAAATTTCGTCGGGTCGTCAATCGTGGGCAAAGCTTTGAAAGCGATCAGCAAGGCCTCCTGCACGATGTCCTCGGCGAGTTCCGCATTGGCGTACACCTGAGCGACGCGAAAGACTGCGTTGCGATACCGTAATGCCAGCACATCGAACGAGCGCAAATCGCCAAGGATTGCGAAACCGACCAAAATGTCATCGGGCAATTTTTCCGGGACGATTGTGACGTTCATTCATGCATCTCGCTTTCATCCTCCTAGAGACAGCGATTACGAAAAAGGATAGCAACGGGATGAAAAAAAATGTGGCGGGCCACGAAACGGCACAAGGCATCTGGCAATTTGGGAATCGGATTCTTTTGCGGTATCGTAACGCGTCTATTACGACAACTCACTTTGCATCAGGAACCCCGAAGGAATGAAGAAAATTCTCGATCAACTGCCCTCTCAAATAGAACAGGTTTACGAACAGTTTGGTGCGGCCACGCAACGGTCGGCAAACACATTGCGATGGTTTTTTGTTGTGATGTTTTTTGTAGCAACCATCTGGTCCATCAGCGATGGCGGCCCCGCCAGATTTATTTACCCGACCATTGGTCTTTGCTGGCTGATTGCAGCACTGACGCTTGGCTTACGAGCGAAAACCAATCTATCCAATAGCAATACCTTTTCGATGTGGGTTGATCTGGCGATTATTAGTATGGGGATTATCTTGTGTGCGTGGCAGGGTGTTTTCAATACGAAAGGCTGGATCATTTTCCTTTGCTACTTTCCGGTTCTGGCACTGATCGCACGACGATTCAATTTTCTGCTGGTCTTGCAAGCCGCCTCTTTCGTGATCGTCTTTTATGCGGTGGTCAGTCTGTTGGCAATTGAATCCCTGGTCTTACCGCGACTGTTAGCCGTCACAGCAATGGCGCTGGCCTCGTTGGCACTTGCGCGCAAGCCCAAACAGGAGTTGGTGGAAGTCGCACGGAAGGCGGTGCAGGAAGCCTATCAACAAGGCTCCAGTGACAAAGCAACCGAGATGGTCGCGTTTGTTCACGCCCAAGCGTTCCCGCCAGCACAATACAATTTGCCAGGCCTGTATACAGCCTATAAACACGGCGTAGGGACAACAACCAGCGGTGATTTTTACACCGCTTTTGAAACGGCAAGCGGCCCAATGGTGGTGATTGGTGATTTGCCCGGCAATGGATTGGATGCAGCACTGGCGGCAACACAACTGCAACAGCAAATTACGAAAGTGGCACGAGAAAAAACAACGCTGACAGAAATTGCAACGGAGATCAACGCGCTTTTGTATCGCCAACAACAACAGGCGGGTTGTATTTTTGCCCGCTGGGAAGGCGCGAACCTCCACTATTTGAACGCGGGTCATTTACCAGCAGTGCGGATCAGCAAACGCGAACCGGAATCATTGCCCGTCAATGCGCCACCGCTCGGAGCCAATGAACAAGCGGCTTTCATCGAGGCGGTGTTGGAGTTTCCGAAAGGCGAGATGCTGTTGCTTTACACCGATGGAACCTATTCCGGGCTGGCCTCTGACCGAACCACAGGGGCAGCGGAAATTTTGCGACTGACCGATCAATTCAGTAACGGCGAAGTCAATACGATCTGCCATCGCATCTTTGATTGTGCCTTGCCCGAATATCGCAAACCGGAAGATGACAGCACGGTGGTGATCGTACGTCGCCAGGAATTCGCAGGCGAAGCGGCGGCTTAAGATTTATGTTGATTCTAGGCATTGAAACATCGTGTGATGAGACGGCAGCGGCGGTTTTGGAAAATGGCACGCTGGTCCGGTCCAACGTGGTCTATTCGCAAATCGCTACGCACCAGCGATTCGGTGGGGTGGTTCCTGAAATTGCCTCCCGCGAGCATCTCGAAAAAATTGATGAGGTGGTCAGCGCCGCCTTGGATCAAGCGCAGGTGACGCCTGACGAGCTGGACGGGATCGCGGTGACGCAAGGCCCCGGCTTAATCGGCTCCTTGCTGGTGGGCATCAATTACGCGAAGGGGATGGCGTTTGCCGCACAAAAACCGATTGTCGGTGTCAATCACATTGAAGGCCATGTCTATTCTGTCGCGTTTGAATTTCCGCCACCGGAATATCCGGCGCTGGCATTGATTGTGTCCGGCGGGCATACGAATTTGTTTTTGCTGCCGGAGCCGGAAAAATACAAGCTGCTTGGCCGGACGCGCGATGACGCAGCGGGCGAGGCATTTGACAAGGTTGCCAAGCTGATCGGCCTCAGCTATCCCGGCGGCCCGATGATTGATCGCCTGGCAAAACGCGGGAATAAACGAGCCATCATCTTTCCACTCGCCGAAATCAAAGACAACCGCCTGGACTTTTCGTTTAGTGGTTTGAAAACAGCCGTGCTGCGTTATGTCCGCGAACAGCAGGTTGAGCCACTGGCAAATGCCGAAGCGCCATCGCAACAGATTCTTGATCTCTGTGCCAGTTTTCAAAATGCTGTCGTGCGGGCACTCGTGCGCAGCGTGCGCAAAGCTGCCGAAGTGCATCATCCTAAAACTCTGATCTTAGCGGGCGGCGTCGCTTGTAATTCGGAGTTGCGGGCCGCGATTCAGGAACTTGCCGGACAGCTTAAAATTCCCGCCTATATTCCCTCCCCCATTTACACCACAGATAACGCCGCGATGATCGCTGCCGCAGCATTTCCCAAGCTCTTACGCGGTGAAGGCGCGGGGTTGGACCTGAGCGCCGATTTGAGTTTACGATTGCAAAATATAGACCTCGTCCCGATTGATCCAAAGAAAAAGAAACGCTATCGGTTGTAAAGCAATTGTCATTGGTGAGGATGTGGTCCACACTCCTGATTGTCACAACGCAATTCTCATCATTAACAATTTGAAGTTCGTTCCATCAAAGGAGCCCCAATGCGCGAACAGGAACATCTTTACGAGGATTTTGATACTGATCCATCTCCACACGGCAACATCCCACGTCGCCAAATGCCACAAGGGGATTTTGACTCCCGTCCATTTCGCTGGCGCTTATGGTTAATCATTGCACTGGTCGTGCTGCTGGTCGTGGTGTGGCCCGCGTGGGCGGGGTTTTATACAGATTGGCTGTGGTTCAATGAGCTTGGTTATCAAACCGTCTTTTCAAAGATGCTGACGACCAAACTGATTGCCGGGTTGGTGGGCGGCCTTGCGGTAGCGTTATTCTTCTGGATGAGCCTACAGATCGCATTGCGCATTAGTGGGAAACCGGGTGGCGCAGGCTACAATTTTTTTGTAGCAAACCAGGAAATTGCGATGGCCGATGCGGGAAACCTGATCGCCAAGCTCGCAGTGCCGATTTCATTGGTGACAGGCGTGTTTTTCGGCTTGCAATGTGGGGGGCAATGGGATGAGTTTTTGCTCTTTCGACACGGCGCAGCCTTCGGCGAACCAGACCCGGTGTTTGGCTTCGACATCAGCTTCTATTTTTTCAAACTGCCGTTGCTGGATTTTATCTCTGGCTCCCTGTTGACGCTGCTTGCGTTAGCGCTGCTGGCCGCGATTGTGGTGTATCTCGGTCGGGCCGCTATCGGTATTCGCCTGGGTAGCGAAACCGATAAGCCCGGCATCTGGGTGACGAGTGGCGCGCGCACGCATTTGCTGACACTTGTCGCGGGATTGGCGGCAGTACTGGCTTGGCGCTATTACCTTGATCTACCGGCTCTGCTGTTCGGTAGCAGTGGAAGCGTCTCGGGCGCAGGTTATACCGACATCAACGCGAATGTGCCGCTGATCTGGGCTAAGATTGCCGTTTTGTCATTGGTTGCGTTGGTCGCCCTGTCCAGCATTTTCCTGAAGGGTCTGCGGTTAATAGCAGTGGGTATTACCTTATTTGTATTGGTAACACTGGCAGGATTCATCTATCCGATGGGTGTGCAGCGATTCTCAGTCGCCCCCAACGAATTGCAAAAGGAATCGCCCTACATCGCGCACAGTATTGCGGCAACGCGCAAAGCTTATAATCTCCATACAGTCGAAGAACGTGAATTGACCGGGGCTTCCGCCTTAACCGCGCAGGACATTCAGGAAAATCGGCGCACGATCAATGGCATTCGATTGTGGGATCAAGCGCCGTTGCTCAGCACCTTTGCACAGTTACAAGAAATTCGCCCTTACTACGGCTTCATGAGCGTGGACAATGACCGATACAAGATCAACGGCGAAGAACAACAGGTCATGTTGTCGGTGCGTGAGTTGGAAAGTGAAAAGTTGCCAAATCGCAACTGGATCAATGAACGGCTGATTTTCACACATGGTTATGGCGTCACGTTGGGGCCAGTCCATCAGGTCACGCCGGGCGGGCTGCCCGTGCTGTTCATCAAAGACATTCCGCCAAGTTCGAGCATTCCTGATCTGAAAATTGAACGCCCGGAAATCTACTACGGCGAGATGACAAATGAGCAGGTCTATGTACGCACCAAGCAACAGGAATTCAACTATCCTGAAGGCGAGAAAAATCAGTTTACAACCTACGATGGGACAGGTGGCGTGTCGCTGGGTTCATACGTTCGCAAGCTGTTGTTTTCGACTCGTTTTGGTGAATTGAAGTTAATGCTGTCGGATGACATCACAGCGGAAAGTCGGGTGCTGTTTCACCGCAACATCAAAGAGCGATTGAGCAAGATCGCACCGTTTCTGTTGCTGGATCGTGACCCATACCTCGTGATTTCCGGCGGCAAATGTTACTGGATTTGCGATGCCTACACGACCAGCACGCGGTATCCATATTCACAAGCAGCGCGCATTGATGCCCACCCGCTGAATTATATTCGGAACTCGGTCAAAGCGGTGATAGATGCGTACAACGGAAGCGTGCAATTGTACATTTCTGATGAACGCGATCCATTGATTCAAACCTATGCGCGCATCTTTCCGGGCATCCTCAAACCACTGACAGAAATGCCCGACGGATTACGAGAGCATTTACGGTATCCAGAAGATATTTTCCGCATTCAGACGCAGGTTTATGCGACCTACCACATGGATCAGCCACAAGTTTTTTACAACAAGGAAGACCAGTGGGAAATCGCGTCAGCCAGCGAGCGGGATGGACAGCCGGATTTGATGGAGCCGTATTACACAATTATGAAATTGCCGCAGGCGAAGACAGAAGAGTTTCTGGTCATGCTACCGTTTGTTCCGCGCGGCAAATTGAATCTGGCGTCCTGGATGGTAGCGCGCTGCGACCCGGAAAATTATGGTCAGATGGTGGTCTACCGTTTCCCCAAACAAAAGCAGATTTTCGGCCCCAAACAAATCATCGGACGCATCAATCAGGATGCAGAAATTTCGGGCCAACTCACCTTATGGAGTCAACGCGGCTCCAAGGTACTCTTCGGCACGATGCTCGTCATTCCGATTAAAGAATCGCTGCTCTACGTGCAACCACTATATCTACAAGCTGAAACTGGAAAGATTCCCGAACTCAAGCGAGTCATTGTCGCCTATGGTGAGGATCGCATTGCGATGGGGGAAACGCTGGAACAGAGCCTGAACAAATTGTTTGGCAACTCCGCAATGGCAACGCCACCACCGCCCGAAACAGCCGCCAAGGCCCCGCCATCACCAGTGTCATCCGCTCCGACTGCTATCACTTCAAGCCTGGCAGCGCAGGCATTGCAACAATATGACCGCGCTGAACAAGCCTTGCGCGAAGGCAACTGGGCAAAATATGGCGAGGAATTAAAACGATTACGAACCACGCTTGAAGAGCTAAGCAAAAACAAATGAAAAATACCAAATGAAGATCTGATGGAAGCCAACGACCAACCAATGGTTCCGGCTTCCATCATCGCAGGTGTCAGAAGTTCCCTAAAAAGATAATTGACATTCAGCCCGCAAAGTCAGTATAAGTGTGACCGTGAAGCGTCAGGCTTGCCCCATTGCGTTTTGCTTACCCTTACTAATGCCTGAATTCGCAACTCTCTAAACTCTACAAGATCAGTCGCCTTACCCCGACTACCACAAGCATTGCCCCTGTCATCATTGGTCGAATCACCGCCCCATCATTAACAAAGGAATCAACATGAGCCTGCAAGGTGAAATTCAAACCATGCCACTTCAAGACCTGTTACAGTGGCTGGAGCTGGTCCACAAGACAGGAACCCTTACCGTCGAAAATAATCACATTCAACAACAGTTCTACTTTCGCAATGGTGAAATCGCAACGGCCTCATCCAGCAGTTATCATTCCACCGATAGTGAACAAAGCGTCAAGGTCATCATTACCGATACGTTGCAATGGGAAGGGGGAAACTTCTCGTTTGCCGAGGGCCATATCCCCGGTCAATATGCGGAGGTCCACCTACATCTGAGTCCGCTGCAATTGGTCATGGATACGGCGCGTGAGATGGATGAAGCGGCTGAAGCGGCACGACAGGCAGGACAGGTTCCCACCAAACGAGTTGACATCGGGCGAGGCTTTACTGCTGCAGAAAACCTGCGGTTGGCGGTGGTCGGGCAACTCTTAAAAGCGGATTACAAAGTACCGTTGCTGCCCACGGAAGTTAATAAGATTTTGGAAATCACCCAACGGGATAATTATTCGTTGCGCGATTTGAGCGAAGTCATCGTCACCGATCAGGTCATCACCGCCCAACTTCTGAAGCATGCGAATTCCGCACTTTATAGTCGCGGGAACACCATCGAATCCGTCCCGATGGCGGTTCAGCATCTGGGCGCGCAAACAGTCACCAATCTGGTTTTGACCTTATCGCTGCAAAGCGTCGTCACCGGGCGCGATATTTTTCTCGAAGATCGCAAACGCATCTGGAAATATTCGCTGGCCTGCGCGCTTTTATGCCGCGCCGTCGCACCTATCGCGCGCATTGAACGAGAACAAGCGTTCCTCTGCGGGTTGATGATTGATTTCGGAAAATCAGTGTTGCTGTCGCTGATTCAGGAATTAATGCAAAAACAAAAGGAATATCAAACGACGCCCAAAGCCGTGATTGATTACCTGATCGAAACTTATCACCCCAAAGTGGGCGGCGTCGTCGGCGAAAAATGGAAGCTCCCCCCGGCAGTGCAAGAAGCGATTACCTGTCACCACGCACTGGTGGCGGATTCCAAATATATTCGCTATGTTGCGGCTGCCAGTTTGTGCGATGCCGTGCTGCTCGAATCAAGTGGCGAGCCAACCACTGACCAACAACCAGGGGAACCTCATATCCGCACGATTGATGAATGGGTCAACATTCCAGCCGCACAAATGCTGGGACTGAACGCGGAGCAAATTGAACGCATCTTTGAGCTTGTGCCAGAGTGCCAGGCGTATGCCCTTCAGATGGCAGGCGAAGGGTAAAGCGAAATTTAATCTCTTGCTGAAAAGCCCAGAGCAGTCCTTGAAAAGAGGATTGCTCTGGGCTTTCTGATTTATAGGGATCGCCAACCGTACCAACAGCTTATCACTCAGGAAAAAAGAGTTTGGAGAGAACTTTCTTCTCCGCGCTGATGTGCTAATATTTCGCTTCGTTTACCTGAACTATTTTGTGCAAGGAGTCAAAGTCATTTTATGTCTGAAGAACAAGAATCTGGATTCAAAGTTAGCGACCGAAGAAAATTCAATCCCGATGGTTCCCCGCGAGATGTATTCAGCGAAGCTGAACCGGTGGCACCACCGCCCGTCGCGGCGGCTCCTCAACCATCATTGCAAGCTCCGCCCCAGACGGCTCGACCGGAAGATGTTTATTCCACCGCAGCCCGTCAGGCGCTTGAATCCGAACCAAATCCATTTGCCGAAGATGAAGTGGTGGAAGAGGAAGCCGAAATGACGGAGTTCATGCAATTCCTCTACAGCTTTGCCTCTTCGACAGCCTTCATCCATCTGGGCTTGATGGAGCATCCCGCCACCGGTCGTCCTGAAGTGAATTTGCAAGCCGCGCAACAAGGAATCGGCATGCTGATGCTGCTGAAGGAAAAAACAGTTGGCAATCTGACCCGCGCCGAAGATGAGTTTTTCACCACGCTGCTGTCAGATTTGCAAATGCAATT
>JAEUQN010000181.1 GCA_016789725.1 Blastocatellia bacterium | reverse complement strand
AATTTTGTATGACGAATACCTCTACTTGATGAGCGATGCAGGTATTCTCACCTGCATCGAAGCCAAGACAGGAAAGATTGTGTATGAAGGCGGTCGCGTGCCGGTTGCCACGAAGTTTTATGGCGCTTCGCCTGTGGCGTTTGACGGCAAGATTTTGCTGACGAGCGATGACGGCGACACGTTCGTGATTAAAGCCGGGCCGAAGCATGAAGTGATCGCCACGAATTCGCTGGGCGAACCATGTCGCACTTCGATAGCGATTGCGGACGGCAAGCTGTTCATTCGTGGCGAAAAGCATTTGTTCTGCATCGGCACTGGCACCAAACTCGCCAAGAACTAGATTTCAAATTTGAGCTGTTTGATTTGAGATTATTGTAGATGAGCGTTGCATTTTCTCTGCCAATTCCTGCATCCGGCTACACGCGAACATTTACCGCTGAGACCGATTGCCTTTCCACCAACGAACTGCGGGTGTGTGGGCGGATGCAGGATCATCGCTTTACTTTGGAGCATCATTGGACAGTGCGCACGCCAGAGTATGAAGTGGTGACGGCGGACGCGAGCCAAATTGAAGGCGACCCGCAAGCATTTGATCCAACCTTATGCGAGCGTTATCCCGCTATCGCAGGCGTGCGCGTCGGACGCGGCTTCACGAAGCGCGTAACAGAAGCGCTGGGCAATTTGCCGGGCTTGCAAGAACATTTATTTTTAGCGATTGAGATGGCGCGTGCGGCCCAACAGGTTTATCAATTCCCACCTGGCTTTGAAGATCAGTTTGTCGCTATTTCCGCGACGCCGACTGCACAAGCGCGGATGGCCTGGCTCAAGGATCGCAGCTATATGCCAGAGTTGGCGAATTCATGCTTCACATACCGCGACGAAGCGGAAGCAGCGTTTTCACAAAGCGAGGTGCGTTGCAGTTTTGGCGGCAACCTGACGCGCCCGCAACCTGGCGATCAGCGCGTGTTCTGGCGCGAAAAACGCCTCACGATCAAACCTCTCGAAAATGGCTTTGCCTGCGAGAGCGCAATGCAGGATCGCATTCACGATATTCAAATCGGCTTTGAAATTATGTCGGATGGTACGATTGCAAATGCCAGCAGTCGAGGTTTGCGATTGCCCTACCACGGCCTTTGCGAAGGCGCACAGTTGCGCACGCTGGGGTTGAACGGGCAACGCGTAACGGCTGCCTACGTGAAGCAATTTGCCGGACAGGTTGGCGGCGCATCCGGCTGCACGCACTTATTCGATCTTTCGATGGATTGTTTGCGGCTTTTCAAGATCACGGAACATTGACAAGTTTTCAGGCCAAAAGCTGAGTGTCACCTGAAAGCTAACAACCAACCATAGGAGTAATGATGAAACGTTCGTTGTTAACTTTATTTTTTCTGACGCTCGGCGTGAGCGCAATTTACCCCAAGCCCAAAGACCTGAATTGGTCGCAGTGGCGCGGCACAGAAGGAACAGGCGTTGCGACCGCTGCCAACTTACCCGCCGAATGGCAGCCTGACAAAAACATCAAATGGAAAACCGCTATCATTGGGCGCGGGCATTCATCGCCCATCGTTTGGGGGAAATTTATCTTTCTGACCTCGGACATCGAAGGCGAAACCGTGCCGGGCGCGAAAGCGGTGCCGCACAAACTTGAAGGCCAGGATTTTGTACACCCGGACAGCGTCGGCGCGGATCGCAAACATACATTCAAAGTGCTGTGCCTGGATCGTGACTCTGGCAAATTGCTGTGGGAGCGCACCGCGTACGAAGGTACGGTCTACGATGCACGCCATCGCAAAGGCGCGTATGCTTCGCCAACGCCCACGACCGACGGAACCAATGTATACGTCTGGTTTGGCGCAGAAGGCGATGGATTATACTGCTACGATTTCAAAGGCAACCTGAAATGGAAAACTTCAGTGGGCAAAGTCGCCAACGTCGGACTGGGACCGGGAACATCGCCGCTGCTCTTTGAAAACCTGGTGATTTTGCAATGCGACGAAGACGGCGGCGAAAAATCCTTTGTCGTTGGAATTGACAAAAAGACGGGCAAAGAGGCGTGGCGCACCCCGCGCAAAGTTCAGGCCGGATGGTCTACGCCGCTGATCGTAAAAAATGCGCAACGCCCTGAACTGATTACCAGCGGATGGGAGTTCATCATTTCGTATGATCCCAAAACCGGCAAGGAGCTGTGGCGGACGCAGGGACACGGCAGCTACACCGTACCGACGCCCGTCACGGGTTATGGAATGGTTTACATCTCAGCGGGCTATCCCGTCAAAAAGCTGATGGCGATTAAGCTCGGAGCTTCCGGTGACCTCACCAATTCGCCCAACATTGTGTGGACGTATAGCAAGGGGACAGCATACGTTCCGTCTTCGATTTTGTACGGTGACTATTTGTACCAGCCTACAGATCGCGGCGTGTTGACGTGCTTTGACGCGAAAACAGGTAAGGTGATGTACGAAGGCGGACGCCTGCCGGTACCCGCGACGTTCACCGCTTCGCCCATCGCATTCGACGACAAGATTTTGTTTACCAGCGAAGACGGAGACACCTATGTCATCAAGGCAGGCGCAAAGCATGAAGTGATCGCCACGAATTCCGTCGGCGAGCCAGTGTATGCGTCTCCCGCCGTTGCCGATGGAATGATTTTCATTCGCGGCGAAAAACATTTGTTCTGCATTAGTGCGAAGAAAGGATAAGGTAAACGATGAAACCGATACCAATTCTGATCGCAATCGTATGCGTACTCACACTCGGCTTCGCTGCCGCCAAACCCAACCTCAGTGGAACCTGGAAGCTGGACAAAGATCGCAGCTTCAGCAACGCGGCGGGCCTTGATCAAACAATGACCATTGTTCATAACGGTGACGAGGTCAAGGTAGACGCCAAGGTCACGGTGCAGGGACGTGAAACCCAGATCAATGAAACGTGGAAGATTGATCACCAGGAACACGAATTCACTCCGCCCGGCGCGCAACCCGGAGCGAAAGGCAAGCGTACCGCGTCGTGGTTGCCGAATGATAGAGGGATTCTGGTCGAAGACGAAACCGTCACCAAAACCCCGAACGGCGAAGTGACGCAACGCACCACGCGCAAATACATACTGGCAGCGGATGGCCGGACTTTGATCGTGGACTATTTCATAGATCGCGGCGCAGTCTCCGCCGAAGCCAAGCGCGTGTTTACGAAGCAATAGCATCGCATGGCTGAAGCAAAAGAATTGAAGCCGAAAGCAACGCGGTGGCGGCGATGGATATTCGTCGTCACCGCGTTGTTGCTTTTATATTTTCTCCTGCCCGTGGCACTCAACTGGCTGGCCGCTTGTTTAGTGCGTGAAGACCCATTACGCCCCGCCGATGTAGTCATTGCGATGGGCGGCGGACGGCATTGTTTGCGATTGCATTATGCGGCTGAATTGTATCGCCAGGGCCTTGGACGCAAGCTTCTGCTCAGCGGAATTGAATCGTTTGAGGGCGGTGATGCCGAAGAGAACGTGCGACAACAAGCCGTGAGTTCGGGCGTGCCTGCCGGAGATATTTTCATTTTGACGAACACCTTCAACACACGTACGGAAGCTGATCTGCTCACCGAATTGATGCAACAACACGGCTGGAAATCGGCGCTGGTGGTTTCGGAACCATCGCACACGCGCCGCGCTCATTACACCTTGCAACAATCCGCCCCGGAGTTTCAATTTACAGCCCACCCCGTTCCCGCCGACCGACCGGGCGTTTGGCGCGCTGAGCGTTGGTGGACACGGCACAGCGACACGCGCTATACCATCCGCGAATTCCTGGCTTGGGGCAACACGCTGGCGGGAGGGTTACGATGAGAATGGCGCGCAACCAATCACGATGGAAATGGGCGCTTGCTCTGGTTCTGGTTGCTATCGTGGCGGGGATTGTTTTTGTGTTTTTGCCGAGATTGTTAGTTGCTTCGGCGAACACGGCTTCAGCCAATGTGATCCTGCATTTCGCCACCACTTCACGTCATAATTCTGCTGACGATTATGTAGTGCAGTTGTATCAGCAGAACCTGGCGAAAAAAATTGTGTGTATCAGTCGTGGTGAAGCGTGTGGCGTCTATCCGGCAGATGATACGCGCCGTCGTTTACTGGCGATGGGAATTCCTGCCGAAGATGTGCTGACGCTGTATTTGCCGTATGCGGATTGTGTCGCGCCGAATTTGCCACGGATCATCGAAATGGTGCGAGCGAACGGCTGGCAACAATCTCTGATGGTGCTTTCGCCAACCCGCAGCCGCGTCACAGGAAACATCGCCGCCAAATATTTCCAGCAAGCTGGGTTGGGATTGACTATCACTTATTCACCGCAAGCCTATCAGGAAGTCACCACGCGTTGGTGGGCCGATCATCAAAAAGCGCAAGCCACAACGGAAGCCATCATCAGCACCTTCCTTGATCCGTTGTATGCCGAATGTCGTTAGCAAAATCACGCCCAGCCCAATCCCAAACGAATCGCAATTTCCACCGGGGAATAGTTGTCATTCTCGCGCTGCAACGTAATTGATTCAGTTGGACAAAGTGGCGGTTGCGCCATAAAACGCGGGCTTTTGCCGCGATGGAGTTGCGCGGCGTGAATTAAAAACGGATGGCAAAGATATACTGTCCCCGCTGCGCCGGTTGCCAACACTAACGGACGATGCGCGGTCACACCCAGTTGCGCGCCCAATTCCAAATATGACAAGCCCGCTTCGCCTGCTGGTTCCAGTAAACGCGGCACATCCAAATGCGAGCCGACGCGAATGCGCGTTGGCGCATCGTTTTCGCCGACGTCTGAAAACAAAAAGAGCATCAACAATGCACGCCCTTTAGATTGCAGATTCAAGCGCCACGAACCATCGTCGCCCTCAAAGCTCGCTTCAGCGTGCCAGCCCGCGTCGCCGGGATCATCAGGATGCGGAAAGCGAATCGGAAACGTGCCGAGACTATAGCGCGGCTCCCAACGTCCAACGCCGACCAATTGATCGAACGCCGCGTGCAGCAACGGCGTATTCACCGCTTGCTGAAACGGTTCGTCCGCATAACCGCCGAGCCGAATGACGGGTTGTGTCCACGTCGCCGGATCGTGCGGGTCGAACCCCGTTTCGCGCCACAAAATCTCGCGCCCGGCATCAGCAACTTCGCGCGGAAATGCGTTGTCGAGGCGGATGAAACCGTCCTGAATGAATTGCTGTATTTGTGCGTTCGTTAGTCCCATTGATGAAGGGAGAGAGAGAAAAGAGGGCAGGAAAATATAAATTTTTCCTGCCCTCTTTTTCCTGTCAGCGATTGATTTAGAACAATAGCTTCAACCCAAACTGAATATGCCTCGGCCCCTGTGCCGAACGAATCCGCCCAAAACTGGGCGAACCGACAAAGTTATCCGGCAAATCAAAATTCACACGGTTGAAGAGATTGAAGGACTCGGCGCGGAATTGCAGTTTCACGCTTTCCGTCAAACCGATGTTTTTCAGCAGCGAGAAATTGACGTTCGCATAGCCGGGGCCGTCCACAATATTGCGACCGGCGCTGCCGAACGAGCCGAACGCGGGCGTCACAAATGCAGATGTATTGAACCAGCGTTCCGGCGTCGGATTCGAGAGCTTCGGATCGCCAATCAAATGCGGTCGGTCGTTGCCATTGAAGCCCAAATTCGCAAAGCCTGTGTTGCTGTTGTCGAGTGTTGGTTGCAACGCAACGGTGAACGGACGACCCGATTGCAACGTGACAATGCCGAAGCTTTCCCAGTCGCCAAAGATCGCTGCCGCTGCGCCGCCATTGCTCAGCCATTGCTTGCCTCTGCCAAACGGCAACGCGTAGGAGTAACTCACGGACATCCGATGCCGCACATCAAAATTGGAGCGACCGCGTTCGGCACCGGGATTGTTGCTGTCCTGCGGAAAGTTCGGGTCGCCAGAACTCGTGAAAAAGCCCGACGCATCGTCAATGGATTTACCAAACGTGTACGAACCCAACACTGATAACCCCGTGCTGAGCCGTTGCTGATAGCTCATCTGCAAGCTCTGGTAATTGGAGTTGCCGCGCGATTCGAGCATTGTGATGTCCGAGAATTGTGGCAACGGGCGCAGGTTCAATTGTTGCGTGCCGGGGCGCGGTTGATTGATGTCGCGGCCTGCTAACAGCTTTGTGCCTTTGGCGGCAACATAGGCAATTTCAACCAAACGATTGTCGCCCAGTTGTCGTTGTACACTCAGGTTCCAATGCTGTGCATACGCCGTGCGAAAGTCGCGTTGAATGGCTAACACCGATTTCGGAATAAACGCCGAGGTCGTGTTCGGAAATGGATTCGCCAATGTCACCAAACTGGTTTGTGACGGTAGGTTGAAATTCAATTCGTAGTACGGCGGATTGAAGTACAACGCTTCGCCCGGAGCCAACGCCGATTGATCGTAGAAAAGACCATAGCTACCGCGCAGCACGGTGTTTTCACTTCGATCCAACGTCCAGGCGAATCCGACGCGCGGGGCAACATTGTTCTTGTCTCCTTCGTATCCGGCACGCGGCATTCCGTTGGTGCCGACGGGAACCACTGTTTTCGTTGCCGTATCGAAGAGTGCCACACGATTTTGCGCGTCTACGGCAGGCGTGTTGTATTCGTAACGCACGCCCGCATTCAGCGTTAATCGCGGTCGCACCCGCCAACTGTCATTCACAAATACATTGTAACTATTCGTGCGCATATGCTGGTGGTTGTCCACTTTCGCGCTGCTGCTGTAAGTAATTAACCCCAGCAACAAATCGGCGAGCGGGTTTTGTGTGAACGCGCCCGTGAAATTCAACGTGCCGCGCGCTTGCACATCGCGGAAACCATTTTGCTGATTCGCGCGAAACTCAAAGCCGAACTTCAGCAAATGCGCCCCGCGTGTATACGTCGCGGTGTCGAGAATTTGATACGTGTTCGTAACCGTATTCTGTGGGTTGTTGAATTCATCACCGAGCGGCGAAAAGCCCAGCACTGAAATAAACGTCAAGCCGAGGGCGCGCGGATTCGTCACGACATCAGGCAAGCCGAGCGTGCGATTGATCGTGCTGCCTTGCGTTTCGTGATTGACGGCGTTGGCTACGCGATTGAAGGCCACACGCGTTTCGTTGATAAACGACGAAGAAAAAATATGCGTCGCACCAATCATCGCGTTTTGCCCGCGTCGCAGCACGGTGTCGCCATAGCCAGGAATTTGTGGATAGCTCGCTCCCGTAAACGGCTCGAACAAAGTGCGATCTGCAAAGCTGTAGCGCGTCGTGAACGAAGTCTTGTCCGTCGGCGCGAAATTCAAGCGCACATCAAAGTGATCGTTGCGGTCGCGCTGCGTCGGCGAAGAAACAAAGTTCTGCCCCGGCACATTGCGATTCGGCAGCGGATACAACGCGGCGATTTTCACACCAATCGGGTTTTGGAAAAACGAAGGAATTTGCTTGCCGGGAAACGGCGCTGGCTGCTGCCCGAAAATGTTGATTGGTGCAGGTAGAAAACTCTGCGAAAAATCGCCGTTACGCTCAAGCTGTGTCGGCACATTCGTGAGCCGTGTAATGCCTTCACGCTCGCGCCGCCCTTCATAATCCACAAAGAAAAACGCGCGATTGGTAACGACGGGACCACCCAACGCAAAGCCGAATTGATTGCGTTGATATTTCGGGTCGGGTTGATCGGCAGGTACAAAATAATTGCGCGCGTCTAATCCAGCATTGCGGAAGAATTCGTACGCCGTGCCGTGCAACGCGTTCGTGCCGGATTTTAGAATGACATTGACCTGCGCGCCGCCATTGCGCCCAAACGAAGCGTCGTAGCCATTCGTCACGATTTCAAATTCCTGCACGGCATCTACGGGCGGACGCACGGCAGCGGTGTTGAGTTTCGGGTCTACGTTGTACACACCATCCAGCAGAAAGTTCGTGGCATCTTCACGCGCGCCGTTCACATTAAAGCTGAAATCGCCACGCACCGAACCAGCGGAGCCTTGCGCGGCAGGCGCAGCGCCCGGCACGAGCAACACCAATTCCTGAAAGTTGCGCCCGTCGAGCGGCAAGCCTGTGATTTGCTGGTTTCCGATCACACTGCCCTGTGCCGCAGAATCTTTTTTGAGCGGCGTGCGCGGCGCAGTGATTTCAATGGTTTGCTGCACCCCCGCAACTTTCATGGCCTGATCCAGCCGCAACTCCTGATTCACTTTCAATTCGGTTTTGATGACGTGAGTGTCAAACCCCGATTTTTCCAGCCTCACCTGATACGTCCCCGGCAACAATTGCGTGAAGGAGTATTCGCCCTTGTTGTTGGTCGTCGTCGTTTGAGTGACGTTGGTTTCGTTGTGAATAGCGCTGATCGTTGCGCCCGGAATCGCGCTGCCAGCGACATCAGTCAGGCGACCGCGGATGACACCGCGATGAATTTGCGCAAACGTAAAAGAAGATAGAAAAACACTCACGAATAAACTTAGAAGCAGGGCAGATTTAATTTTCACAGCTATTTTTTTGACTCCATTCAGATAGATGAATTGTTAATTTTGCTACAGGGAATAGACACTCTAACTTTACCAAACGTCAGGATAAGGGTCGTGGTTTCGGGAAAATCGCCCAAGCGCAGCGGCTTTGACAACCCTTGCCGTCACTTGCCACGTTCATACACCAGCTTCCCATCGAAGATTGTCATAACCACGCGCGTCTTTTCAATCTCGACCGGATTGATGTTTAGAATGTCGGCGGACAGCACGGCGAAGTCCGCGAGCTTGCCAACTTCAATCGAGCCTTTGCGCGTTTCGTCAAAGCTCGCGTAGGCGGAACCGAGCGTGTAGGCGCGGATCGCTTCGGCGACGGTGATTTTTTGTTCGGGAACCCAGCCCTGCGGACGCTTGCCATCCAATGTGCGGCGCGTGACGGCAGCGTAAATGCCCATCAGCGGCTCCATCGGCGCGACGAACCAATCAGAACCGAAGGCGAGAATCGCTCCGGCATCCAGCAACGAGCGAAACGCGTACGTACCTTTCGCGCGCTCCGGCCCAATGCGGTTTTCCGCCCAACGACCATCGTCAATCGCGTGATAGGGCTGCATTGAGGCAATGACTTTTTGTGCCGCGAAGGCCTTGATTTCTTCGGGGCGGAGATGCTGTGCGTGTTCGATGCGAAAGCGGCGGTCGCGGGTGCCGTTTCGATTGGCAGCTTCGGCAAACATCGCCAGGATACGGCTGTTCGCCTTGTCGCCAATCGCGTGAATCGCAAGCTGCAATCCGGCGCGGTCGGCTTTGGTAATGCGTTCCTGCATCTGCGCTTCGTTGACCAATTCATCGCTCGCTAAACCCGAAGTGTTCGGCGCGTCGAGGTACGGCGCAAAGAACCACGCGGTCGTTGATCCGAGCGAACCGTCCGCGAAGCCTTTCAATCCACCGATTTTCAACTTATCACTGCCAAACGCCGCGCGCACACCAGTATTCGCCAGGCGTTGCCAGCTTGCGAGCGGTTGATGTCCATAAATTCGCACCGTCAACTCATTGCGCGCGAGCAATTGTTGATAGACCGACAACACATCGGGCGAAGCGGACATGTCCTGCACGCTGGTGACACCATTTTCGGCAGCGTATCGCATCGCGGCTTTGACCGCTTCGGCAACTTCTTCGGGGCTGGGGTCGGGGATGACTTTGTAGACGGCATTCATCGCGGCGTCTTTCAGCACGCCCGTTGGCTCGCCCGCTTCGTCACGCACGATGACGCCGCCCGGTGGATCAGGCGTGGCTTTTGTGATACCCGCGCGTTTGAGCGCGACGGAATTTGCCAGCGCCATGTGGCCGTCCAGTCGTTGCACAAACACCGGATTGTTCGGCGTGACGGCATCAATCAATTGGCGCGTCGGTAATGCTGCTGGCGACCAGTTTTCGTGATCCCAATTGCCTTCCAAAACCCAGCGACCGTTTGGACTTTTTGCCGCAAACGCACCGATGCGGCGGGCAAATTCCTGCGGTGATTTCGCGTCGCGCAATTGCACTGAAGCCAGTCCCGCGCCGCCATTGAAAAAATGCACGTGCGCATCATTAAAGCCTGGCACGACGCGGCGGCCCTGCAAATCAAGCACGCGCGTTTGCGGGCCAATCAATTTGCGAAGGTCTTTGCTGGTGCCGACCGCAATGATGCGATTGCCGAGAATGGCAACGGCTTCAGCTTCGGGTTGTTTGTCATTGACCGTCCAGATTTTGCCGTTGCGTAAAACAAGATCAGCATTCACCTGCGCCAACGCAGTCCATGTCAGACACAACCATAGCCCCCAAACGACAGATTTCATGCAAATGCTCCTTGTTTCTTACGACCTGATAAGGTAAATGCCTGTGGAGCATACCACACCGCAAACGAACACTTAACCGCATCGGAAAGAGCAAGGACTCGCTATGCAATCACTGAAACGCAATAACAAATTCGCCAAAGCCAAAGTCGCCAAGATCAATCGGCAATCCACCGCGCAAAAATTGCTGCAAACCGAATTGGAAAAGTTGCCACCCGACGAACGATTGATCGTCGAACGCTTCATCAGTCGGGGCCGCATCGCACGCAACATCATGCGCGAATTCGATGCGCAGTTGACGTTTGGCGAGCGAATGGCGGATCGCGTGGCAGCCATTGGAGGAAGCTGGCGTTTTATTGGCGGTTTCGGGATATTTCTGCTGCTTTGGATGATCTTCAATACCTTCGTCCTGGCGGCACGCGCTTACGATCCCTATCCGTACATTTTGCTGAACCTGCTGCTTTCGTGCCTCGCCGCCTTGCAAGCCCCGATCATTATGATGAGCCAAAATCGTCAAGCTGAAATTGATCGCATGCAGGCGCAAAACGATTATGAAGTGAACATCAAAGCCGAACTGGAAATCCTGCAACTGCACGAAAAACTCAATGAATTGCGCGAGCAGGATTGGGCAGGTTTACTTGAAGTGCAGCATTATCAAACGCAATTGCTGGAAAAATTAGCCAATGAACGAGAGGAAACAATGTCCCTGCCAGAAAACGCCCCCGAATAGCGCGCAGAGAGCGGCAACAAAGTACAGCCACTCAGCGCATAAAATAGTGGCGTAAACGTGGTGACTGCGATTACTATTTGCGCGATTCGCGGCGTTGACCACGACGCCCTTTATTCACAAGCAATATGGATTACAAAAACAATATTCTCGAACTTGTTGGCCATACGCCGCTCGTCAAACTCAACAAACTGACCAAAGGCTTGAAGCCGCTGGTGCTTGCCAAACTGGAATCGCACAATCCCGGCGGCAGCGTCAAAGACCGTATCGGCATGGCGATGATTGATCGGGCTGAGCGAATGGGCGAATTGCTGCCCGGCGGCACAGTCGTCGAAGCCACGAGCGGTAACACCGGCATCGGTCTGGCGCTGACGTGCGCGATTCGCGGCTATCGCAGCGTGTTTGTAATGACCGACAAATGCTCACAGGAGAAGGTGCGCTATTTGAAAGCCCTCGGTGCAGATGTCGTCGTGGTTCCGGCGGCAGCGAAACACGAATCGCCGGATCATTACCTGAACGTTGCGCGCCGCATCGCCCACGAAACGCCGAATGCCATTTTGACTTTTCAGTATGGCAATCCCGCAAATCCGGAAGCGCATTATCATTCGACTGGGCCAGAGCTATGGGAACAAACCGACGGTCGCATCACGCATTTTGTTTCCGGCATTGGCACGGGCGGCACGATCAGCGGCACGGGACGTTACCTGAAAGAGAAAAATCCGAATGTCAAAATCATCGGCGCTGATCCGTACGGTTCGATTTTTAAGACGTACAAAGAGAGCGGGCATCTGACCGACTCCGCGCCGTACTTGGTCGAAGGCATCGGACAGGACACGATTCACGACAACGTTCATTTCAAATACATTGACGACATCATCAACGTCACCGACCGCGATTCGTTCAATACCGCGCGCCGCTTGAGCCGCGAAGAAGGCATTTTCTGCGGCGGCAGCACCGGCACGCTTGCGGCAGCGGCTTTGAAGGTCGCAGAGACGGCAAACGAAAATGACATCATCGTGTTCATCGTCTGCGACACAGGCGAACGTTACTTGTCGAAGTTCCTGTCGGACGAGTGGATGAAGGAAAAACGATTGCTCGGCTTTGAGCGATTGACGGTCGGATTTCTGAACGAAATGAAAGACCCGGACAAAATTCCGCGCCTGATTTACGCGAGTTCCGATCACAAGGTTGCCGAAGCTTTGCGCTTGATGAATGACAACGGTCTGTCGCAAATCCCGATTATTGACGACGGCAATTCGGTCGGCAGTTTGCGCGAAGGTCGTTTGATGGCGAAGCTGCTGAACAACCGCGAACTGCTGCAAGCGCCCGTCAGCGAAGTGATGGACGCGCCGTTCCCCGTCGTCAACGAAACCGTCGAAGCCGAACGCGCCACGAAATACCTGAAGCATTCGCCCGCGATCTTAGTCGAAGAATACGGACGCATCGTCGGCATCATCACCCGCCACGATGTCATTGACGTGCAGGCATGAGATATAAACAATTTGATATGTCGGTTTATCAAATCCGAATCGTGATTATTTTAATCGTGTCATTACACATTGCAGTAACGGCACAACGTCGGGTTGAAAACTGTCAGATAAATGCACATTGGGATGATCCCGTTTTGAAGATAGGATCGGGTCACATGATTCTTGGCTATTTTTCTGCGCCTGTCGGTGCGGACAATACAATCAAGTCATTTGGTATTTATGACACCGGATTGATTGTCACGGCAGCAATAAGGTTTGAATGGAAAAAATTTGGCGCTAAAGGTTTTCCCCATTTTGTCAGCAGTGGAGTAACAATTGCGAGCAAAGAGGCACCAGACCTTTTTCAGGATGAAAGCGTGGCTATTGCAACAACCCCGTATTCTGGCAAGTGGAAAGGCCTCACTGTGACAAAGAAACTTTGGTTTGAAAAGCGGTTCTACACTTTTAATTTGGAATGTGGAGGATTCAAGACAATACCCGTGCGACCGCAAAAGAAAACGACCGAATTGATATTGAGGTGAACTATGCCTACGAAAACTATGCCGAGGGTTTGGAAATCCTCTATCGGAAAAGTTGATTTGAGCCGAGAACACGAATGGTTGCGCCAGCATAAACACGAATATATCGGGCAATGGGTGGTATTAGACGGGGATCGTTTAGTCGGTCATGGCAGCGATCCTTTACCTTTTTATAAACAAGCCAAGTCAGAAGGCGTAAAGATGCCGTTTGTTCACTTTATCCGCGATGAATCAGAAATATTCTGGGGAGCCTGGGTGTGAACAATTACACGTTAGCGTTTCTGGATCGGATCGTTTATCCCAATAGTTATGACATCACGCTCTCCGTCTTTATTTCTGCTGATGGACAAGAGTTTTTCCCTGTTGATGTGAAGCTCGACACCGGCAGTGTCTTTTGTGTTTTTCAACGCAGGAATGCCGCACTTCTGAATCTTGATTTAGAAGCTGGAACTCCGCAGCGCATTCGCACGGCGACCGGATCGTTTCTCGCCTACGCTCATGAAATTACGCTCTCAATTGAGGGCATGGAATGGCAAGCCACTGTCCTCTTTGCCGACGATGAATATTTCCCCGTCAACGTCGTCGGGCGCGTTGGCTTTTTGGATCGCTTGCGCATTGGCCTCGTGGATTACGAACAAACGCTTTTCCTCAGTGCTTACGATGACTAAAGACTATCCCCGTCCCTCTGTCACAGTTGATCTCGTCATTTTCACGATTGCGCACAATGACTTGAAAGTCTTGCTCATTCGCCGCGACGGCGAGCCGTTCAAAGGGCATTGGGCGTTGCCGGGCGGGTTTGTCGAAATCAATGAATCGCTCGAAGCTGCCGCCGCGCGCGAATTGCAGGAAGAGGCTGGCGTGAAGAATGTTTACCTCGAACAGTTGTTCACGTTTGGCGAACCAAACCGTGATCCGCGTGGGCGTGTCATCAGCGTGGCGTATTTCGCGCTGGTGGATAGCGAGCGACAGCACGTTATTGCAGGTTCAGATGCAGCGGCGGCGGAGTGGCATTCGGTCTTCCAGCCTCCGCCACTGGCCTTCGATCATCGGGAGATTTTGCAATATGCGGTGTGGCGGTTGCGCAACAAGATTGAATGGACGACGGTGGGCTATGAATTGCTGCCACGCAAATTTACGTTGTCGGAATTACAGCGCGTGTATGAAATCATTTTGCAAAAGCCGGTAGACAAACGGAATTTCCGCAAAAAGATTCTGGCCCAGGGACAGATCAAGGAATTGGAAGAGATTCGCACCGACGGCGCACATCGTCCGGCGCGGCTGTATTCTTTTAAGAAGCGATGATTACTGCGGCGTAACGCGTCCGCTCATCACCAAAAACAAGATCACAACGCCGATCAATAGCCGATACACAATGAACACGAGCGTGGAATTCTTGCGCAAAAAGCTCAGCAAAAACGCGATGCTCAGGTAGCCAACTATCGCCGACATAATCGTCGCCACGATCAAGTTCAGCACGCCGATGCCTTCCAGTCCGCCCACCTTGAACAGTTCTTTCATCTCCAACAAACCGCTGCCGCCAATCGCCGGAATCGAGAGTAGGAATGAAAACCGCGCCGCCGTTTCGCGCGTCAACCCATTCACCAAGGCACCTGTGATCGTGGTTCCCGAACGCGAGGAACCAGGGATCAGCGAGAAGCATTGCGCAATGCCAACGATGATCGCATCCGACCAACGCAAATCATTCATGCCCCGCCGCCGCACGCCAAACATTTCCGCCAGAAACAAAAATACAGCCCAGACAATCACGCTCACGCCAATGACATACAGATTCTTCGTGAACGTCCCTTCGATTTGTTTTTTGAACGCCAGACCAACAATCACAACCGGCAGCGTCCCCAGAATAATCAACCAACCCAGCTTCGCACCGTTGTGTGTGCCGCGTTGTTGACGCGATTGCAGCATCGCCAAATTCCCACCAATAAACCCCACGATCATGCTCATGATGTCGTTGAAAAAATAGACGATCACCGCGACCAAAGTGCCGAGCTGAATCACCGCCGTAAACGCAGTGATTTGTTCCGGCGTCATCATTTTGTCCAGCCCCATGATCTTTTCAGCCAGAATCAAATGCGCGCTACTGCTGACGGGAATGAATTCCGTAAGGCCTTGTACAATGCCGAGGATAATTGCGTGGATCAAATTCATTGGGAATTTCCGGGGGTGAAAACAGTCAAAGGGAAGCCCAATTGAAAAAACAGGGCTTCCCCAAGTTAAATAATTATTTCAATCTTTTTGAGAGATACGCCGCCAGATCATCAACCTTGATGCGCTCCTGCTGCATTGAATCGCGCTCGCGCACCGTGACGGTATCTTTTAATTCCGCCGAATTCTCACCTTTGCCTTCACCAAGCGTATCGAAATCCACCGTGATGCAAAACGGCGTGCCGATTTCGTCCTGCCGACGATAAAGCTTGCCGATGCCTGCGCTGTCGTCATAAACCGTGCGGAAGAGCGACTGCAAATCGTTTTTGATTTGCTTGGCCACGGCGACAATGCGCGGTTCGTTTTTCTTGAGCGGGAAAACAGCGACTTTGATCGGCGCAAGCTGCGGATGAAGTTTGAGCACGACGCGCGTGTATTCATCGCAGAG